>JAYKHG010000001.1:0-3641 GCA_035284825.1 Cyanobacteriota bacterium
TGGCCAGGTTCACTACATCGGCCTCCAACCCGTCGATCACGGCACGGGTCTGGGAGCCGGAACCGCCGTAGCTTCCCTTAAAGGTGACGGTTTGGCCGGTTTTGGCCTTCCACTCGGCCGCGAAGCGCTTCGTGATCTCGTCGTAGGCGCTCTTGGTGACGGCGTAGGACACCAAGGTGAGGGTCTGGGGCTTGTCGGGCTGCTGGGCCTGGGCCAGGGGGAGAATCACAGGGGCAAGGGCAGCGGCAGCCGCCACAGGGAGAACCACCGCTGCCAGGGGCACACGCCGGGGCAGACGGGAGATAGCAGGGTGAAGGGGTTTCACAGTTTGCCGGTAGGGAACATTTAGAAGCTACAGACGGGTCTGCTGGCTTCCTGTGTCCAAGACTACAGCCAAGTGCGGTTTCCGATCGAGGAACCGTTTTATAGTGGCTTTGGATGGATCTCCAGGGCAGCCCATGGTGTTCAGCGCCAGAACGGATTACGGCCTGATCGCCCTGATGGACCTGGCGGAGGCCAGCGGCAGCGGCCTGCTCCTGCAGACCCATGAGATCGCCAGCCGCCACTCCATCCCAGAGCGCTACCTCGAGCAGATGCTCACCAGCCTGCGCAAGGCCGGCTATCTCAAGAGCCTGCGGGGCCCCCGGGGAGGCTTCCAGCTGCGCCTCCCCCCGGAAGAGATCCGCATCGGGGAGGTGGTGGCCTGCCTGGAGGGGGATCGGCGCCCGGAGCCGGAGCGGGGCGAACGGGACACCCCGGAATTTCAGGCGGTGGGCGTGCTGGCCCAACGGGCCGATGGGGCCCGGGATGCGGTGCTGGCCAGGCTCACCCTGTTGGATCTGCTGCAGGAGCGGGATGCCCTGCGGCAAACCCAGCCGATGTTCTTCATTTGAGAGCGAGAGAGAGAGCCCCTCAAAGGGTGCCCAGGAATACCTGTTAGCCGATCGGGAATACGCCATAATGTTCTCAGCCACCCTCGAGCCCCATGGCCCGTTTCTCCCAAGCCTGTTGTCAACGAATGTTCCGCGTCGGTCTTCCTTCCCCCCTGCCCCCTCCGTTCCACTTGCAACCCACGCCATGACAGCCAGCCTTCACAAGCGCCCATTGCGACTCACCCTCCACCCCAACGACGTGCTCCCAGAAGCCATGAGTTGGCGAGTTGTGGAAGGGTATGTTCGTTCTCTCACCTGGGATTGGGAAGGGGAATCGATCACCCTCGGCCTTTGGGGTCCGGGAGACGTGATCAGCAGCGAAGATCCCCCCCTTCATCCCTTGGAACTCCATTGCCTCACCACGGTGGTGGTCGATCACCTCGAGCCTTCGGCGGAGGAGATGGCCCACCACGTTCGCCGGGAACGGCAGATGCTCGCCGAATTGGCGGTAATCCAACGGATTCGCTCCGCCGATGCCAGGCTCCTCAAACTCCTGCTGTGGATTGGAGGGTCCTTCGGCCAGGTGAACTCCCACGGCTGCAGGCTCTCCCTCAGCGAACTCAACCTCACCCACCGGGGCCTGGCCGACCTCTGCGGGCTCACCCGGGTGACGGTGACCAAAATCCTGAGCCGCTTCCGGGCCGATGGACAACTACTGGCCATCGGGGAGGACGATCTGCTGATCCCGCCCCTGCGATGAACCAGCCTCTCCCCCCCTGGAGCCTGCACTGGAGCAGCAACGGCGAGCTCAGTCCCCTGGATCGGGCCGATTTGGCCCACCTTTTCCTGGCTCTCCATCACCCTCCCCTGGCAGCTCGCCAGGGAATCAGCAGCACGGGGACCGCCCTGGCCCAGGTCCCCAGCCGGATCTACCATTTCCCAACCGTTAAAACGTAGCTTCGGCTTCGCTTCCTGATATGGCTCCCCACCAGCCCGTCACGGCCTCCTCTGCCGTTGCTTCCGACCGTCCAGTGAACACCCTGCGGCTGCCGGGGTGGCTGCGGCTGAGTTGGTCGTGGCGCATCACCTGGGTTTACTTGATCCTGGTGTTGTTTCTGCCCCTGGGGGCCATGGCCCTTAAGGCCTTGGCCGTGGGGCCAGCTGAGTTTTTCAAGCTGGCCACCACGCCCGAGGCCCTGGCCACCTATCGAATTTCCTTTGGGCTAGCTCTTTTGGCGGCCCTGCTGAATGGGGTGTTCGGCGTGGTGATTGCCTGGGCCCTGGTGCGCTGCCGGTTCCCCGGCCAGCGCCTGCTGGATGCCCTGATCGACCTTCCCTTTGCCCTCCCCACCGCGGTGGCGGGCCTGGCCCTGGCGGGGCTCTACAGCACCAATGGCTGGCTGGGGGCTCCCCTCAAGGAGATTTTTGGCCTGAAGGTGTCATTCACCTGGTTGGGGGTGGCCATTGCCATGGTGTTCATCTCCCTGCCCTTCGTGGTGCGCAGCGTGGAGCCCGTGCTGCGGGCCATGGAGCAGGACCAGGAGGAGGCCGCCTGGTGCTTGGGGGCTTCCCCGCGCCAGACCCTGCTGAGGGTGGTGCTGCCCCAGCTGATGCCGGCCATCCTTTCTGGCGTGGCCCAGGGCTACAGCCGGGCCGTGGGGGAATACGGCTCGGTGGTGATGATCTCGTCGAATGTGCCCTTCAAAGATCTGATCACCCCCACGTTGATCATTCAAAAGCTGGAGGAATACGACTTCGCCTCCGCCACCGTGATCGGCATGGTGATGTTGGGTTTTTCCCTGATCAGTTTGCTGGTGATCAATGGCCTCCAGGTGTGGGGCCGCCACTGGGAGGCCAATCCGCTGGTGGTGGGTTGATCCCACGGCTGCCTCCATCCATTTCATTCTTTCCATGGCCTCCTTTCGCCGCTCCCTCCGCGCCCTTCCCAAGCCCAGTGCCTCTTTCCTGGTGCCGCTGATCGCCGTGCTCTACGTGACGGTGTTGATCCTGCTGCCAGCCTTGCAGGTGGTGGCGGGCGCCTTTGCCAAGGGGCTGGGCCCCTTCGTCGAAAACCTCTCTTCCCCGGATCTGCTCTCCGCCGTCAAGCTCACCCTGCTGATGGCGGCCATTGCCGTGCCGGCCAACACCGTCTTTGGCCTGGCGGCCGCCACCGCCATCGCCCGGCGCCAATTTCCAGGCAAGGCCCTCTTGCTGAGCGTGATCGATCTGCCGTTTTCGATTTCGCCGGTGGTGGTGGGTTTGATGCTGGTGTTGCTCTACAGCCCGAACCATGGGTTGTTGAAGAACGTCGTGGGCAGCCTGGGCTGGAAGATTATCTTCTCCTGGCCTGGCATGGCCCTGGCCACGATCATCGTCACCTTCCCCTTCATGGCCAGGGAGGTGATCCCTTTGCTGGAGGAGGAAGGCTGGGATCAGGAGGAAGCGGCCCGCACCCTGGGGGCCAGCAGCTGGCAGGTGTTTCGCAAGGTCACTTTGCCCACGGTGCGCTGGGCAGTGCTGTATGGGCTGGTGCTCACCACGGCCCGGGCCCTCGGGGAATTTGGCGCCGTGGCCGTGGTGAGTGGCAACATCGCCGGCCAAACTCAAACCCTGCCTCTCTTTGTGGAGGACAGCTACAAGCAATACAACACCGAACTGGCCTATGGCGCCGCCCTGGTGCTCGGGGGTGTGGGGTTGGTATCGCTGCTGTTGAAGATAGCTGTGGAGCGTCTTGTGGGCGGAGTAAAGGAGACCAAGCCAATCAATTAA
>JAYKHG010000002.1:0-8365 GCA_035284825.1 Cyanobacteriota bacterium
GGCCACCACCATTTCGGTGTAGAGCAGGCTGTGGCGGCTCACTTGACGCATCAGCACCCGGAAGTGCCGATCCGTGTAGTCGAGCATGGGCGCCACACTGAAGCGAAAGGCGTTCGGCATTGCTCCATGCTGCCCACCAATCTGCCCATGCGGGTGTCGGTTCTGGTGGCCGGTGGCGGACCCGCCGGTTTTATGGCGGCCATCTTGGCGGCGGAGGGCGGGGTGAAGGATGTGTGGCTCCTGGAGGCCACCCCTGAGCTGCTGCACAAGGTGCGCATCAGTGGGGGCGGGAGATGCAATGTCACCCATGCCTGCTGGCAGGCCCGCGAGCTGGTGGCCCACTACCCCCGGGGTGGCCCGGCCCTGCTGGGCCCCTTCACGCGATTTGGGCCCCGGGAGGCCCTGGAGTGGTTCCAGCGCCATGGGCTGGAGCTGGTGGAGGAGTCGGATGGGCGTTTGTTTCCCCGCTCCCAGTCCTCCCTCTCGGTGGTGGCTTGTCTGCGCAAGGCGGCAGAGGCCGCAGGGGTGCGGGTGCGGTCTGGGGTGGCCCTTCAGCGAGCGGAGGCCTGCCCCCAGGGAGGATTTGCCCTCACCCTGCGGGATGGGGGTTCCCTGGGGGCCGAGCGCTTGGTGCTGGCCACCGGCAGCCACCCCAGTGGCCACCGCCTGGCCCGATCGTTGGGGCACACCGTGGTGGCACCCGTTCCCTCCCTGTTCACCCTGTCCTTGGAGGCGTCCGCTCTCACGGGCCTGGCGGGGGTGACCGGGGACCCCGTGGTGCTTACCCTCCATCCCCCCGCTGGGGGAGCCCCGTCACCCACCCCCTTCCGCCAGAGGGGGGTGGTGCTCATCACCCACTGGGGGGTGAGCGGGCCGGCCACCCTCCGCCTCACGGCGTTTGCCGCCAGGCAACTCAAGGCTTGGGGCTATCGGGCGGAGCTTGGCGTGGACTGGACGGGTGGGTTGCCCCGCCAGGAGGTGGAGGCCCTCCTGGCGGCCGCCCGTCTCCAACAGGCACGCCGTCAGATCGCCACCCATCGGGCCCTGCCCAGCCTGAGCCGACGGCTCTGGGCCGCGTTGGTGGCTGCCGCAGGGCTGAAGGAGGATTGTCGTTGGGCCGACCTCGACCGCCAGGGGCAACGCTCCCTGGTGAATGGGCTGGTGGCCAGTCGCTACGGGGTGGTGGGCCGGGGGCCGTTTGGGGAGGAGTTCGTCACCGCGGGTGGGGTGCCCCTCAAGGAAGTGCATGGGAGCACGATGGAAAGTCGGTTGCAGCCTGGTCTGTTCCTTGTCGGTGAGCTGCTGGATGTGGATGGAGTGACCGGGGGATTCAACTTTCAGCACTGTTGGACCAGTGGTTGGCAAGCTGGCCGAGCCCTGATCTCCAGCCCAGAGCAAGTTCAAGGCGAAGCAAGAAAAACTTAGCGAACCCGCTCAAATACAGAGAACATTGGTAGGTACATGGCCACGAGAATAGAGGCCACAATTCCCCCCACAATAACAATCATGAAGGGTTCGATCAAGGAGGTGAGCATTTTTGCCGTGGAGGTCACTTCGTCCTCGTAAAAGTCGGCAACCTTGGACAGCATTTCATCCATGTTTCCTGTTTCTTCCCCCACGATCAGCATGCTGATGGCCAGTTCCGGGAAGACATTTTTCATCGCCAGAGCTGTGCTGAGGGGGATCCCTTCGCTGATGTCAACCCGTGAGTTGTTGATGGCATCAGCAAAAATGGTGTTAGTGGCCGTTTCCGTAAGGATTTCGAGGCACATCATGATGGGCACCCCCGCTTTTGAAAGGGACGCAAGGGTTCGGCAAAATTGGGCCGTTGCTGTTTTCTGGATGAGATCACCAAACAGGGGGATTTGAAGAATTAGACGATCGATCCTTCGGCGCCCCACGGGTGTGCCATAAAAGGTTTTCAGGCCATAGGCTGCGATTAACAGGAGGGCAATGAGCACGATGGAAAAGGACGATCTCAGGGTGTTACTCAGATCAACCATCATCTGGGTGAACACGGGCAGGTCTGCCCCCAATTCCTTAAAAATCCCCGCAAAGGTGGGAATAACGAAAATCGTCATTCCCAGAAACACCAAGATGGCGATGGCGAAGACTGAAACCGGATAGCTCAGGGCACCCTTGATCTGGTTCTGAAGTTTTGCGTTCTCTTCCAACAGTTTGGCTAGACGTTTGAGGGTTTCATCGAGCACACCACCGGCTTCCCCCGCTTCCACCATGGCAATGCTGAGTTTGTCGAAAACCTTTGGCCAACGGCGCATGGATGTGGCCAGGTTTTCTCCCTGATTCACCTCCTCAATCATGGCCGCGAGGGCACGGCGAAAGAGGGGTGACTTCTGTTGGCGATGAATCAGATCAATGCTGCGCAGAATGGGCACACCCGCATTCACCAGGGTGGCCAACTTGCTGGCGAAAACGGCCTTCTCCTTGATGGATGGTGGCCTCTCCAAGAACTTGCGCCAGCCCCCCTGGCTTGCTGGAGCTCTGGAAGCGGTGGAAGGGGCCGGGCCGGTGGTGTCTTTGCGGGTGAGGTTGGTGGAATCAATGCCCCGCCTTCTCAAGGTGCGCTTGGCTTCTGCAGGGCTGGCCGCTTCCAGCGTGACAACCTTTTGCCTGCCTCCCCGGGTGGTGTAGGTGACGGTGAATTGCGTCATCCCTGATTCAGCAGCCGCTCCAGCTCCTCAGGTCGAGTGGTCTTGTGGATTCCTTCGGCACGGCTGATGGCCTGCTCCTGAATGAGATTGGCCAGGGCCCGTTCCAGGGTGATCATGCCTTCTTTGGCGCCCGTTTGAATTTGGGAATAGAGCTGGGCTGTCTTCCCTTCTCGAATCAGGTTGGCGATGGCGGGAGTGTTGATCATGATCTCCTGGGCCATCACCCGACCAAATTGGCCGGGAAGCGGTCGCACCCTTTTGCAGAGGGTTTGAGAAAACACGGCGAGCAAGCTGCTGCTGAGTTGCACGCGGATTTGGGTCTGCTGAGCGGAGGGAAACACGTCCACCATCCTGTCTACGGTTTGGGCGGCTGAGCTGGTGTGCAAGGTGCCAAACACCAGGTGGCCTGTTTCGGCTGCGCTGATCGCCAGCTGGATGGTTTCCAGATCCCGGAGTTCACCCACCAGAATCACGTCCGGATCTTCCCTCAGGGCAGCCCGAAGAGCATTGGCGAAGCTGCGGGTGTCTTCATTGACCTCCCGCTGATGGATGACTGATTTTTCGTTTTTGTAGGTGAATTCAATGGGATCTTCGATGGTAAGAATATGCTCTGCCCGGGTGTGATTGATGTGATTCAACAGGGCCGCCAATGTGGTGGTTTTCCCCGAACCTGTTGGTCCTGTGACGAGGATCAGGCCTTTGGGCTTGCGGCTGGTTTCTTCCACCACGGGGGGAAGGCCAAGGGTTTCAAGGGCTGGGATGGAATTTCCCAGGGCCCTTAGGCAGGCGGCATAGGTGCCCCGCTGCCGATAAACATTCACCCGAAACCTTGCCACGCCCCGCAGGCCGTAGGCGCAATCAAGTTCCCAGTTTTGCTCCAGATGTTTGCGTTGGGAGTTATTTAACAGGGAGAAGATGAGCCTATTGCATTGGTCTTCTGACAACACCACCTCCTCCAACATGGGCCGGAGTTGTCCATTGAAGCGTCCATAGGGTGGTTGATGGGCCGCCAGGTGAAGGTCGCTCCCGCCTGCCTTCACAAGATCAGTTAAGAGGTCTTCGATCACCATGGCTTTCGTAGGGTCTCTTAGCGCCGAACTTTGAGACAGTAGGGGCATTCCAGCCATTCGTCGTGGAGTCCTGCCCCACATCCTCGGCAGGTGAGGCTGTTGAGGGCCCGGGCCCGTCTTTCCAATTCCAACCCGGTGTCGGTCAACAGCATCCGCTCCACTTCCTCCAGGCTGGTGAGTCCCTGCCGCACTAGATCCAGGCCATAGCCCAGCAGCGTTTTCATCCCCGCCTCCAGGGCCAATCGCCGTAACTCATGGGTGCTGGCCCGTTGCGCCACCGCAGCGGAGAGGTTCTCGGTCATGGTGAGCACCTCGTAGACCCCCACCCTGCCGGAATAGCCCCTGCCCATGCAGGAGGGGCATCGGTGGGTGGTGCCCGCAGTCAGCTTCGGGGTGCGGAAGAAGGTGATCGACTCCTCATCGCTGGCCTCGAGCCCGAAGTGGGCCAGTTCCTCATGGCCAGGATGGTGGGGGATTCGGCAATCCACGCAAAGCCTGCGGACGAGTCGTTGGGACACGACCCCCAGGAGAGAGGAACTCACCAGAAACGGCTCAACGCCCATCTCATCCAGCCGCGCAAAAGCGCTCACGGCATCGTTGCAATGGAGGGTGGTGAGAACCAGGTGGCCCGTCAGGGCAGCCTTGATGGCCGTGCGGGCTGTTTCCAGGTCCCTGGTCTCACCCACGAGGAGCACATCCGGGTCTTGCCGCATGAACGCCCGCAGGGCGGAGGCGAAGTCATAGCCCTTTTCCCGGTTCACCTGGGTCTGGGTGATCCCTGCCAGTCCGTATTCGATCGGATCTTCCACCGTGCAGATGTTGATTCCCGGGTCGTTCCGTTCCGCCAGCAGGGAATAGAGGGTGGTGGATTTGCCAGACCCGGTGGGTCCCGTCACCAGCAACATGCCAAAGGGCTTGCCGCCCATGTCTCGCACGTCTCTTCTGGCCTTGAGATCCGTGATCAGGGTGTCAAGTCCCAGTTGGGTGGCGCTGTTGTCCAGCAAGCGCAGCACCACCTTCTCTCCAAAGCGGCCCGGAAGGGTGCTGACACGAAAGTCCACCACCTCCTGCTGAAACTTTCGGCGAATGCGACCGTCCTGGGGCAGGCGGCGCTCCGCGATGTCCAGATCCGCCATGATCTTGAAACGGGAGGTGACGGCTGGCACCAGATTCTTCGGGAGGGTGTCCACCGTTCGCAGCACGCCATCCTGGCGGAAGCGCACGTGCATGGCCGTCTGCTGGGGCTCCACGTGGATGTCGCTTGCACCGCTGGTGATGGCCTCTGCGAGGATGCGATTCACCAGACTCAAAACCGGGGAACTCACCTCTTCCCTTGGTGGGGCCTCCAGGTCCTCCACGGCCTCCATGTTGGCGAGGCTTTGCCCTGTCTGACCCAGGTTGAGGTCGGCAAAAAGCGACGGCGACTCAGGGCTCCCAAGGGAGTCCTCCGGCGGCTCTGATGCTTCGGGCGATTGTTCAGCGTTCGGGGGGGGCCGATCTTTCAATTGCTGATCAGAATCTGGGGCCATGCTCCGGAGGTGCGGGCTTCCCCCGCTTGTGGGTTGGGTGGCAGAAGAAGGAACATAGGCAAAATCCACCGTGCCCGGCAGCATGAGCGGCGACTCTTCCCCAGCCCAAACCTCCCCGGAGCCCATCCAGGAGCCCGCTGAGGCGATGCCATCCGCTGGGGCTCAGCCGGAGTTGGTTGAGCCCCCTCTTCCCCAGCCCTCAGCGGAGGAGAGCCCAGAGGGTTCCGGTGCGGCAGGAAGGCTCCAAGAGTTGGAAACCCAACTGGCGGCCCTGCAGGCTGAACATGAGGCCCTTCGCGGTCAATACGTGCGAATCGCCGCAGATTTTGACAATTTCCGCAAGCGTCAGTCCAGGGACCAGGAGGATCTGCGTTTGCAAATCACCTGCACCACCCTGGGGGAAATTTTGCCGGTTGTGGATAATTTCGATCGCGCCCGGCAACAACTCAATCCCCAGAGTGAAGAGGCGCAATCCCTCCATCGCAGCTATCAGGGTCTATACAAACAGCTTGTGGACGTGTTCAAGCAGTTGGGGGTGGCACCGATGCGGGTGGAGGGGGAACCCTTTGATCCCAACCTCCATGAGGCCGTGATGCGCCAACCCAGTGAGGAGCATCCGGAGGATGTGGTGATTGAGGAGCTGCAGAGGGGCTATCAACTGCAGGGCAAAGTGCTCAGACATGCCCTGGTGAAGGTGTCGATGGGCCCCGGACCCCAGGGAGCCCCAGCGGCTGACCATCAGGCCCCAGAACAGGAGCAGGCGGGCTGATGGCTGATTTCTACGACGTGCTCGGCGTGGGACGAGACGCCGACGCCGATCAACTCAAGCGAGCTTATCGGCGCCTGGCCAGGCAATACCACCCCGATGTCAATAAGGATCCCGGGGCGGAAGAGCGCTTTAAAGACATTGGGCGCGCCTATGAAGTCTTGAGCGATCCCCAGACACGGGCCCGCTACGACCAGTTTGGCGAAGCCGGGCTGGGGGGTGGTGGCATGCCCGACATGGGGGACATGGGGGGATTTGCCGATCTCTTTGAAACTTTTTTCAGCGGCTTTGGCGGCGGAGGGATGGGCGGTGGTGGCTCCCGGCGTCGTGGGCCCCGCAAGGGAGATGACCTCGGCCTGGAACTCACGATCCCCTTCAGCGAGGCCATTTTTGGCACCGAAAAGGAGGTGCAGTTCCGCCACCTAGAGACCTGCGGCACCTGTCAGGGTTCGGGGGCGAAGTCTGGCAGTGGCCCCTCCACCTGTTCCACCTGCAGCGGGGCGGGCCAGGTGCGACGGGCCACCCGCACCCCCTTCGGGAGCTTCACCCAGGTGGCTCCCTGCCCCACCTGTGAGGGGACAGGCCAGATGATCGCCGACCCCTGCACGGCCTGCCAGGGCCAGGGCTTGCAGGAGGTGACCAAGAAGCAACGCATCAAGATCCCTGGGGGTGTGGACACTGGCACCCGCCTCCGTGTTCCCGGAGAGGGCAACGCGGGCCAGCGCGGTGGTGGCCCCGGGGACCTCTATGTGGTGCTGAACGTGAAGTCCCATCCCCATTTGCGGCGTGAGGGCATCACCATCTCCTCCGAACTTCCCTTGAGCTACCTGCAGGCGATCCTCGGCGACACGGTGGAGGTGGAAACCGTGGATGGAACGGAAAAGTTGGAGATCCCCGCCGGCACCCAACCAGGGGCCGTGCTCACCCTGAAGGGGAAAGGGGTTCCCAAGCTCGGCAATCCGGTGGCCCGGGGCAACCACGACTTCACCGTCAAAGTCCAGTTGCCCACCAAGCTGTCCGGGGATGAGCGGGAGCTCCTGGAGCAGCTGGCCGGGCACCACAGCCGCAAGGGACACCACAAGAGCGGCCTCTTCGGGGGGCTCTTCGGGGGGGGATGAGCGGTCCTCCCCCCGATGCCTGCTTGGATTTGCGGGGCACACCATGCCCCCTCAACTATGTGCGCAGCCGCCTGGCCCTTGAACGTCTCCCGGTTGGAAGCTGGCTTCAGGTGGATCTCGATGCGGGAGAGCCTGAAGCGATGGTGGCTGAGAGCCTTCGGGGGGAGGGGCACCATGTTTGTCCTGCCCAAGAGGGACGGGGGGACGGGGCCACGGTGCGTCTGCTGATTCAACGCGGTGGGTGAACAGGGACGGGTGGTGGCCGTGGAGGCCAACTTCTGCCGCGTGCGCCTCGCTTCTGGAGGCCCTGAGGGTCAGCAACTTCTGTGCACCGCACGAGCCAGGCTGGCCAAGGGTGGCCTGGGGATCTGCGCGGGGGATTGGGTGGAGGTGGAAGGCATTGACTGGGTGCGGCAGCGGGGGGCCGTGGCCCGACGGGGCCCCCGCACCAACCTGCTCCCCCGGCCTGCGGTGGCCAATGTGGGCAGGGTGGTGGTGGTGGTGTCCCTCAAGGAACCGGAGCCAGACCCCATGCAGATCACCCGGTTTCTGGTGAACGCTGAATCCCTCGACCTGCCGGTGGATCTGGTGCTCTCCAAAGCGGATGCCCTCCCCCCGGGATGGCTTGAGGCCTGGTGTGAGCGACTCGAGGCTTGGGGCTATGCGCCCTTCCCGGTGTCCATCCAAACGGGGCAAGGACTGGAGACCCTGGCCCTGCACCTGGCCCGCCCTGGGATCTCCGTGCTCTGTGGCCCTTCAGGGGTGGGCAAGAGCAGTTTGCTGAATGCCCTGGTGCCAGGCGTGGCCCTCAGGGTCGCCCCTGTTTCGGGGCGCCTGCAGCGGGGCAGGCACACGACGCGCCATGTGGAGCTGGTGTCCCTCCCAGGGCAACCGGATGCCTTCCTGGCGGACACCCCCGGCTTCAACCGGCCAGCCCTGCCGGACCGTCCAGCGGATCTGGCGCGCTGCTTTCCCGAATTGCGGGCCCTCACCCATCACCCCTGTCGCTTTGCCGATTGCCTGCACAGCGGCGAATCAGGGTGTGCCGTCGGGAATGCCTGGCCCCGCCAGGCTCTCTACCGCCAATGTTTGGTGGAGGTGGAGACCAACGCGGCCATGGTGGGCTCCGGTCGAGCTGGAGAAACGGCCCTGCGCCAGGCCTCCAGACGCCGTCGCCAGCTGCAGCTCAGTGGGGATCTCAGCCCCCCAG
>JAYKHG010000003.1:0-20914 GCA_035284825.1 Cyanobacteriota bacterium
CCGGCGTATTCCCCCTGCGACCCCGCATTGGGCTGGAGCGACACGCCGGCAAAGCCCGTGATGGCGCCCAACCAGTTCTGCAGGTCGGTGACCAGCTGCTGGTAGCCCTGGCTCTGGGGGGCCGGGGCAAAGGGATGGAGCTGGCCGAAGGCGGGCCAGCTCACCGGCTGGAGCTCCGCCGCGGCGTTGAGCTTCATGGTGCAGCTCCCCAGGGGGATCATGCCGTGCACCAGGGAGAAGTCCTTGCTCACCAACCGCTGGATGTAGCGCAGCAGTTCGGTTTCGCTCCGGTAGAGGTGGAACACGGGCTGGGAGAGCCAGGGCCCCTGGCGCAGGGGCAGGCCGGGCAGCAGGGCCTCCAGGCCGGCGGTGGGCTCGGCGAGCTCCGCCAGCCTGCGGTGCAGGGTGGCGATGGCCGCTGCGGCCTGGTGGGGGTCGGGGGCCAGGGCGCGGATCAGCCGCTCCAGCTCCTGGGTGGTGGTGAGTTCATCCAGGCTGATCGCGAATCCCCCCTCGCAGCCGCGGCCATCCACCCCCCAGCGCAGGTTGAAGCCTGCGGTTTCGGCCCGATCCACCAGGATCTGGGCCTGGGGCGTCTGCACCACCAGGGTGTCGAAGCCTGGGCCAGCCTCCACCGGAAGGGCCAGTTTCTCCAGGGAGGCTCCCAGGGCGAGACGGAAGGCCACCACGCGGCGGGCCATGGCCGCCAGCCCGTCGGGGCCATGGTGCACGGCATAGAAGCTGGCCATCACGGCCAGCAGCACCTGGGCCGTGCAGATGTTGCTGGTGGCCTTGTCGCGGCGGATGTGCTGCTCCCGGGTCTGCAGCGCCAGGCGCAGGGCCGGGTTCCCTTCGGCGTCGCGGGATTGGCCCACCAGCCGGCCGGGGATGTGGCGCTTGTAGGCGTCCAGGGTGGCGAAGAAGGCCGCATGGGGCCCGCCGAAGCCCATGGGCACTCCATAGCGTTGGAGGCTTCCCACGGCGATGTCCGCCCCGAGGGCCCCCACCGGAGCCAGCAGGGCCTGGGCGAGGGGATCGACGGCCACCGTGCTGATCACGCCGGCGGCGCGGGCGGCCGCCAGAACGCTGGTGGGATCCCAGAGACGGCCCGCCACCCCGGGCAGCTGGATCAGCACCCCGAACACGTCGTCCGCCAGGGTGGGCTCTCCCTGCTGGCCCAGGGCTTCCAGGTCCACGGTCTCCAGCACGATGCCGAGGGGCTCGGCCCGGGTTTGCAGCACCGCCAGGGTCTGGGGAAACACCTCCTGATCCACCAGGAAGCGGCGGGCTTCTCCCCGGCGGCTGACGTTCAGTGCCATCGCCATGGCTTCAGCGGCGGCCGTGCCCTCATCCAGCAGGGAGGCGTTGGCGATCGGCAGACCGGTGAGTTCGCTCACCAGGGTTTGGAAATTGAGAAGGGCCTCCAGGCGGCCCTGGGCAATCTCGGCCTGATACGGGGTGTAGGCGGTGTACCAGCAGGGGTTCTCCAGCACATGGCGCTGGATCAGGGCCGGGGTGGCGGTGCCGTAGTACCCCAGGCCGATGAGGCTGCGATGGCTGCTGTTGCGGGCGGCGATGTCGGCCAGCTCGGCCAGGGCCTCCGCTTCGCTCACCCCCTCGGGCAGGCCCTCGGCGGCGGCCTCCGGCGAGAGCAGGATCCCGGTGGGCACCACCTCCTGGGCCAGGGCCTCCAGCGAGGACAGGCCCAGCTCGGCCAGCATGGACTGCCTGTCTTGCTCTCCAGGACCCAGATGCCGAAGCAGGAATGGGGCGACCACAGGCAACCAAAAAAGTGGCCGAGACTCTAAACACTTTCCGGGAGGTCCGCTCCCCCTGGATGCCGGACCCTCAGGCGCCCTCCACCTTGCGGCTGTAGGCGTCCGCCCCCATCAGGGCGCTGATCTCGCTGGCGTCGCCGGGGCGCACCAGCAGGAGCCAGCCCTCTCCATAGGGATCGTTCTGCAGCTCTTCCGGGCTGCTCAGCACGGCCTCGTTGCGCGCCTCCACCACCCCGCTGATGGGGGAGATGAGGTCTTCCACGGCCTTCACGGATTCCACGCTGCCGAAGCTCGTGCCCCGGGAGAGGGTGGCGCCCACCTCGGGCAGTTCCACGAACACGATGTCGCCCAGCTGATCCACGGCGAAGGCGCTGATCCCCAGGCGGGCCAGATCGCCCTCGCTGCGCACATATTCATGGCTGTCGGAATAGCGGCAGTCGTCGGGAAAGCTGAGCGCCATGGGTGAAGAGTTGAAGCGCCCCCAGTTTGTCAGGCAGATGCGGGATTGAGGGCCACCAGGGCCCGTTCCAGGGCGATGGCGGCATGGGCATGGTGGGTGCCTCCCTGCACGTAAAGCACCCAGGGGTCCCGCAGGGGCCCGTCCGCGGAGAATTCACTGGTGCTGCCATCGATGAAGGTGCCTCCTGCCATCACCAGCTCGCTGGCATACCCCGGCATGGGGGCTGGCACGGGATCGAGGTAACTGCCCACGGGAGAGGCGCTCTGGAAGGCGCGACAGACGTTTTGGAGCGCTGCCGCCTGGCCCAACTGGACAGCCTGGATCACATCGCTGCGCTCCGCCCCCGGCAGGGGCTGCACGGGATAGCCCAGGGACTGGAACACCTGGGCGACGAGCTCCGCCGCAATCAGAGCTTCCCCCACCATTTGCGGGGCCAGAAACAGCCCCTGAAACAGGAGGCGATAGAGGTCAAAGCCCGTGCCTCCCTCGCTGCCAATGCCTGGCGCCGTGAGGCGGCAGCAGGCCATCTCCACCAGCTCCCGCCTGCCGGCCACATAGCCGCCGGTGGGGGCAAGGGTGCCGCCGGGGTTCTTGATCAGGGATCCGGCCACCAGGTCGGCCCCGACCCCGGCGGGTTCCTCGGCCTGGACGAATTCGCCGTAGCAGTTGTCGACAAAACAAACGCATTGGGGCTGCAGGGCCTTCACCCGCTCGCAGAGGCGGCCGATGGTGGGCAGAGAAAGGGAGGGCCGCCAGCTGTAGCCGCAGCTGCGTTGGATCAGCACCATCCGGGTGGGGAGTGCCAAGGCATCGGCCAGCCCCGCCAGGTCCACATCCCCGCTGGGGGTGAGGGGCAGCACGGCGTAGTCAACGCCGAAGTCCCGTAGGGAGCCCATGCCTTCCCCCCGCACCCCGATCACCTCTTCGAGGGTGTCGTAGGGGGGGCCGGTGAGGGCCAGCAGGCGATCGCCAGGGCGAAGCACCCCGTAGAGGGCCGCGGCGATGGCATGGGTGCCACTGACGAACTGCAACCGCACGGCGGCGGCCTCCGCCTGCATCACCCGGGCGAAGACCCGATCGAGGGTGTCGCGTCCCAGATCGCCATGGCCGTAGCCGCTCACCGAGCTGAAGTGGTGGCTGCCCACCCGTTCGGCGGCGAGGGCAGCCAGCACCCGCTCCAGGCGGGGGCGAATGGCCTGGGTGTGGCGCCGTGCCAAGGGGCTGATGGCCTCCAGGGCCGCGGCCACGGTGTCGGTCGCCTCGGCCGAGCTAGGGGGGGAGACAACCATGGAGCGCCTTTCCGCTCCTCCCATGGTGCCCCTTTCCAGGGAGGAGGCTGTGGGGGGCAGCCTGTGGTGGAGGCGATTTGTTGGCGGTTCAGCCCGCCAGTTCACGACGGATGGCGGAGGCCAGATCGCTGATGCTGCTGACGGATTGGGTGTTGGGCTGGCCCCCCAGTCCCTGGGCCTTTTGGCGCAAAAGGGTGAGAAAGCGCTCGGGACCGAGCTCCTCGTCGCCGGCCACCCCAAGCTGGGCCAAGGTGCGGCGGAGATCGGGCAATTCGGCGATGAGTTCGGCCGCCGTGAAGTCGCGCTGCCCAGCCATCACTTCTGCGAACCGTTCACGGCGGGAGCGTTTGGTGGCTGGGTAGGCCGCCAACAAATGGTCGCGGCACTGGCGCCAGGGCCGACCGGCGGTGAGCAGTTGGGCCAGGGCTTCACAGAGGCCGGGGGCCTCCTCTTCCCCGATGGCCAATTCGAAGGTGGCTGGGGCGGTTCGGGTGCCCACGAAGACCTCCAGCAGGTCGCCTGGGCCCAGCACGGTGCCATCCCCATCCACCACAGGGAGAGCGGATGTGGTGAGGGCTTCCACCAGCTCGGGGTGCCCTTGGAGCCGGAGCAGGGCTTGATCTGAATTCAAATGGCCCTCTGGGGCTTGATCAGCAAGCCAGCGGTTGGTCCTACCGAGGGCCAGGAACACCTCCGGCCCCGGGGAGGCCAGCTTGCCGTTGCGTAGCATGGACAGCTGGGAATTGTGCACACGGCCCAGGTCGAGCACCTCCGCGAGGGTGGGCAAAACCCGGTGGGACCAGCCATTTCTGGCGTGCCAAACCCGGATCAGGTGGGCAAAGGCCACACGGCCAGATATGAGCTCGTCTCGAAAACCCAAGTGATCTGGATCCGTATTGCTACCATTGTAGGCGAACGATCAGGAGTCGGTCCTGCATGACCGCCACGTCTCTCCCTCCCCGCCCCTCCGCCGCCCAGCACACCCGTCGGGTGGCCGCCATCAGCGGCGGCCAGCAGGTGTTGGCCCGCTCCCGGGCCTTCAATCAACCCCGTCGCGGTGAGACCCCAATGCCCGCCACCAAGGGGCGCCGATGGGGAACGCTCGGTTTTATGGCCGTCATCCATGGATTGGCCATCTATGCCCTGCTGCCCCAATTTTGGAGCTGGCAGGCTGTCGCCACCCTGGTGGTGCTGTATTGGCTGACGGCTTGCCTGGGGGTCACCATTGGCTACCACCGTCTGCTGTGCCATCGCGCCTTCCGGGTGCCCCAGTGGCTGGAGCGTTTCTTTGCCACCTGCGGAGCCCTCAGCTGCCAACATGGCCCGTTGGATTGGGTGGGCCTGCACCGCCATCACCACAAGTTTTCCGACACGGATGCGGATCACCACGACAGCAACAAGGGCTTCTGGTGGAGCCACATGCTCTGGATGTTTGAGGAGATTCCAGCCCTGGAGACCGTGCCCCGCCTCACGGGCGACCTGGCCCGGGATCCCTACTACCGCTGGTTGAACAGCTGGTTTCTCGGCCTGCAGGTGGTGCTGGGGCTTTTCCTCTATTGGCTGGGCACCGTGAGCGGCGCCGGCGGCTGGGCCCTGGTGCTTTGGGGCATTCCCCTGCGCCTCGTGCTGGTGTATCACGCCACCTGGCTGGTGAATTCCGCCACCCACGCCTGGGGTGAGGTGAGCCACGACAGCGGCGACCGTTCCCGCAACAACCCCTGGGTGGCCGCCCTCACCTTCGGTGAAGGCTGGCACAACAACCACCATGCATTTCCCCATTCCGCCCGCCATGGTTTTGGCCGCCAGATCGACCTCACCTGGCTGCACATCAAGTTCCTGCGCCAACTGGGGCTGGCCACCCATGTGAGGCTGCCTCGCACGGCTTCCGGGAGCTGAACCCCCTGCCGTAGGGTGGGAGGTTCCTGTTCATTCCGTCTGAGGGTCGCCGCCATGGCCAAGCGCGTGCAAGTCGTTCTCAATGAGGACGTGTTGAGCCTGGGCAAGGACGGCGACCTCGTGGAGGTCGCACCGGGCTATGCCCGGAATTTTCTTGTGCCTACGGGCAAGGCCGTCCCCGTCACGGCTGCGGTGCTGCGCCAGGTGGAACATCGCCGCGCCAAGGAGGCGGAGCGCCAGGCGGCCCTCAAGGCCGAGGCGGAAGCCCTGCGCACGGCCCTCAACACCATCGGACGTTTCACGGTCAAGAAGCAAACCGGTGGGGATGATGTGCTCTTCGGCACCGTCACCAACGGGGATGTGGCGGATGCGATCGAAAAAGCCACCAACAAAACCCTCGATCGGAGAGACATCCTGGTGCCCGACATCCACCGCACCGGCTCCTACAAGGTGCAGGTGAAGTTGCACCCGGAGGTGGTGGCGGAGATCAATCTCGAGGTGGTGAGCGGCTAGCTAGTAGGCGGCGCCGGTTCTCCGTTGATGAATCGCCGTGGTGCCCTTGGCATCGAGCACGCCGCCGTGGTGGGCTTCGGCATAGATCAGCCAGTGGTCGCCGCAGTCCATCCGTTGTTTCACGGTGGCTTCGATCCAGGCCAGCGCCTCATCGAGAATCGGCTGTTGGCCTGGGCTGTGGCTGATGGCTAAGCCTTCAAAGCGATCGGCGCCAGGCACAAAGGGGCTGAGAAAATGCTTCATGGGCCCCTTCTCCCTCCCCGCCGCCAGCACATTCAAGGCACAGAGGTCGCCGATGTGCAGCAGGCCCTCCACCGCCCGATCCTTGGCCACGGCCACAGTGAAGCCTGGCGGGCTGAAGCTGGCCTGGCTCACCCAGCTGGCCACCATCGCTCCGGAAAGGGCAGCCTCCCCCTCGCCCTTGTGGGCCGTGAGCACGCAAAGGGAGCCCACCACCCTGCCCAGGGCCTGAATGGCCGGCCGGCTCCTGCTTTCTTGGAGCCCGCCTCCGGGGCTGCGCAGCTGGCGCTTGCGCTGCTCCGTTTGCAGCTGGCGGCCCAGGGCTGTTCCAGTTTCTTCCAGGGATTGGAGGGTGGGCGGATCGGGGCTGAAGCGCACCCTGATCGGCTCGAAGGCAAACGGGAACCCCCCATCCCGCAGCTTGCTCTCCAGCAGATCAATGGCTTCCCCGCTCCAGCCAAAGCTGCCGAACACCCCCACCGGTTTGGCCCGGTCGCCCTCGGCGAGCACGGTGCCCAGGGCCGACACGATCGGCGTGGGGGCATGGCCCCCCAGGGTGGGGGAGCCGATCAGGAGCGCGTCACAGTCACGGATGGCGGCCAGCAGCTGCTCGCTCTCGCTGAACTCACAATTGATGCTCTCCACCCTCACCCCCGTTCGTGACACCCCCCTGGCCAGGGCATCAGCGATGGCGGCGGTGTTGCCGTAGGCACTGGCATAGAGCAGGGCCACCGAGAGCCTGGAGCGGCTCTGACCTTCACCCCAACGGCGGTAATCAGCGAGGAGGCTGCGCCAGCTGGTGGTGATCGCCGGTCCATGGAAGGGGGCAATCACCCGGATGGGGAGGTCGTCGAGGCGGTCGAGGACGCTGTCCACCTGGCGTGCCATGGGGGCCATCAGGCAGTCGTAAAACCAGCGGCGATCTTCCTCAGTGCTGCTGCGGTTGGCCTCGGCGAAGGCCTCCTGGCAGATGTGGGCGGAGAAAAATTTGCTGCTCATCAGCAGGCCCGTGCTTTCCTCGAAAGCCATCAAGGCTCCGGGCCAGCGGGGGGTGGGGACAGGGATCAGCCGCAGCTGAAAGGTGCCGGCCAGGGGGCGGGCGACCTCCTGCCGCACCACATCGATCGCTGGTAAGGGCGGAAGGGTTGGTTCCGGGGCACCGGGAGCTGCGGGGCGCTGTTGCCCCCAGAGCTCCCGCACCAACTTGGCTCCCGCGTTGGAGGCCACCAAAGCCAGGTTGGGCCAGCGGTTCACCATCGCCCGCAGGAGCTCCACCCGGTTGGGGTTCACCACCCCCACCACCACCTTCAAGGCGGCATCCGGGGGCACCCGTTCCGCAAGGGCGGCGAAAAAGGGTTCGGCATAGGTCATCCCGGGGGGGTGGATGAGCACCGGGGGCACGGAGTGTCCGTCAGCGGCGGTGCCGGCCTCAAAAAGGAAGCTGTTGGCCGTGGTGCCCCGCTCCAGGGCGTATTCCACCTCAAACCGCAGACGGCGAGGGCTGAGGCCCCTCAGGCAAAGGAGGCCTGGATCGATCGTCAGGGCCAGCACCGAACGATCCTTGGGGGGGGTGGGAGCCGGTTCGTTGGCGGTTGGGAGAGCGGAGAGATGGGCCATGGGTCAAGCTTGGCCTGCTGGGGGGATCAGGGGACGGGGAGGGTCCAATCAGTAATGGTTGCCCACCTTGCGGTGGTGCACGGCAGTGGTGGCGGAGGCGTCCGCCACATTGCCCTCCTCCACCACGGCGTAGATGATCCAATGGTCAGGCCCCTCCAGGCGCTGGGCGACCCTGCAGCCGAGGTAGGCCAGGGCATCGCCGAGCACGGGGCCGCCGGCCGCCACCCCGTCGAGGGTGGCCACCCCGGCAAAGCGGTCGGCGCCGGGGGGGAAGCGCTTGAGAAAATGACGCAACAGCTGCTGGTGGTTGTCTTCCCGCAGGATGTTGAGCACAAAGCGGTCGTCCACCTGCAGGAGGGCCTCAATGGCCCGATCCTTGGCCACGGCAACCGTGAGCCCCGGGGGCTCGAAGCTGGCCTGGTTCACCCAGCTGGCCACCATGGCACCGCTGCGGGCTGCCTCCCCCTCTCCCTGGCGGGCCGTCACCACATAGAGACCGCCTGAAAGGCGGCCCAGGGCCTTGTCCAGGTCGCCATCGAGGGATTTCATCGCGGCGATCGTGCGCTCTTTGGTGAGCAGCTGGGCAAGGTCGGTGCCCGCCTCTTCGCAGCGCTGGTAGTCGCTTGGATCGGGCACGTGGCGGATCCGCAAGGGGGCAAAGGCCTCCTGCTGGCCCAGCTCGCGCAGGCGGCTGGCCAGGGTGTCGATGGGTTCATCATTGCCGCCATAGGCGTCGTAAACGCCCACCCATTGCTTGGGATGGAGGGCCGCCAGGAGGGTGCCAATGGAGGCTTGCAGGTCGGCATCGGCCTGGGCAGGCCAGGTGGGCACCACCACAGCAGTGGCCTCTCCAACGAGGGCGCTGAGCTCCTGGGCGTCGGTGGCCCGTAGATCCACCAATTGCACTTGGGTGCCGGCCTTGCTGATGCCCCGGGCGATGGCCTGGCTGAGGCGGTCGCAAAAGCCGTATTGGCTGATGTAGCCCACGGCGGCGTAGGCCCCACTCGCACTCCGTTCACTGCTCCAATCCCTGTAATCCCCAATCCAAAGGGGGAGGTGATGTTTCAGCAGGGGGCCATGGCCAACGGCGATGGTGGTAATGGGCGGCAGACTGTCCATTCGCTTGAGGGCCTGCAGCACGCTGCGGGCATTGGGTCCCATCAGGCAGTCGTAATAGAAACGAAAATCCGGTGCGATCGCCCCAGGATCCGAGTCGTAGAGGGCCTCGGAGCAGTAGTGGAGGCCGAAGGCGTCACAGGTGTACAGGATTCCTGTGCCGTGGTCGTAGGAAAAGATGGTGTCTGGCCAATGCAGATTTGGGGCACTCAGGAATTCAATGCGGTGCTGCACGCCGCTTTCAGGATTGGTGCCCAGATCAAGGGTGTCGCCACTTTTCACAGCACGGCTGCGGAAGGGACGATGCACCTGGTTTTCAAGAAACTGGATCGCCACCTTGGAGGCCACAATCTCCAGGTCGGGGTTCAGCTCCAGCAGATGGCCGATCAGGCCGGAGTGATCGGGTTCGGTGTGGGACACGATCAGCACATCGATCGCGGCGGGATCGATGTGGCTCTCGAGCAGGGGGAGCCAGGTTTCAGCGAACTTGAGATGGCTGGTGTCGATCAGCGCCGTCTTCTCCCCCCGCACCAGAAAGGCGTTGTAGGTGGTGCCGTTGCGCAGGCCGAATTCAATGTCAAACCGACTTCGGTCCCAATCCAGGGAGCGGATGGTGGTGGTGTCGAACCCGATGGAGTTGGATTGAAGGCTGAGACGCGTCGTCCCAGGAGCAGTTTGGGGGGGCAGGGTGGTGGTCATGGCTGGTTCCTACCACTGGTGGAAAGGACTGTAAGCAGCGCGCTTTGTAACTGTTGGTTTCGCCTCGGTTAAGGGCGGTGAGCCAGCCTTGCGCGCCGGAGCAAGTGGGGCTCACTGTGGGTGAAGACTCATTTGAGACTTCACCCGGGAGCAGGTCTGTGGTCAAGGTTCCTTCCCGCATGCACCGTCCCACGTCCCATGCTGTGGGACGTGGCGTAACGCCGTCGGCCCAGCTCTTCTCTCCCCCTTGTCGTTTGCGACTGGATGGGGAGAATCAATCAGAGGTTTCCTGTGAAATTTTGGAGCTCTCGCCCGAAGGCGTCAACGTTGTGATGATGGGTCATCAGCTGGTTCACCAAGGCCAACACGGCCGTCTGGTCATTGGCTCCCCGGAAGGAGATCACTATGAATTGCCCGTGGATGTGCGATGGGTGAAGTTGGCCTCATCCCTCTCAGTGCTGGGATTGAACTTGCCTACACCGCCCCACTGGCGGTTTGCCCGATCCTGAACTGTGCTTTGGGGTGATGGGTCTCTGGACTGGCTCTTGCTCCACCTACCTCCTACAGCCACCACCAGCTTGCAAAGCAAGCCGCCTGCCCCCGGGCGCTTCCCCCCGGGTCACGCAGGGTCCAGACCTTGGCTCCCTCGATGCGAAACCGGCGACCTTCCCTGTCCACCCTGATCCCGGCGTAGCCAGCAAGCGCTTCCTGCTGCTGAGCCATGGCAAGGGCCTCGGCCCGAGCCAGGCGCTCCTGGGGTTCTGCCGTCAAGCGCGAAGGCAGGCCGATCATTTCCTCCCATGGCCTTCGCCACAACCGGATGGCCGCTGCATTGGCATAGATCAACCTTGGATCCGTTGATCCGTCATGGGCAAGGACGGCCTGATCGGCGGCAAACACGTCTTGCGCCGCCTGGCGCGGATTGACGGGTGGATGAATCCCCGCCAGCAGGGGACGGCCAAACGCCGCCTGGTGGCTGCCGAGGAGAAGCCTCACCACCTCCAAAGCCGGCTCCTCAAGCCAGGGAGGTTCATTCATCGGCCTGCCCGGCTTTCCTCTTCCACGGCTCCCGTGGGTTCCTTCTCCGCGCCGGCGGCCATGGCCCGAGCCATGGCCAGCTCCGCCATGGCTTTGCCATGGGCCAGTAGTCGCTCCAGGAAGACGCGATTGGCCTCCGGAAAGCGCGGCTCCTCCGCCAGGGGAAGGGGGCCCGCCACCTCCAGCCCCGATTCCCCCTCCAAGGCGGGGGTGATCACCACCAGATCCGGATCCAGGGGAGCGTCGTAGCGCCACCAGCGGGCAGGGTCGGCGATGGAAGGATGCACCGGGTGGGGCACATGCACCCTCGGAGCTCGAGCCCCAGCCCGGCGACGCTCGGCCAGTTCCGTGAGCAGCTGCACTCGGCTGCGGCCCCGCAGCTGGAAGAGGACGAAGGGATCCTCCGAGAAGCGGTCACCCATGAGGTAAAACACCGCGCTGACGTGCTTGCAGGGATTGGCCTTGTCGGGGCAGGTGCATTCACTGCGCACCTCCTGAAGCTTGAAGGGAAACAGTCGTTTGCCGCTTGCGGCAAAGGCCCGCTCGATGTCCTGGGGCATGGTCCCCGCCAGCAGCTGGGCTGACCAGCGGGCCTTTTGGCTGAGAGCCTCCAGCACGTAGCCCCAGTCCTCGTCGTTAAGCACATCCAGCCAGAGCTTCACCTTGTAGGGGTCGTCGCCGGTGCCCTGGACCCGGGCGTGCACTCGCCGCCCCTCGAAGCGGATCGACACCACGTTGCCTGACCTGGCGTAGTCCCAGGCCCGCTCCAGGCGTTTTTTATAGCGGTAGGAGTTGATCAACTCCATCCACTGCTCCACCCACCAGGGCTGCTGGCCCAGGCCCTCTTGGCCCAGTTGGGTGGCGATCGCGGGGGGGGAGACGGACATGGCCGCCGCTTTCGGTGATGGGGGAATTATCCCGCCTAGGGGGCCGGCGCCCTGCGTAGCCTCACTGCAGCATCGGAATCTCCATGGCCCGCCCGGTCGATGCCAGCCGCATCGAGTTCGGCCCCTGCTGGCATGGGGCCGCTGCGGTGATGGCGGCCCTGATCCTGGGTCTGCTGCCCGCCGAGGGCCACGCCCAGACCTTCGGGGCTAGTCAAGGCGAAACATCCCTCGCCTGGGGGGCCTGCCCCGCCATGGGAACCGAACGGCTCCAGCGAAGCATGGAGTGCGCCACGCTCTCCGTGCCCCTGGACCATGGGCGCCCCCTTGGGCCGCAGTTGCCCGTGCGGGTGGAGCGTTTGCGGGCCAGCGGCCCTGGCGCACGCCTCGGCACCCTGGTGCTGATCGATGGGGCGCCCGGTGCCGCCGATGCCCTCAACCTGGGAGCCATGGCCCGTGCCCTGCCCTCCGCCCTCCGCAGCCGTTTCGATCTGGTGAGCTGGCAGCGGCGAGGGACGGGCCGTCGGGGCGAACCCGCCGCCCTCCATTGCTGGCCCTCCGAGGAAGAGGCCCAGGCCTGGCGTGCTCGCCAGCCCCCCAGCCTTCCTGTAGGCCCTGGAGAGGAGAGCCGTTGGCTCGACAGCTGGGCCGAGCTGGCCCGTGCTTGCCAACGCCACCAGGGGCCCTTGCTTCCCCACTTGAGCTCCGCTGACAGCGCCAGGGATCTGGAGCTGTTGCGCCAGGCCCTGGGGGAGGCCACCCTGCGGATCCGGGCCAGTGGGGTGGCCAGCCTGATCGGCGCCACCTACGCCAACCTCTACCCCCGTGCCCTGGCTGCCCTCGTGCTGGATGGCCCCGTCGATCCCTTTGCTTGGGGCGACAACGGCAATCCCCAGGTGATGGAGGGCACCGACTATCGGCTGGAAAGGGATTTGGGAACCGGAGCGACCCTGATTGCCTTTGTCCGACGCTGCGCCGCCGTGGGGCGCCCCCGCTGCGCCTTTGCGCCGACGGGTCCCGGCGGCCCGGAAGCTGGGGGCGAACGCCGCTACGCCGAACTCTTGGCCCGTCTGCGGCAAGGCCCCCTGCGCTGGGGGGAACGGCGGCTGGGCACCGGAGAGGTGTTCAGCCAGCTACGCCAGCGGCTGCAGAGTGTGCCGGCCGATGGCCAGGGCGGAGGCTGGGAGGGGGCGGGCCGTTTCCTTGAGGCCTTGCTCCGTGGAGGCGGCAAGGAGGCTCTGGCGGAGACGCCCCCGGAGGACCGGACCCCTGAGCAGGCCCTCGCCCTGCGCTGCGGCGAAACCCCCAATCCACGCCAACTCAGGGCGATTCAGTCCCTGGCGGAGCGGTCACGGAGCCGTTCAGGGCCTTTAGGGGCTTGGGTGGTGTGGGCCGATGCCCGCTGTGCGTCCTGGCCAGCGGCTGCAGCTCCCTATCGTGGCCCCTGGAACACACCCACCCCTGTTCCGGTGCTGGTGATCGGTCATCGCTTTGATCCAGTGATGCCCTTTCAGTCGTCCTTGGCCATGGCCCGGGAACTCTCGCAAGGGCAACTCCTGAGCGTGAATGGCTATGGCCACACGGTATTGCGCAATCCCAGCGCCTGCGTCGCCCGCCATGAAGTGGCCTACATCCTTTCCGGCGGGGTGCCACCCCTGGGAACGGTCTGCGGCTCTGATTCTCCCCCGTTCGGAGGGAATCCCTGGGGGGGGTCTTGATGGTCTGTGAGACACAAGGCACGATCACGCCACTTTCCTGGCCTGACGTCGATGGGTGAGCCCCGTTTCCTCATGTGTCCCCCCACCCACTACGAGGTGGACTACGTCATCAACCCCTGGATGGAGGGCAATCTGCACCGCTCCTCCAGGGACCTCGCCGCCGGTCAGTGGGCGGGGCTCAGGGAGGCGTTGGCGAGCCTGGCCCAGGTGGAGCTGATCGAGCCCGAGCCTGGCTGGCCCGACCTGGTGTTCACCGCCAATGCCGCCGTGGTGGTGGAGAACAGGGCGGTGTTGGCCCGTTTCTTCCACCCGGAGCGGCAGGGGGAGGAGCCCCTGTTCCAGCGTTGGTTTGAGGCCCAGGGCTACCAGGTGGAGCTGCTCCCTGCCGATCTGCCCTTTGAAGGGGCCGGCGATGCCCTGCTGGATCGCTCCGGTGGTTGGCTTTGGGCGGGGTATGGCTTCCGCTCGGAGCTGGCAGCCCACCCCCTCCTGTCCCATGCCCTCGGCGTCGAAGTGCTTTCCCTGCGGCTGATGGATGAGCGCTTCTACCACCTCGACACCTGTTTCTGCCCCTTGGCCGATGGCACGGTGCTCTACTACCCGCCCGCTTTTGATTTCTATTCCAATCGCCTGATTGAAACCCGTATCAGCCCAGAGAAACGGGTGGTGGTGAGTGAGGCTGATGCCCTGGCCTTCGCCTGCAACGCGGTGAATGTGGGCCGCAGCGTGATTCTCAACCAGGCCAGCGCTGAGCTGCGCCAGGCCCTGGAAGGACGGGGCTACACCGTGCTGCAGACACCGTTGGACCAATTCCTCATGGCCGGTGGGGCGGCCAAGTGCCTCACCTTGCGGTTGGATGAGCCCCGTTTGGCCCCCCAGGGAGCCCAGGGGAGTGCCGAGCCCCCCCTGACCCGCACGATCCGCCTGCGGGGCCATCTCTTGGATACGGGGCTGATCAATCAGGCCTTAGATCGCATCGTGGAAGGGGGAGGAAGCTTCCAGGTGTTGGAGTTTGCCCTGGGCCAGCAGCGCCACAGCACCTCCAGCGCCGCGATTCAGGTGAGCGCCCCGGACCAAGGCGTGATGGCAGACCTGATGGCCCGGTTAATCGACCTGGGCGCCCAAGCCTGGGAGGACAACGACGCCTGCGATGCCGTCTTGGCCAGGGTGGAGCAGGACGGCGTGGCACCGGATGACTTTTATGTCAGCACGATCTTTCCCACGGAGGTGCGTGTTGGGGGACAGTGGCGCCGGGTGGTCGGGCAGCGCATGGATGGGGCGCTGGTTGTGGGCCAGGATCAAGTCGAATGCCGCCTGCTCCGTGACCTGCTCGTTGGGGATCAGGTGGTGGTGGGCGTGGAGGGACTGCGCACCCTGCGGCGCAATCAGGCCAGGGAGGGGCGGGAGGCCAGGGACACGGAGTTCACCTTCATGGGCGCGGGCGTCTCCAGTGAGCGGAGGGTGGAGCTGGTAGTGGAGCAGATCGCCTGGGAGTGGCGCCGGATCCGCGATCGGGGCGGCAAGGTGGTGGTGGTGGCCGGGCCAGTGGTGATTCACACAGGCGGTGGCCCCCATTTAGCCAGGTTGGTGCGCCAGGGCTATGTGCAGGCCCTGCTGGGGGGCAATGCCATCGCCGTGCATGACGTGGAGCAGACCCTGATGGGCACGTCCCTGGGGGTGGATCTGCAGCAGGGTGTGGCCGTCCATGGCGGCCACCGCCACCACCTCAAGGCCATTAACGCGATCCGCCGCTGCGGTGGCCTGGCCGCCGCAGTCGAGAAGGGCGTGCTCAAGGGGGGCATCTTCCATGCTTGCGTGCGGAGGGGTGTGCCCTTCGTGCTGGCTGGCTCCATTCGGGATGATGGTCCCTTGCCCGATACGGAAATGGACCTGATCCGCGCCCAGTCCGCCTATGCAGAGGCGTTGCAGGGGGCCGAGATGGTGCTCATGCTCTCCTCCATGCTGCACTCCATCGGTGTGGGCAACATGACGCCGGCCGGAGTGAAACTGGTGTGTGTCGACATCAATCCTGCGGTGGTGACCAAACTGAGCGACCGCGGTTCTCTGGAATCGGTGGGGGTTGTCACGGATGTGGGGTTGTTTTTGAGTTTGCTGGTCCAGCAGTTGGAGCGGCTCAATCAGGCCTGTCGAGACGTTTCAGCTGTTCCCACCTGACCCTTCGCCATCACACCATGGCTCCGTTGCCACACCAGTCCCCCTCCCCCCGTTGGGGCTGGTTCATCTTTTTCTTGCTGCCGCTTCTGCCAGCGGTTCCCTGGCCCGCCCGGGCTGACATCCAACTCCGCTGTGATGGCACCCTTCTGGAAGCGCGGGGGAGCGCTGAACAGCAACAGCCGATCGGTCAGCTGCGCTTCACGCTTGGCTTGGAGGCGGAGCAGCGGGGCAGCGATGCCGCTCTTGCCCTGCTGCAGGAGCGGCTCGCCAAGGTGCGCGCGGCTCTGCAAGGCCTGGAGGTGAAGGACTTTCGCGCCACTTCCCCCTCCACCTGGGAGCGTCCAGCCGAACCCGGCAGGTCACCCATCACCCAGGCCTCTCTCCAAGTGAGCGGTCTGTTGGCTCCCTCTCGCCTGCAGCCCCTTGTTCGCCAGGTGGGTGCCCTGCCAGGGGTGCGCCTGGCGCCAGTGAGCCCGGAAGCCGATCTGGAGCTCTCGGCGAAGTCGCGCCGCGCCTTGCTCGCAACGGCCTACCGACAGGCCTTCCACCGAGCCGAGGATGTGGCGGCCGCCCTTAGTCTCTCGCGGCTCCAGCCCCTGGAGGTGCAAGTCGAGGATGACCGGCCTCCTGTGGTTGCCCGAGTGGCGATGGCCGCCAAAGCCGATGTGCCTCCATTTGATCCGGGAGAATTGGTGCCTCCGAAGAATTCAGCCAGCATGCTGGTGAGATTCTGCGCCCGCTGATTTCAGGGATGGTCTCTAGATGTGTGGGCCTCAGCTGTCCTCCAGCGCCACCAGCTCCCTCAGCTGACCCACATCCAGCCCGCCAAGCCACTCCTCTCCACTGCCCACGATGTCGGACGCCAGTTTCGACTTCTCTTGAATCATGCGGTCGATTCGCTCTTCCACCGTGCCACTGGTGATGAATTTGTGCACCATCACCCGATTGGTTTGGCCGATGCGGTAGGCCCGGTCGGTGGCCTGATTCTCCACCGCCGGATTCCACCAGCGATCGATGTGGAACACATGGCTGGCCCGGGTGAGGTTAAGCCCCACCCCACCGGCCTTGAGGGAGAGCAGAAACAGCTGGGGGCCCCTTGGATCCTCCTGGAAGCGATCCACCATGGCCTGCCGCTCACCTTTGCTGCTGCTTCCACTGAGAAAGGGCACCTCCTGCCGCCAGCGCCGTTGCAGGTGCACCTGTAGGAGGTGGCCCCATTCGGCGAATTGGGTGAATAGAAGGGCCCGATCACCCGCCTCGATCACTTCTTCGAGGATTTCCTCCAACCGTTGCACCTTGGCGCTTCGTGCCGCAAACCCGTTGTCCACCCCCTCTTCTTTGAGGGCCAGGGCGGGGTGGTTGCAGATCTGCTTGAGGCGGGTGAGGAGGGCGAGCACCTGGCCATGGCGTTGCCCCAGGGGGGCCCGGGCGATGGCGTCGAGGCTGTCGTCCACGGTTTTGCGATAGAGCTTCACCTGTTCCGGCGCCAGCCCCACCCATTCGCGGAGTTCCACCTTTTCGGGCAGGTCGGAAATGATGGATTTGTCTGTTTTGAGCCGCCGCAGGATGAAGGGGCCCACCCTGGCCTTGAGGTCCCGCAGGGAACTCATGTCGCCGTAGCGCTCGATGGGGAGGCGGTAGCGCTGGCGGAAGAAACCCTCGTCCCCCAGCACCCGTGGGTTGAGGAAGTCCATCAGGGCCCAAAGTTCACTCACGCGGTTTTCCACCGGGGTGCCCGTGAGGGCAATTCGGAACCGACCCTGCTTGCGCGGTCTGGCCAGATCGCGGGCGGCCTGGCTCTGCTTGGCGAAGGGATTCTTGATGGCCTGGGCCTCGTCGATGACCACCCCCTGCCAGTCGATGGTGTCCAGCAACTCACTGTCCCGCTGGAGCAGGCCGTAGCTGGTGAGCAGCAGGTTGATGCCATCCAGGGCCTTCTTCAGGGCGGCTTCGTTGCTGGGCCTTCTGGGGCCGTAGTGCTCCCGCACCGCCAACTCAGGGGTGAACCCCGCAGCCTCCCGTTTCCAGTTGGTGAGCACGGAGGTGGGAGCCACCAGCAGCACGGGCCGCTTGAGATCACCGGCCACCTTGAGGTGTTGGAGAAACGCCAGCAATTGGATCGTCTTGCCCAGGCCCATGTCGTCCGCCAGGCAGGCCCCCTGGTCGAAGCGGTGCAAAAAGGTGAGCCAGCCCAGGCCCCTTTCCTGATAGGGCCGCAGCTGGCCTGCAAAACCCTCGGGAGCCGGGAGGGGATCGGGCGCCTTCTGCTGGTGGTATTGCTCCAGCACCGCCTGGAGCCGGGGACCGGCGAGGAAGCGATGCACCGGTAGGCGCATCAGGGTGTCGCCATCACTGGCGGTGAGGCGGAGGGCCTCATCCAGGCTCAGGCTGGGATCAGCCGCACAGAACCGCTCGGCATTTTTGAGATCGCCTGGACGGAGCTCGATCCAGGCCCCCTTGTGCTGAACCAGGGGGCTGCGCTTGGCCGCCAGCCGCTCCAGATCCTTCAGGTTCAGGGTGACCCCGCCGATCATCAGTTCCCAACGCCAATCCAACCCCTCGCCCAGGCTCAATCCCCTCGATGTGGTGGGCAGTTCCGCCTCGATGGACAGGCCCAAACGGCTCGCCAGGCCGCCGCTCAGGCTGGGGGGAAGCACGACCCCCACCCCCACATCGCGCAGTTGGTTGGCGGCGGTGCGCACCAGCACGAAGGCTTCCGCAGGGGTGAGTTGCATCTGCTCGGGCGTGGCGCTTTCCAGACCCCGGGCAAGGGGTTCAAACACCTGCAAAGCCCTCCCCAGACCCTCCAGCAACAGCTCTCCCGGTTGGGGCACCTCCACTTCACCCAGCTGCAGCACGCTGTCGCCAGCCGCCCAAACCACCCCCGCGGTGAGCCGCAGCGTGGGTTCAGCTTCCGCCTGCAGGGAGAAGCGCAACTCCCAGAGGTCCTCGCCATCGGCGGGGGTGAAGAGTTCCAGGCAAGCCCGGGCTGGGGCCACCCGTCCCGCCACCCCCTCGCGCCAGTGGTGGGTGGCGGTCTCCAATCGCTCCGTCTGCTCTGGATCCAGGCCCAGGCGACCATCGCCTCGGCCGAGGGCTTTCTGCCAGGCAGTCAACAGGGGGTCCATCTCCTTGCCCCCTGGCGCAAACCCATTGCGGAGTTGGCCATCCAGCAGGGCCTCCAACAGGCTCGCCACCCGCAGGCGGCCGCTCCCGGGGCGGCGGCAGGCCAGGGCCTTTTCCGTGGGAGTGCCGGAGGCAACGGCACAGGTGGCCACCTGGGGCAGGCCCATGGCCAGCTCTTCCAGCCGCCGGCGATCGCCCTCCCGATTGAGCAGGGGCAGCCAGCAGGCCCTCCCTTCCTCCACCTGGGGAAGCCAACGCCCCCGGGCGATGAGGCTCTGGGCCCAGCGTTGGAGATGGCTCCACCAGCGCAGCTCATCCGCCAGGTCGGGATGGTGGCCTGAGAGGGGCAAGGTATTGAGCCACTCCGCCGCGGCCCCCGGTTCCATGGCCAGCCCCTCCACCTTCCAGGGCCACCAGGTCAGTTGGGTGGGGATGGGTTCGCCGGCCTGAAGGGGCAGTCCACTCCAGGGACCCTCCGCCGATGGGCGGCGGCCCTTGGCCGCCTGGGTGCGACTGGGCAGGGTGAGACTGGCGTTGGCGGGCCGCAGGGCCTCTGACCAGAGATCGTGCTCCTGCAGCCAATCCGCCAGGTCATCCCAGTTCAGGGTGAGGGGATGGTCCGGCACCCCGGTTTCCGGTTTCACGGCGCTGGCCACCCTCCAGGTGTCCGCCCAAAGCAACAATCGCCCTCCCGCACCTTCCGGGGGGAAAAGCCAGGTGGCATGCAACAGGCTCATGGCCGTGGGGCAGGCAGCAGGCGCTGGGCCCACTGGAGCAGCAGTGCACTGCCGATCAGTGGCCACCAAAGTGGCAACCAAATCAACAGCCCCTCCATCATTGCCGATGACAGGACCCCAGTCATCTCCTCCAACGTGAAGGGTTCCGATCCGGTGGGCCAGAGGGGCCACACCTGGGACCAGGGGAAAGGTGAAGCCAGGCTGCGGATGGCGCAGATGGCGCCCACCAATCCGGCTTGGAGATGGCCATCATCTGGGTCGACCCGCTGCAGGTGAAAGGCCAGCAGGCCATAGAAAAATCCGCAGCCGGCGGCCCTCAGGGCCGGTTCCAACCGCCCCATCCAGGCCTCTGGCCAGGGAAGCAGGAGTGCCAGCAGGCCAGAGGCACTCCCCGCAAGGAGCGCCCAGCTGAGAGAGCGGAGGCGCATGCGCGCTCGATCATCACCGCAATCCTGGGGGGAGGGCACGCGGGGTCAGGCCAAGCCCTGTGGATCATGGCCCACCGCCCACCCAGGAGAGGCCATGTTGCCAGCCTGTTGCAGGTCCCCAGGCCTTTCCCTGATTTCATATTTCAACCAGCGGCAGTCAAGGCCGCCGTGGCTCACCGGGAATCGTTGGGAGGCCTTCAGTTTTAAAGCTCCCGTGAGGGTTGGATGGCCGCTCAGCAGCCACAGGGTCCAACCAGGGGCATGGCGGCGGAGGCGCTGGCCCAGGGCGAGATAGAGCTCCTCCAACTCCTGGCGTTCCCCCAAGCGCTCTCCGAAGGGAGGATTGGTCACAACAACCCCTGGCCCGGAAGGCGGGGTGAAGGTTTCCGCCGCCCCGAGCTCGAAACGGATCCATGGGGCCACACCCGCGGCTTGGGCATTGGCCTGGGCCTGGGCCAGCACTTCTGGGTCCTGGTCCAGGCCCAGGAGCGGCGCCAACGGGCGACCATCGGCCAGGTTGTCGCGTGCCAGCCGCTGGGCAGCCATCACTTCCTGCTCCCAGAGGGAGGGGTTGAAATCCGGCCAGCGCCGCAGGGCAAAATCACGGGCTTGGGACGGTGCTCCCGCTTCAGTGGCCACCAGACCCGGGGCCCGGCCCAAAGCCTGGCAGGCGGCCTCGATCAGCAGGGTGCCGCTGCCGCAGAAGGGATCCACCAGGGGAGTGCTGCCATCCCATCCGGTGAGGGCCATCAGGCCAGCCGCCAGATTTTCCTTGAGGGGTGCCAGGCCAACCCCCGCCCGCCAGCCCCGGCGATGGAGGCTGCCACCACTGCCCTCCAAGCTGAGCACGGCTTCCCCACGCCGGTGGAGGTGGAGGTGGAGGATGAGATCCGGGTCATGCCGATCCACCGAGCTGCGGGTGCCCCAGCGCTGGCGCTGGAGATCCACCAGGGTGTTTTTCACCTCCAGGGCCGTGAAGTGGCTGTGGTTCAGCTCTGGTGTGGCGCCACTCACCTCCACCCGAAAGCTTCGATCCGGAGGCAGCCACTTCTCCCACGGGGCTGCCCTTGGCACCCAGTGGTGCAGATCTCTCCTGCTGGTGCAGGGAAAGCGGGCCAGCTCCCGCAGGAGGCGAAAGGGCAATCGGGCCCGCAGGTGGAGCCTGTAAAAGCCCGCTGGATCGGTGGAAAACGACACGGC
>JAYKHG010000004.1:0-9963 GCA_035284825.1 Cyanobacteriota bacterium
GCCCTGCCGGTGGGTGCCTTCAGCTATTCGGAGGGCCTGGAGGTGCTCAGCCAGGCCGGACGGTTGGGGGGGGCGGAGGCGGTGGAGGCCTGGATCGGCGCCGAGCTGGAGCGGGGATTGGTGCCCCTGGAGGCCGCGGCCCTACCCGAGTTGATGGGGGCGCTGACGGCCTGGCGGGAGGGGGAAACTTCCCCCGCTGGCCTCCTGGCCCGGGAGAGGGTGATCGATCGCGACAGCTGGTTGACGGCCCTGCGGGAGGCGCCGGAGGTGCGGGCGCAGCAACGGCAGATGGGCGCTTCCCTGCTGGGATTGCTCGCTGATTTGGGCTGGCCCCTGCCCCCAGGTCCTCCGGGGGATCCCCCTGTGGTGCTGGGGTGGCCCGGGGGCTGGGCCTGGGCTCTGGTGGCCCTGTCGATTTCCCCCTCCGAGGGCGTCGAGGCCTACCTCTACAGCTGGGTGGCCAACCAGCTCAGCGCCGCGGTGCGCCTTGTGCCCCTGGGCCCCACGGAGGCCCAGCGCCTGCAGCTCAGCCTCGGGCCCCGGATCTGCGAGCGGGCTGGTGCCCTCTTGCAGGCGGGGCCCCAGGGCTGCTGGAGCGGTGGAGTGGGGGCTGGTTTGGCCCAACTCCGGCATGGGGAGCTCTATTCCAGGCTCTTCCGCAGTTGAGCCCCACCAGCCCTGGGGAGGACGCTGCACAATGAAGGGAGCACATTCAGGAGCCTGGCGCCATCGCGAGCCGATTGCGGGTGGGGGTGGCGGGACCCGTGGGCTCCGGCAAGACGGCCCTGGTGGAAGCCCTCTGTCGCCGCCTGCGGGAGCGCCTCCAGCTGGCGGTGGTCACCAATGACATCTACACCCAGGAAGATGCTGAGTTTTTAACGCGAGCTGGCGCCCTGCCGCCGGAACGCATCCGCGGGGTGGAGACGGGGGGCTGTCCCCATACGGCCATTCGCGAGGATTGCTCGATCAATCGCGCCGCCGTGGCGGAGCTGGAAGCGGCGTTCCCCAACCTCGATCTGGTGTTGGTGGAGAGCGGGGGCGACAACCTGGCCGCCAGCTTCAGCCCCGAGCTCGTGGATCTCTGCATCTATGTGATCGATGTGGCGGCTGGCGACAAGATCCCCCGCAAGGGGGGGCCAGGCATCACCCGCAGCGACCTGCTGGTGATCAACAAGATCGACCTGGCCCCCATGGTGGGGGCTTCCCTGGAGGTGATGGAGCGCGACACGGCTCGCATGCGGCCGGGGAGGCCCTGGTGTTTCACGGATCTGCGGCATGGAACGGGGCTGGAGGCGGTGGAGGCGTTCCTGCTCCAGCAGCTGCCGCCCGGGTGAACCGCCAGGTGGTTGGCTTGCTTGACAACGGACCTTCGATGTTCCCGATTCAGGGGGCAAACGTCTTCAAATCCTCAGAAATGCCCGTAGACATCGCCAAACCGTGTTGCTTGTTACCAGACGATCCCTGGGGTGGTCGATAACTTCCGCAAGAAGCCCGTAAAAACGGGATGTTCGGCCCAGTGCCCTCACGGGTCCCCCACCATTCACTTTCTGGAGCTCTTCCATGAAGCCTCTGGCACAGCACTCCTCCGCAAAACGGTGGGTCAGTGGTGTCTCTGCCCTCAGCCTCACGCTGACCCTCGCGGCCTGCGGTGGCGGTGGGGGAGAGAAAACCGCAACGACGGGTGACACCGGCGGCGAGAAGTTTGATGGCGATGTGAAGGTCGGGATTCTCCATTCCCGCTCTGGCACCATGGCGATCTCGGAAAACACCGTGGCCGAAGCTGAGCTGATGGCCATTGAGGAAATCAACAAAGCCGGTGGCGTCACCATCGAAGGAAAGAAGCTCAAGATTGTGCCCGTGGAAGAAGATGGTGCTTCCGATTGGCCCACTTTTGCTGAGAAGGCGAAGAAACTGATCGACCAAGACAAGGTGGCCGTGGTGTTCGGCGGTTGGACCTCCGCCAGCCGCAAGGCCATGCTGCCGGTGTTTGAAGCCAAGGACCATTTCCTCTTCTATCCCATCCAATATGAAGGACAGGAATGTTCGAGGAATATCTTCTACACCGGTGCGACCCCCAACCAGCAGGCGGAGCCTGCCGTGTCCTGGTTGCTGAAGAACAAGGGCAAGGATTTCTTCCTGGTTGGTTCCGACTACGTCTACCCCCGTACCGCCAATACGATCATCAAGTCCCAGCTCCAAGCTGAGGGCGGCAAGCTGGTGGGTGAGGACTATCTCCCTCTCGGCAACACGGAAGTGGCGCCGATCATCGCCAAGATCAAGAAAGCCCTGCCTAAGGGTGGCGTGATCGTGAACACCCTCAACGGCGACAGCAATGTGGCCTTCTTCAAGCAGCTCAAGGCCGCCGGCATCACCCCTGCCAATGGCTACGCGATCATGAGCTTCTCGATCGCTGAGGAAGAGGTGGCGGCCATCGGCCCTGAATACCTCGAGGGAACCTACGCCGCTTGGAACTTCTTCCAGAGCCTTGACACTCCAGCCTCCAAGAAATTCACGGAAGCCTTTAAGGCCAAGTACGGCGCCCAGCGGGTCACCAACGATCCCGCAGAATCCGCCTACAACATGGTTTACCTGTGGGCCAAAGGTGCCGAAAAAGCCAACAGCGTCGATAACAAGAAGGTGCGTCAGTCCCTTATCGGGGTAACCTTCGATGCACCTCAGGGCGCCATTGAAGTGCAACCCAACCACCACACTACCGAATTGGTGATGATCGGTGAGGTGCAGAAGGACGGCATGTTTAAAATTATTGAGAAGAAAGGTGTTGTGAAGCCGATCGCATGGAACCAATTCGTTCCTGAAACCAAGGGTTATACATGCGATTGGACCCGTACAGATGTTCCCAATCCCGGCAAGTTCAAAATGTGATCCGCGGGCTGGCCTCCTGAAGGCTTGATCCGCGCAAGGGGGGGCAGATGTCCCCCCTTTGTCTTTGAGATTTTTGTTCTTCTTGTCCCCTTGAGGGACGCCCATGACAGCTCTTTTCGACACCCTCTTCAACGGTTTGGCCATCGGCTCCGTGCTGATGATTGCCGCTTTGGGCCTGGCGGTGGTTTTTGGTCTGATGGGCGTCATCAACATGGCCCATGGTGAGTTGATGATGCTTGGTGCCTACACCACCTATGTGGTGCAGAACCTCCTCAAGACGGGCCCCCTTTCAGCTCTCTTTCCCGTCTACATCCTGATCGCCATTCCCCTGGCCTTTCTCGTCAGTGGGCTGGTGGGATTGCTGCTGGAGCGAACGGTGATTCGCAGGCTCTACGGACGCCCCCTCGAAACCTTGTTGGCCACCTGGGGTGTGAGCCTGATCCTCCAGCAGTTCGTTCGCTCGGTCTCCACAGCCTTCTTCCTTGGCTTGCTGCTGGCGGTGGCCCTTGGCTTGATCCTTCCAAGGGTCCTTCCGTCGGCCTGGTGGGAGCGGCGCCAGGCTCCCCTCTTTCGGCTTCTGGCCTGGCTGGTCTCCGGCGGGCTTGGGATCGGGTTGGCCCATGCCCTCGGTTCGGTGCAAGCCCTCAAACTTCCCTGGTTCAGCGCCCGCAACATTGATGTCACCGCCCCCCAATGGCTTCGCGGTTCCATTGATTTCGGCGGGGTCAACATGCCCGTGGGCCGATTGTTCATCATCGCCCTGACGGCCATCGCCCTGCTGGGTGTGAACTGGTTCCTGCAGAAGAGCGTCTGGGGCATTCGCATCCGAGCCGTCACCCAAAACCGTTCCATGAGCAGCGCCCTAGGCATCCCCACGGAGCGGGTCGACGCCCTCACCTTTTTGGTCGGCTCCGGCCTGGCAGGGGTGGCCGGGGTAGCGGTCACCCTTCTGGGATCGGTGGGACCGAACCTCGGAGGCAACTACATCGTCGATTGCTTCATGGTGGTGGTGCTCGGTGGGGTGGGCAAACTCCTGGGCACGGTGGTGGCGGCCCTGGGCATCGGCATTCTCACCTATGTGCTCGGTTCCGGATCTCTTCTCCTCCTCTGGCCCGGCATGCCTGCTGGTCTCAACGATTTAATCAGCTTTTTTGCCACCACCTCCATGGCGAAGGTGCTCGTCTTCATTCTGATCGTGGTGTTTCTGCAGTTCAGACCTGCCGGTCTGTTCCCCCAGAAGGGTCGCCTGGTGGAGGGCTGAACCATGGCTGGTGCACCTGATTTGAAACGCTGGTGGCCCTGGGTGCTGATCGTGGCCGCCTCCCTGATTCTTCCCATCGTTCTCCCCCCATTCCGTCTCAACCTGCTCGGCCGCTTCCTCTCTTTGGGAATCGTGGCCCTCGGGGTGGATCTCATTTGGGGCTTTACGGGGCTGCTCAGCCTCGGCCAGGGCATCTTTTTTGCCCTGGGGGGCTATGCCCTTGGCATGCATCTGCAGCTGAGTTCCCTCGAACCTGGCCAGCTACCAGAATTTTTCGGGCTCTACGGCGTGAAAGAGCTGCCAGCCTTCTGGCAACCTTTCGCCTCACCCCTGTTCACCTTCTTCGCAATCTGGGTCATCCCAGCCCTGGTGGCCGGTGTGCTGGGCTTTCTCGTGTTCCGAAACCGGATCAAGGGGGTGTACTTCTCGATCCTCACCCAGGCCGCCCTGCTGGTTTTTTTCAACTTCTTCAACGGCCAGCAGAAGCTCATCAACGGCACCAACGGTCTCAAAACAGACACGGCCCTCTTCCTTGGCCAGCTGGTGGGTGCCGATTCCACGCAAAGGTTGCTGTTCTGGATCACCGTGCTCCTGGTGATCGGGGCCTGGTTTCTCTGCCGCTGGCTCACCACGGGTCGCTTCGGCGATGCCCTGATCGCCATTCGGGACGACGAACCGCGCATGCGCTTCACCGGCTACAACCCAACCGCTTACAAAACCCTGGTGTTCACCGTGGCTGGCGCCCTGGCGGGCATCAGCGGAGCGCTCTACACCGTGCAGTCGGGCATCATTTCACCGCAGTTCATGTCGGTGGCCTTCTCCATCGAGATGGTGATCTGGGTGGCGGTGGGGGGAAGGGGCACCCTGCTGGGGGCCATTCTTGGCGCGGTGCTCATCAATTACGCCAAGAGCCTCATCAGTGAGGCCCTACCGGAAACCTGGTTGTTCATCCAGGGGGCCCTCTTCCTCCTGGTGGTCACCGTATTGCCCGATGGGTTGGTGGGTTGGTGGCGCAAGGGTGGGCCGAGGCATCTCCAGGCGATGGTGGGCTGGCCCCCCTTGGCCCCCACCTACCCATCCCTGGATCTCGACCCTGCCATCCAGGCAGAACGCAGCACCCTCAACTCGCCCGGTGATCAGGGAGGACAGCCATGAACCCATCCCCATCCACCCCCCTGCTGGAGTTACGGGGTGTGACAGTGAGCTTTGATGGCTTCCTTGCCCTCAACGACCTCAACCTGAGCCTCCGGCCTGGTGAACTCCGGGCCGTGATCGGGCCCAACGGCGCTGGCAAAACCACCTTTCTGGATGTAATCACGGGCAAAGTGCAGCCCACCAAGGGCAGTGTGTGGTTTCGGGGCCAGCCCTTGCTCGGGATCACGGAGCATCGCATCGCCCGCCTTGGGATTGGTCGGAAGTTTCAAACTCCCCGCGTCTATCAAAACCTCACCACCCGCCGCAATCTTGAGCTGGCGGTGAGCAGGAACGCTTCTCCCTTCGCCCTGCTTTTCAGTGCGCTCGAACAGGAGAGCCGGGATCGGGTGCAACACCTGTTGGAGGTGGTGGGTCTGGCACCTCAAGCCGGGCTTCCCGCCGGCGGCCTCTCCCATGGGCAGAAGCAATGGCTGGAGATTGCCATGCTGGTGGCCCAGAACCCGGAACTCCTCCTGGTGGATGAACCGGTGGCGGGTCTCACCGATGAGGAAACGGAACGCACGGCGGCCCTCCTCAAGGACCTCAGTGGCCAGCACACCGTGCTTGTGATCGAGCACGACATGGACTTCATCCGAGACCTCAAGGCCCCTGTGACGGTGTTGCATGAAGGGCATGTGCTGTGCGAAGGCCCCATGGAAACCGTGCAAAACGATCCCAAGGTGATTGAGGTGTATCTGGGCCGGGAGGAGGATTGAATTTTTCTGGCCACCTCTTCTCTTTGACCTGCGCCTTCCCCTCCTGATCTGCCCATCCCCCCTCAGCGATGACCCGATCTCCGCTCCCCACCGCCCCCGGATCACCCCAAACCGGCTCCACCCAGGCCCTTGAGGTGCGTGATTTGAATGTTTTCTATGGAGAGAGTCACATCCTGCGCAATGTGGATTTGTCGGTGGGTGCCGGCCAGATGGTGTGTCTGATCGGCCGCAATGGCGTAGGAAAAACCACCTTGCTCAAAACCGTGGTGGGGTTGCTTCAGCAACGTTCGGGCACGGTGGAGCTCGGCGGTGAGGAGCTCTCGGCACTGCCCCCCTACCGCCGAGCCCGTGCAGGCATCGGCTATGTGCCCCAGGGACGGGAGATCATTCCCCAGCTCACGGTGAGGGAAAACCTGCTGTTGGGCCATGAATCCCTCCCCGGAGGCTTGGCCCGCCACCGCCATATTGATCCGGTGGTGTTTGAGCTGTTCCCCATCCTCGAAACGTTCCTTAACCGTTCGGGAGGGGATCTCTCCGGGGGGCAGCAACAGCAGTTGGCCATCGCGCGGGCCCTTTTGGGGAAGCCCAAACTGCTCCTCCTCGATGAACCCACCGAAGGCATTCAACCTTCCGTGGTGCTCGACATCGAGCGGGCTGTGCGCCGCATCATCGCCACCACGGGCATCAGCGTGCTGCTGGTGGAGCAGCATTTGCACTTTGTGCGTCAGGCCGATTGGTATTACGCCATGCAGAAGGGAGGGGTGGTGGCGAGTGGGCCCACCGGTGACCTCAGCAAGGAAGTGATTGATCGCTTCCTCAGCGTGTAAGACGTTGGGCCTTGCGTCCTGACAGCTCACCGGGACGTGGCTAGAGCTTGATTGGGTGTTTTTTTCTTCCATGTCCCAGAACCCTTCAAGCCAGCGGCCCGGGAACTTCCTTCCCGTTGTCTGCGCAACGGTTGTGGCCACCCTTGCCCAGCCGGCGATCGTGTGGGCCCAAACCTGCCAATTCCTGGCGCCGGTGGGCGGCAATGGTGTGACGCCCATCGTCACCAAAACCATCAGTCCAGGAAATCCCCTGGGACGCCCCAACTGGAACACGGACTTTTTTGTCACCCGTTCTTACAGCTCCTACAAGCTTTTCTTCACGGCCGATTCCTCCGTTTCCGCCACCTATCCAGTGCAGGCCTACCTGAAATTCACCGATGGGTCCAGTCTGCGGGTGTTCAACGACAACATCACCCCGCAACCGGGCACCGGTGGGGGCATTGTGGTGCCCGCCGTTCCTGGTAAGGAGGTGAGCCAGGTGAATGTGAAGGTGGGAGCCAGCAAAAACATGGCGGCCACAGGGTTCACCTACCGCATCTCCGTGCAGGGCTGCCGCTGAGCGCTGAAGGGATGGAGCAGTCCCCTCCATAGTTCCTCCGCCTGAAGGGGTTGCAGGCCCCCCAGCGCCTGCCCTTCGCAGGCGTGGATCACCCGACACCCCAGGCTGTTGATCAGCAGGGCTCCTTCCCACTGTTCCCGTTCCTGCGGAGGCAAGGGGCTTTCCTTCAACCAACCCTGCGCCAGGGCCCGGGCCCGCATCACCCCGGGCAGGCAGCCGCTGCTGAGGGGCGGGGTGTGCCAAGCCCCCCCCAGGCGCACCAGCAGATTGGCTGCGGTGCCGCAACTCAGGTGGCCATCACTGCCTAGTAGCAGGGCATCCTCAGCCCCGGCCAGCCGAGCCTCCCGGAGGGCCTGAATCTGGGGCGCGTAGTGGAAGGTTTTGCAACGACTCAGCCGGCTGGCCCCATTGCGCCGCTCCCATCGGCTCACCATGGTGCTCACCGGATCAAAGCAGGGCTGGCTTGCCGTGAGTTGGAGCCAAAAGCGCTCCCGCGGCCGTCCATCCGGCCGGGGGATGGCCTCCAGGCCCCGGCTGCCGGGGGCGCCGCTGCCACCACTCCAGTTCAACCGCAAGGCCCCGGTGCCGATGCCGCTGCGGGCCACGGCTTCCGCCGCCAACCCCTTCACCCGCTCCTGGTCGGGCGGGGGCGCCAGCCCCAGCAGGGCGGCTCCCCAATGCCAGCGCTCCAGGTGCTGCGCCAGCAGTTGGGGCTGCCCGCCTTCCACCAGCACAGTCTCAAAGAGACCTTCGCCAAGCAGGAGCCCCCGGTCATCGAGGGGCACGGACAGCTTTTCCGCCGATGCCCAGCGTCCCTCCCCCGGGGGATCGTCGATCCAGGCCAGGCTCATGCCAGGGCCTCCAGGAGTGGCAAGAGCTTCCAGCTCATTTCCGCCGCTTCCGCGGCGGGGTTGGAGTCCGCCACGATGCCGCCCCCCGCATGCACCTGCAGGCGGCGACCTTGCACCATCACGCTGCGGATGAGGATGTTGCTGTCGAAGGTTCCATCGGCCCCCAGATGGAAAAGGGAGCCGCAGTAGGGACCACGGGGGACCGGCTCCAGTTGCCGCAGCCGCTGGCAGGCCCGCACCTTGGGGGCGCCACTGATTGAGCCCCCGGGCCAGCAGGCCCGCAGCAGCTCCACCACCCCGGCCCCTGGGCGGAGCTGGCCTTCCACCACCGAGGTGAGGTGATGCACCTGGGCGTAGCTCTCCAACCCCACCAACTGGGGCACCCGAATGCTTCCGGGGTTGCAGATCCGCCCGAGGTCGTTGCGGAGTAGATCCACGATCATCACGTTCTCCGCCCGATCCTTCGGATCACACACCAGCTCGGCGGCGGCAGCGGCATCCCTGTCGGGAGTGGCGCCCCGGGGGCGGGTGCCCTTGATCGGGCGGGTTTGCACCCTCCCCTGCCGATCCACCCGCAGGAACCGTTCCGGTGAGGCGGAGATCACCGCCTCATCACCGGCCACCGCCAGGCCGGAGAACGGGGCGGGGCAGTGGTGCCGCAGGCGGGCATGGAGGGCCAGGGGGTTGGGGGGGGCTGAGAGCCCATGGCTGCAGCAAAGGGTGAGGTTGGCCTGGAACAGATCTCCGCTGGCGATCCAGTCCTGGAGCTGCCGCACCCCTTCTTCAAAGGCGGCGGGGCTGGTGTGCCAGTGCCAGTGATGGGTGGGCAACCCGGCCCAGGGCGGATCCCCCGGGGGTGGGGTGTCGCCCAGGGCCAGGATGCGCGCCTCCATGGCCGCCAGGCGCTGGGGGTCGTGTCCCTCCAGCCAACAGCGGCGTTCCTCCCGATCAAACCGCACGAGGGGATCGTGCCGGGCGGCCCAAAGCATGGCCATCGGTGGTTCGGGCCAGTGGGGCCCCGGCTCCACCCAGGCCCCCGCCTCATAGGAGAGCCAGCCCAGCCAGGTGCCCCCGCCGGCGGCCATGGCCGCCAGGCTGGCAAAGGGATCAGAGGCCCCCACTGCCCCTGGTACCCCCCGGCAGATGAGGGTGTCGAGGGGGTCGATTCCGAGCACGGCATGGCGCCCCAGGGGGCTCTCATCCCCTTCGAGCAACACCAGTCCCCGGTGCCCCAGCTGCTCGGCCAGCTGCAACGTCAGGGCCCAGGGCTCCCGCCAGGGCAGGGACCGTTGCCAGGGGGCCGGGGCTCTCAAGGGGCCAGTCCGGCGTCCCGCAGGGCCCTGTCGCGAATGCGGCAGCTGTCACAGACGCCGCAGGGCTCAGGGCCCCCGGCATAGCAGCTCCAGGTGTCGGTGATGGGCACCCCCAGCCGCAGGGCCTGGCGCACGATGGTGACCTTGTCCCAGAACACCAGGGGGGCCCAGAGCTGGGGGCTGTGGCCTTCCCGGCCGGCGCGGCTGGCCAGGTTGGCCAGCTCCTGATAGGCGCTCAGATAGTCGGGTCGGCAATCGGGATAGCCGGAGTAGTCGACCGCATTCACCCCCAGCACCACCCGCTCCGCCCCCCGGGCTTCCGCCAGGCTGAGGGCCAGGGCAATGAACACCGTGTTGCG
>JAYKHG010000005.1:0-3464 GCA_035284825.1 Cyanobacteriota bacterium
CGGAAACCATGGCCGCCTCAGCGGCGGGATCCTCTGGGAACCCACGGGGGCCCCATCTGCTGCTCCAGCCGGAGTGGAACAACCCGCACGGTCAGGCCCTGGCCATCAGCCATGTGCGCAGCCATCCAGCCTGGCGGTTGAGCCTGCAGAGCCACAAATGGTTGGGCGTGCGCTGAGTTGCTTCAGATCACGTAGGGAATCTTCGGAATTTCAATTCCCTCCTCCTTGAAGCGCTTCAGGATTTGGTAGCGCAACTCACCGGAGATCTTGCCATTTTTCATGGGATCTGTCATCCAAAAATCCAAGCCATATTCAATGGCCGAATCTCCTAAATTGCCGATGCTGGCTGAAGGTGCCGGATCAGCCAGTACAAGGGGATTGGCCTTGGCGATGTCCACCAGCAACCTCAGCACATGGTCGGGATCGTGCTTATAGTCCGCGCGTACTTTCAGGAAGCCGCAGCGGAGTTCCTCGGTGCCTGTGTAGGTGGTGGTGGTCTCCGTGAAAAAGGTTTGGTTAGGCACCACCAGTTCAGCGTTATCGGATTTTCGAAGCAACGTGGCCGCCCTGAGCCCCAACTTGCGCACCTTGCACACATCGCCATTGAAGAGCAACACCTCTCCGGGTTGGAGGGCACCCTCAAACAACAGCCAGAGGCCACTGACAAAGTTGGAAAACACCTCCTTGATGCCAAAACCCAGGCCCACCGAGAGGCCGCCAGCGATGGCCGCAATGGCCGTGGCATTGAGGCCAATCTGATCCGCCAGCCACAGCACACCGATGGCGATCAGGAGATAGCGCACCACCAGCTCCAGGGCTTTGCGGTTGCCTTCCTCCAGGCCCAACAGGCGCCCCGCCAGCCAACCGATGACAGCCACCGGCAAATCAGAAAGCACCACAAGGAAATAGGGCAAGCCCAGGAGCAACAGCAATTGCCCGAGGGAGAGGGGCTCATTGAAGAGCTTGAGCATGGGCACATCGTTGAGGAAGGCCAGCCCATCGAGGCGATGCACCAACCCCGCCAAGGCCGACAGGGCGAAGAGGGGGGCCACGGCCTTGATCCAATAGGTTTCCACCTGTTCCGCCGGCAGATAGCGCCGCAACACCAAGCGCAGGGCTGAAAGGCCAGTCCACACCAATGCCAGCTGCCCAAAAAGCCCCACCAATCCGCCGGGGATCCCGAGGGCCGGCAGGAGGAAACTCACCAGGGCCAGCACAGCCACCAGGACGAGCTTGGCGAACACCGGGCTCCAGCTGACGGTGGGGGCTGGATGACGGAGGCGCCATGTCCGGTAGGCCACCATCAACAGCAGGATGGCCAGGAGTTGCCAAAGCACCGCAGCGCGGGTGATCAACCCGAGCCAGCTCAATAACACAAATAACAACTGATTCATTGATCTTCCTTTGTGGTGGACATCGCGGCATGGCCGTGTTGATTGGCAAGCTCGTTTTCAAAAATGGCCTTCGAGAGCTGCTCGATTCCACTGGCCACGTCCTGGGGGGTCTCCTCCGCATAGGCGGCTTGCTTCAGCAGCTGGGTCATGGGATCCACGGAGCCGCTCAGCAGCCCAATCCCCCGGCGAAAACCGATGGCCGTTTGGAAGGTGGGCACCGTGGAGTGCTTGAGGCTGGTCTCCATGGCCGCCAGGGCCGGTGAATCCTTCACAGGCACCACCACATTCTGGTTGACGGGCATGCTGCCGAAAGCTTTGCCCATCAGGTTGCTCTGGCTGAAGTCGTTCAGCACAAACAGGGCAAAGTTGGTGGCCACCCGCCGCTGGGCGGCTGTGGAATCCCGCCCGAAACTGATCAATTGCAAGCGAGCCAGCGGCCTGGCCGGTTGGCCATTGTTGGCGGCGGGGAGCACCGAGACCCCGAGATGGGGGCCCAGGGCCCGCTGGAGGCGCGCGATGGCCGTGCTTTGGCAGCTGATCCAATCCAGCTGGCCACGCTCCATCCGCTCCACCAGGTCATCAGCGGTGTCAACAAAAAGCACATTGGGGATCATGTTGGCCTTGTAGAGCCAGCCCAACCACCCCTCCACCCGCGAGCGCTCGCCCGGAGACAAGCCTTCCCAGAGGGTTTTCGGCGGCACCCGGGTGCGGAAGAGCCTCAACAGGGGCTGATCCGCTTGGAAGTCACTGGCGGTCCAGAGCAAATTAAACATCTGCAGGGGGAACCCCACCCTCACCCCGGCATTGGCGCTGGCCGTGAGATCGTTCAGCTTCGCGGGGGGCTTGGGCAGCTTGCGCCGGTCGTAACAGGCCACATGGGGCTGCAGGAGGAAGGGCAAGGCTTCATAGAAGGCACCGTCACGGAATTCGGAAAGATATTGGATCCGCAGGGGATCGAGCTTTGAGGCGCTGATGTCCACGGGCTTGAGAAAGCCCTCCCGATCCAGAATCTCCACGGGCGACACCCGACTGATCAACAGGTCTGGCCCCGCCCCCAACTTGGCCCTGGCGCGCACGCTCTCCACCAGGTCCGTCTCGGGGAGCATCCGCAGATTCAGCAACACATGGGGATGGTTGCGCATGTATTCGTTGGCGATCTGGGTCGCCAGGGCCTTGAGGTTGGAGCGAGACACCTGATCCGATTCCTGCCCCGTGGAGATGGCCACCTGCAAACTCACCGGTGGATCATCACCTCCGTAGTCTGCGAGCCGCTGGCAGCCTGCGGAGAGCACGGCAAGGGCAACGCTGAGGCTGAGGACAACCCGGCGCCCAAGGGAGCGGCGGGAATGGATGGCTGGGGTGGGTCTCGCCGCTGGAGGCGGTGTCGGAGTCGGGGTCAACAGGGGCTTACGGCCATGCGAAGGGCTGCAGGAAAGCTAGGGAGGGCCGCCCAGAAGGGCAGCCCGCAGGCAAAGGTTTGCCCGTGAAATGTTTCTAAAATTCCATCGCTCGCCTTTGGCGTGGCTCCGCCCGCCAGAGCCGCCAACGCACCTCCAGGTTCTGAGGGGCAAACACCTCGTCATTCAGTCTGTAGGGTGAAGGGAGCGATGCGCCAAGGGGTGAGCCCCAGCCCCAGCCAGCCCACCTCTCGGCAGCCCACGGCAGTCGCCCTCCTTTCCGGTGGGTTGGATTCGGCCACCGCCACCGCCCTGGCCATCGAAGCCGGCTATCGGGTGATCGGTCTCTCCTGCAACTACGGCCAGCGCCATCGAAAGGAGCTGGAGGCCGCCGAAAAACTCGCCCGCCACTTTGGGCTGAGCGAACACCTGCAGGTGGCGGTGAACCTGGCCGCCTGGGGGGGGTCGTCCCTCACCGATCAGGCTGAGCCCCTGCCCTGTGAAGGGGTGCAGCCCGGGGTCATCCCCTCCACCTACGTGCCAGGGCGCAACACGGTGTTCATTGCCCTGGCCCTCAGCCTGGCGGAAGCCCGGGGGGCGGAGCGGGTGGTGCTGGGGGTGAATGCGGTCGACTACTCCGGCTATCCCGATTGCCGACCCGACTATCTGAGCG
>JAYKHG010000006.1:0-3232 GCA_035284825.1 Cyanobacteriota bacterium
TCGCTGGGCAAGGCCAACGGAATGGGGGGGATCACCGAAGGTTTTTCCGGCGCTGTGGGCCACACCCCGCTGATCCGTCTGCGGGCACTGAGCGCCCTGACGGGTTGCGAGATCCTGGGGAAGGCCGAATTCATGAACCCTGGTGGTTCCGTGAAAGATCGAGCCGCTTTGGGCATCCTCCAGGAAGCTGAGGCCAGTGGTCTCCTCCAACCTGGGGGCACGGTGGTGGAGGGAACGGCGGGCAACACGGGGATCGGTCTCACCCATTTGTGCAACGCCCTGGGCTACCGAGCGCTGATTGTGATTCCTGAAACCCAGTCGGCAGAAAAGATTGGCCTCTTGCGCAGCCTCGGTGCGGAAGTCCGCACCGTGCCGGCCGTGCCCTACGCCGACCCCAATAACTACGTGAAACTTTCCGGGCGCCTGGCGGAGGAGATCCCCGGTGCTCTTTGGGCCAATCAGTTTGACAATCTCGCCAACCGACGGGCCCACTACGCCACCACGGGACCTGAGATCTGGGCGCAATGCGAGGGGCGGGTGGATGCCTGGGTTGCCGCCACAGGCACGGGCGGCACCTACGCCGGGGTGGCTCTGTTTTTGAAGGAGCGCAACCCCGCCGTGCGCTGCGTGCTGGCGGATCCCTACGGCAGCGCGCTCTACCACTGGGCCACCTCCGGGGAATTGCGCAGCGAAGGCAACTCCGTCACCGAGGGCATCGGCAACAGCCGTATCACCGCCAACCTGGAGGGGGCTCCCATTGATGACGCTGTGCGTGTGGTGGATCAGGAGGCTTTGCAAACGATTTATCACCTTCTCTGGCGGGAAGGGTTGTTCATGGGCGGGTCCGTGGGCATCAATGTGGCCGCAGCGGTGGAAACAGCCCGTCGGCTCGGCCCCGGCCACCGCATCGTCACCGTGCTCTGCGATAGCGGCGATCGCTATCGCTCCCGCCTTTATGACGCTGATTGGTTGGTCTCCAGGGGCCTGAGCCAACCCCACCGCGACCCATCGCCGGTGGCACCTTGATGGGCTCAACACCCTCCGCTGGTCAGTTGATCGCTGGTCGCTATCGCCTGGAGAGCCCCCTCAGCGCATCCGATGGCGTGCAGGGTGAACTGTGGCTGGCGAGCGATACGCTCGCTGCGGATGCCCCGGCGGCGCTCAGGCGGCTGGGGCCGAGCTGCAATCAGCTCCAGGCCCGTCAACTCTGGGCTCGGCTCCAAGGGGTGTTGCATCCCCAGGTGCCCAGGGTGGGAGCTGCGATCAGCGAAGGCGACGACCTCTGGCTTGTGCGGGAGTGGCAAGCGGGCCGCACCTATCAGCAACTTTTGGCCAGCCGGCAGGAGCGTCAGCTGGTGTTCGGCTCGGGGGAAGTGTTGCTCCTTCTTCGCCAGCTGCTCCCTGTGTTGGTGGCCCTCCACAGCCAGGACCTGTTCCATGGCGACCTGACCCCCTCCAACCTTCTGCGCCGAGATCGGGATGGCCAGCCGGTGCTCCTGGATTTTGGCCTCCTCGGGGGGGCGGAAGGGGGACTGGTGGGGGCGACCCCTGGCTATGCACCGCCCGAGCTGGTCTGGGGTGGCCCTCCCCAGTCCTGGATGGATCTCCACGCCCTGGGCGTGACGGCCCTTGTGCTCCTCAGCGGTGACGGGCCGGAACGGTTGCTCGATCCCCAGACTTTGGAATGGCGCTGGCCCTCCTCTCTGGATGGGGAACCCGCCCTTCGCCAACAGTTGGAGCGGTTGGTGAGCACGGACCCAGGCCAACGCTTCCCGAACGCGGCCCAGGCCCTGACGGCCCTCCAGGACCTGGCCATGCCTGAGACGACAGGACCCGTGCCCAGGGCCGACCGCACAGTGGTGTTGGTGCCCACGGCCGGCCCGGCCGCAGCTGAGGCCCCTTCCGACGGCCAGTCCGTTGCTGCATCCAGCCTTCGGGGCGATTCGGCCCTGGCTTCACGGGGCCCATCCTTCACCATTCCCTCCCCTGAAAGTGAGATGGCGGCGATGGCGGCCCAAGTCCGAGCGGCCCGCTCCCAACCAATCGATGAAGAGCAAGAAGCAGACGAAGTGGAAGGGAGAGAGCTGGAGCCAGTGGACCCGCTGCCTCGCCAGGACTCCGCCCCGCGCCGGCGAACCGTCGAATCCAGCCCCGCCCGTGCCCGCCAGCTGGAGCGGGAGGAGCAGGCTGAAGGGGGCCTCTGGCCCGTGCTGCTGGCCCTCGTTGTTTCCGCGGTGGCAGGAACCGCCGTGGGTTGGTGGTGGTTGAGCCGCGGCGGAGCCCCCCCCAATCCCCCTGGGGTGACCACGACCACCGAGCCGGCACCCAGCCTTCCCCCTGGGGAGGTGGATCAACGGGAGCAGCTCATCAGTCGCCTACGGGCTTTGCAGATTGACCGCAGTTGGTTTCTCGATCTGGTCAATGCCAGTCTGTTGGCCCAATACCCGGAGCGTCGCGGCCGGCTTCCGAGCGATTCCCTGGAAGATGCCCCCCTCCGCAAGGCATGGAATGGGCTCGCGGAAGACTGGTTGGCACGGGTTGAGCAGCTCCCCATGGCCATTCGCCGACGGCTGGGCAGCTTTTCCGCGGCGGATTGGGACCAGCGGCAAAAGAACTTGGCTGTCCAGGGGTTGAGCGCCGAGGTGCTGGAGCAACTGATTTCCGGCAGTGCCCAAAACCTGCTGCCTGGCCGCTCCAGTGGTGGAATTCCCCAGGAGCCCTACCGACAGCTCTGGTATGCGGCGGCCATCCAGACCCTGGACAATCTGTCGATCGAGCCCATCGAGTCCCGTCCCCAGGTCACCCAGTTGCTGGCCGCTGATGTGCCAGCCAATGGGGCCAGGCTGTTTCCGATTCGCCTTCCCAAGGGCCACGCCCTTGTGCTCGGAGTGAATGGCACCCCCCTGCTGCAGATGAGCGTCTATGCCGCCGATGGCCGCTCCTTAGCGCCCCGGGGTCCCCTGCGGGTGGTGAATCTTGGCGTTCAGGACAGCTCGCCGGTGCAACTCCTTGTCACCAACGAAGGGGTGGCGCCTTCCCGCATCAGTCTGTCGTTACGGGTGGACCCCCCCCCGGTAACAGAACCCCCCACCCCTTCTGATACGGCCCCGGGAGCACCTGGTGCCCCGGATGGCCCAGGGGTGCCAGCTGTCCCCTCTCCGGGCAACCGCCCGAATCCTGAGGTGCCGGCCGGGGCGCCGCTGAAGCCCCCATCCTCTCCAAATCCCTCCCC
>JAYKHG010000007.1:0-12562 GCA_035284825.1 Cyanobacteriota bacterium
AGGGCCCGCAACAGTTGCCGCTGATGGCTGAGGCGCTGGCGCTCCACCTGCAGGCGCCGGCGGGGATGGAGCGGCTCAAGGCGGCCCTGCTGCTGCTGCAGCTGGCGCCGCAGGGCCTGCAGGCGCCAGCCCACCACCTGGCGCAGATGGCTGCGCATCTGCTTCAACGCCGCCCGCTCCGCCATTTGATCGGGGAGCAGGGCCACCAGGGCGGCGGTGGGCGTGGCGGCCCTGTAGTCGGCCACCAGATCGGCAATGGTGGTGTCGTCCTCATGGCCCAGGCCGCAGACCACGGGCCTCGGAAACGCCGCCAGCACCCGGGCCAGGGCTTCCCCATCGAACAGGGCCAGATCCTCCCGGCTTCCGCCCCCCCTGGCGAGCACCAGGGCCTCCAGACCCAGGGGGTCGGCCTGGAGCGCCAGGCGCTGAATCACATCGCACAGCCGCGCCTCCACCGCCCCCTGCACGGGCACCGGCACCACCACCAGCGCGGCGAGGGGCCAGCGCTCGCCGACGGTGCGCAGCATGTCCGCCAAGGCGGAGCTCGGCACGCTGGTGAGCAGGGCGATGCGGGTGGGCCAGGGGGGCAGGGGCCGTTTGCGGTCGGCGTCGAAGAGGCCCTCCGGGGCGAGCCGCGCCCGCACCGCCTCAAACCGCCGCATCACGGCCGTGAGACTGGGACGCACATCCAGGATCTGCACCGACAGGGCCGCCCGGGCCGTCCAGAAGTTGAGTTTGCCCACCACCACGACCCCATCGCCGTCTTCCGGCACAAAGCTGAGCTTGCGCAGCTGGGACGACCAGATCACCCCCGGCACCGTGGCCTCCCCATCGGTGAGGGTGAGCCACAGGTGTCCTTTCTTCAGCTGGGGGCGGCTGACGGTGGCCTCCAGCAAAAATCTCGGCGCAAAGCCCCGGCCAAGGAGGGTGGCAATGGCCTCATTGAGGGAGGCCACGGTGTAACGGTGCAACCCATGGCGAGGCAGCAGGAGCTCGAACGCCTCCCCTGGCTCAGCGTTCCGTTCCATGGCGCCCGTTGGTTCCAGGGCGCTCACCCTAGGCAAAGGGGACGAGGTGGCCGAAGATCGGGCCCGGCCCAGGCGCCCCCATGCTTCCCCAGCCCCCTCCCATCCCCGCAAGGCCCCATCAGCTCCTGGAGCAGGAGCTCCGGGCCCGCCTGCCCACGGCTCCCGAACTGGTGTTGGTGACCGATCTGGATGGCACCCTGCTGGAGGGCAGCTCCGGCGGGCGGCGGCGTTTCTACAGCTGGCTGGACACCCGGCGGGACTCCGTGCTGCACGTGTTCAACACGGGGCGGGATCTGGCCTCCATCGCCCGGCTGCTGGAGCAGGAGGCCCCCATGGGGCTGGGTGCACCCCACCTGGTGATCGGCGATGTGGGCTGCACGGTGGCCTGTGGTTTGAGCTTGGCCCCCATCCCCCAGGTGGTGGAGCCGATTGAACGGCAATGGCATGGGCAGGCGGAGCGGGTGCTGCCCCTGCTTCAAACCATCCCGGGCCTGTCCCCCCAACCCGTCAGCGCCGTGCGGCGCTTGGCCTATCTCATCGACCCGGAGATCCTGGACACCACCCACCTCCAGGCCGTGGAGGCCATGGGAGTGGACTGCCTGGTGTCGGGCGACAAATATCTGGATGTGCTCCCCGCTGGGGTGAACAAGGGCAGCACCCTCACGGCCCTGATCGGGTGGCTCAACCTGGCCCCCGAAACGGTGGTGACCGCGGGGGACAGCCTGAACGATCTGGCGATGTTCGCCACCGGGCTGCAGGGGGTGATGGTCGGCAACGCCGAGCCAGCCCTGGTGGCCGCCTTGCCCAGCCTGCGGCGCACCTATCGGGCCCGGGCCCATGGCTGCCACGGAATTGTGGAGGGCCTCAGGCACTTCGGTTTCACCTCCCTGCTCTCCTCTCACTTCTGATCACTTCTGGGCGGACCGGAGGCGGGCGTTCGTGAGGGCCGTGGGGATCGCCTCCAGGGGATTCTCCGGCCAGGGGTGGCGGGGATAGCGACCCCGCAGATCCCGCCGGACGGGGGCATAGCCCTCCCGCCAGAAACGCTCCAGATCGGAGGTGATGGCCAGGGGACGGCCCGCGGGCGAGAGCAGGTGGACGGTGACGGGCAGCCGGCCATCCAGCAAGGACGGGGTGGACGCCAGCCCGAACATTTCCTGCAACTTCACCGCCAGGACAGGCCTCTCGCTGGCGTAATCCAGGGGCACGCTCCGGCCTGAGGGCACCTGCAGGTGGGAGGGCAGCAGGGCATCGAGCTGCTGTCGCGCCTGCCAATCCACGGAGCCCCAAAGGGCCTCCGCCAGGGGCAGCCGGGCCAGATCGGCCCGGCACCGGATGGTGGCATCCAGAAAAGGGCCCAACCAGGTTTCAGGACGGGTCCCAAGGGTGTCCCAACGACGATCGGGCCAGGGGGCCCCGAGATGGTGATGGGCCAGCGCCAGCCGCTGCTGCAACTGCCGGGTGGCCGGGGTCCAGGGCAAAGCCTCCAAACCCATTCCCTCCAGGCCCGTCACCATGGCCTGGCGCACCAACGCCTCAGGGGCCCCCGGCCAGGGGCCGCGGGCCAGCACCAGCGCCCCGAAACAGCGCTCCTCCTCACAGCGCACCCGCTCAGCGCCTGGGTCCCAACGGGCCAGCTGACGCACCTCCAGGGAAGGGGCCGCCAAGTCGTCCAGCACCGGGCGTTCAAGGCGAACGGCAAGTTTCACCCGTGCCTCCTGGCCCACCCCATCCACCGCGGCAATGGCCAGGGCATCGGCCGCGGCCAGGGGATCCCCGGGATGCACCTTCGCCCCTCGGCCGTTGTGGAGGAGAAACCGTCCATCCCCCTGCCCCCTGGAGAGGGCAATCCACTCGGGATACGCCCAGGCGATGAGGCGTGCGCTGATCTGCCCGTCCGGATCGGAGGGGGGGGCCTGGGGTTGGGGGCGCCCAACGGCCCGCGCCACCTGTCGCTCCAGATCCTGCTGCAAACGCCGCAACTGGTGATATTGGCCGGGTTCACCAGGGGACAACAACCCATCGAGGCGCCGCAGGAGATCACTGCCCGCCTGAAGGCCGGCCAGGGGATCCCGCTCACTGAGGAGAGCCGCCAGGGCGGCGGCCAACGGAAGCCATCCCTTCCGCTCAGCCAGCAGCAGCATGTGGCCGAGCCTGGGGTGCAGACCCACCTGGAGCAGGGACCGGCCATGGTCCGTGGGGTGGCCCTGGGCATCGACGGCGCCCAGCTGCCCCAAAAGCCCCAGCGCCAGGGCCAGGCCCCCCGGGGGGGGAGGATCCAGCCACCGCAGATCCTGGCCCTGGCCCGCCCCCCAGGCGGCCAGGTGGAGGGCCAGGGGCAGGGGGTCGATGTCGAGAATTTCAGGGGTGGTGAAGGGGGGGCGCCGCCCCTGCTCGGCGGAACTCCAGAGCCGCACGCAACACCCTGGCCCCAGGCGTCCCGCCCGGCCCCGGCGCTGCTCCGCACTGGCCTGGCTGGAGGGCACCGTCACCAAGCCATCCATGCCGGTGGAGGGGTTGAAACGGGCCAGCCGGCTCAGGCCACTGTCGATCACCAGGCGCACACCGGCCAGGGTGAGGGAACTCTCAGCAATGGCTGTCGCCAGCACCACCTTGCCCGCCGGGCCACGGGCGGGGCCCATGGCCTCCCCCTGGGCCGCGAGGGGAAGCTGGGCATGGAGGGCCACGCAGTCCAAGGTGGCGCCCCAGGGGGTGGCCCCAATGGCCCGCTGCACCCTGCGGATCTCCCCCTGACCGGGCAGAAACACCAGCACCGTTTCGCCGGAAACCCGCTCCGGCAACCACCAGGACTCCAGGGCCCGCACCACCTGCCGTTCCAGGGTCTCCTCGGGCCGAGGGGGCTGGTAGTGAACGGCCACGGGATGGGAGCGCCCCATGGAGGTGACCACCGTGGCCCCATCGAGCGCCGCGGCCAGGGGTTCCAGGTCCAAGGTGGCGGACATCAACAGAAGTCGCAACTCGGGCCTGAGGCACTCCCTGGCCTGGCGGAGGAGGGCCAGGGCCAGATCCACCTCGGCCTGGCGCTCATGCAGCTCATCGAACACCACCAGGGCCCATCCTTCCAGGGCGGGATCAGCCTGGAGCATCCGGAGAAACACCCCGGGGGTGACCACCAGCAACCGGGTGTGGGAGCTGCGACGGCTTTCGAGGCGAACGCTGTACCCCACCTGCCCGCCGATCGGCTCCCCAAGGGCTTGGGCCAATCGCTGGGCGGCGGCGCGGGCGGCCAGGCGGCGCGGCTGAATGAGCAACAGCCCCTCGGGTGGGTCGAGGGCGTCGAGGAGGGCAAGGGGAACCCGGGTGGTTTTACCCGCCCCTGGAGGGGCCTGCAAAAGCACGGTGGACCCCTCCGGGGCCAGGCCCCCGACGATGGCGGGGAGCCGGCCATCGATGGGGAGCGGATCCTGGGGCCCGGGCAGGGCGCATGGGGGTGCGGCGGGCAGAAGGCTCAGCGCACGTGGCGGATGCCGTCCACGGGGTGATACACCTCCCCGGTGGTTTCCTCGTAGACGATGGCGGGCAGGCCCGTTTCAAACATGGTTTGCAGGGCCTCCTTGAGATAGGGATTCCAGCCGCCGGTGGTCACCGTTCCGTGGCGGACGGTCCAATCCCAGGTGCCCTGCAGATCCCTCGGAATTCTTCCTTCCCGATCCCGACGCGCCACCAGGTCTTGGGATTCAACGATGCCCACGAGGATGGGTTGCTTTCCATAGGCGGGAGTGAGGCTCAACTCCAACCGGATCGGATCGTCCTTCACCATTTTCAGGCGAAACCGCGGCGGCAGCTTGAGGGCGTTCAACACGGCTGCGACGATGCGGGTTCTCTGATCCACCATCGGCTTGGATTCGGATGCTTTCTCCCTGAGCCTATTCATCGGTTCCACAAATCCCGTCGCTTTCCCTGGGTCTACTCGATGGGACGGACAGCTTCCCCACCGTCATCGGAAAAGCGCACCGTCAACAGATCCTCCCGGGTGATCTGCCCATCGGCATCGAGCAGCTCGGGATGAATCGTGAGCTTGCCGAGGCGGTTGGTGTCCTTTTGGGGTGCGGTGAACGCCCGTGCGGAGCGATCGAAGGGACGCTGTTCGGCCCGAAATCCACGACCCATCACCCTGAACGCCTGCCAGAGCAAAAAGAGAAAGCAGATCCCGTAAAGGATGGGAAACAGCTCAGCCAGGACGATCGGCATGGGGGAGGGGGATGACCGCTGGGGTCGGAGGGGGATGGAACGGGTGCTGTCGCCAGGGACACTCCCCCATCATCGCTCGGCGGGAGTATTGCTGGTGGCCAGGATCCAGGCCCAGAGGGTGGTGCACGCCGCCCCAAAAGCCAGGAAGGCCAGGAGGAGTCTGCTGGTGTCCATGGATCGCAAGAAAACTTTACATATCTTAGGGGGAGCGACGGGCCAACCGGGCGGTTTGCCTCCCTGCTGATCACGGAGGAAAGACCTTACGTTTCAACCATTCTTCCGGCGATTCCTGGCCGCCCCCCCTCCATGCGCCTGCAGCCTCCCTCTCTTCAAGGAGTTTCAGGTTTGAGCACCGCCGCAGCCCTCGCGGTCGCCAGCCTTCCCATGGGCCTGATGGCTCTTCAGCCCCTTCCCGCCCTGGCCGCCGCATCAGCCGGCGCCGTGTTGAGCCGCCAATCCTTTGTGGCCTCGGCCGTGCAACGCACCGGCCCAGCGGTGGTCACCATCGACACCGAGCGAACCGTGGTGTCCAGCTCCGGCGGTGGTCTGCCCAACAGCTTGCTGGAGGATCCCCTTTTCCGGCAGTTTTTCGGAGTGCCGAGGGGGCAGATGCCCTCCCAACGCACCGAACGCAGCCAGGGCAGCGGCGTGATTTTCCAAAGCGATGGCTTGATCCTCACCAACGCCCACGTGGTGGAGGGCACGGAACGGGTGAATGTGGGGCTCCAAAACGGCAGACGGGTGGAGGGCCGGGTGGTGGGCCGTGACCGGCTCACCGACCTGGCGGTGGTTCGCCTGGTGGGCTCCGGCCCCTGGCCCGTGGCTCCCCTCGGCAATTCCGACACCCTGCAGGTGGGCGACTGGGCCATTGCCGTTGGCAACCCCTACGGACTCGACAACACGGTGACCCTGGGGATCGTGAGCAGCCTCAACCGCAATGCCCGCAAACTCGGCATCCTCGATAAACGCCTCGACCTCATTCAGACCGACGCCGCCATCAATCCCGGCAACTCCGGTGGTCCCTTGCTCAACGCCGATGGGGAAGTGGTGGGAATCAACACCCTGGTGCGGTCGGGTCCAGGGGCAGGGCTCGGATTTGCCATCCCCATCAACCGGGCCCGCCAGATCTGGAGCCAGCTCATCAACTCCGGTCGGGCCAGCCATCCCATGATTGGGGTGGGCCTGGATGTGGTGCGCAATGCCTCCGGCGGCGATCTCGAGAGTGGCGCCAGGGTGGTGGCGGTGCAACCGGGGGGGCCCGCAGCTGCGGCGGGGTTACGGCCCGGCGATGTGATCACCGGGGTGGATGGCGCCAGAATCACCAGCCCCAGTGATGTGATCAACGCCGTGGAGCGGTCTGGGGTGGGACGGCCCCTGAGGCTCACGATCCTCAGGGCTGGCCAATCGCTTCAGGTGCCTGTCACCCCCGGGGAGATGCCCAGCTGAGGCTGGGCTGCCAAACCGCTCCATTGGGCCAGCCCAGGGGGAGCGAGGGGGGTGGATCAGAGAATATCGAGACTGCTGGGTTTGTGGATCCGCTCGGGTTGCCCAGGGGCTGCAACCGGCGGGGGCCCTTCCGCGTTGTCGCCTTTTGCCGTGGTGGCAAAGGTGGGGGGGGCACCCAACTGCTGGCGCATCACCCACTGGGTGGCGGCCTTTTGGCTGTGCCAGGCCTGGAGCAGTTGCTTGGCCAACCCCCGCAGCACCTGGGGATCGGCCGTGGCATCGATGGCACGACTCATGCGCTCAAGTTCGAACTTTTGCCCAAGGGTGAGGGCGAGGGGTTCGGCCATGGCAACGCCTCCGGAACGTGCCCACAAACTACGAACTGTTTCATGGGCCCACGTATCCGATGCAACAAGCGCTAAGGACTGGTGAGGAAATCAACGCTCTCCCTCCGGGGTGGGCTCGCCCCTCAACCGGGAGCAACGGCCTGGTCTTTGCCGCGGCGATCCTGATCGCGCTGCTTTTGGCGTTGGCGGCTGGCCTCCCGCTTGGCCAACCGTGCCAGCTCCTGCTCCTGGCGCTTCTTTTCCTCAGCCTCCTCCTGTTTCTTGGCCTGGTAGTAAGCAAAGTCGCCGCGGTAGAGCACCAGCTCCCCATCCCGCAGTTCCACGATGCGATTGGCCACCTTGGACACAAAGGCCCGGTCGTGGGACACCAGCACCGCCGCACCCTCATAACTCCCCAGGGCCTCTTCGAGCATGCGCTTGGCCGGGATGTCGAGATGGTTGGTGGGCTCATCCAGCAGCAGCAGATTGGTGGGCCGCAGGAGCAACAGGGCCAGGGCCAAGCGGGCTTTTTCTCCACCGCTGAGCATGCCGGCCTCCTTGAACACCGCCTCATTGCTGAACCCGAAACGCCCCAGGAACGACCGCACCTGGCTCTGGGTCCAATCCGGAACCGCCTCAAAGACCGTGGCCAACACCTCTTTCTCCAGATTGAGGGCCTCGGCCTGGTTCTGCTCGAAATAGGCGGGGATCACGTTGTGCTCCCCCAGGCTGGATTCCCCCTCCAAAGGGGTTTCCAAGCCCATCAGCAGGCGCAACAGGGTGGATTTCCCCGCCCCATTGGGCCCCACCAGGGCGATGTGGTCGCCACGCTCGATCTCCAGCTCAGCCCCGAGAAACAGGATGCGATCCCCATAGGCGTGGGTGAGATTGGCGATGTGGGCCACCCGGCGCCCCGAGCGGGGTGCGGGGGGAAAGCGGAAGCGTGGCCCCGCGACCTCCTCGGTGGGCGCCTCAATCCTCTCCACTTTCTGCAGCAGTTTTTCCCGGCTCTTGGCCTGGGTGCTGCGGGTGGCGCTGGCCCGAAAGCGGTCCACATAGGCCTGCTGGCTGGCCAGCTCCTTCTGCTGGCGCTCAAAGGCCGCCAGTTGGGCCGAGCTCTCCAGGGCCTTGAGCTCCAGGTGTTGGCTGTAGTTCCCCAGATAGTGGCGAGACACCCCCCGCTCCGTCTCCACGATCTGGTTGCACACCCGATCCAAAAACGTGCGGTCGTGGCTGATCACCACCAGGGGAAGCTCCTGGGTGAGCAGGGTGTTTTCCAGCCATTCGATGGTTTGCACATCGAGATGGTTGGTGGGCTCATCCAAGAGGAGCACATCCGGCTCCTGCAGGAGAATTTTGCCCAGGGCCACCCGCATTTGCCAGCCACCGGAAAAGTCGCCCACCAGTTTTTCGGCGTCCTCCAGGGAAAAACCGATGGTGGGGAGGAGCCGATCGATCCGGGCCTGCAGCTCGTAGCCATGGAGCGCTTCAAAACGGATCTGCAGCCGGCCCAGCTCCTCAATCAGCTCCTGGAGATGGTCGGGATCCCGGGCGGCCCGCTCAGACGCCATGGCCGTCTCCACCTGGGCCTGGGCATTCAACACGGCGGCGGCCTCTTTGAAGGCCTGAAACAGCTCCTGCCGCACCGTGCGCTGAAGGTTCACATCGAATTCCTGCTGCAGAAAGGCGATGCGCGGCTCCCCCTGCCGCAGCACCTGGCCACTGGAGGGTTCCTCCAGGCCCGCCAAAATGCGCAGCTGGGTGGATTTCCCCGCCCCGTTGACCCCCACCAGGCCGATGCGATCGCCCTGCTTCACCTCCCAGCTCACATCTTTCAGGACTTCACCGGTGGGATAGATCTTGCCGATGCGTTCGAGGCGCAGCACAGAAACCGGGGAAAACAGCCCCCATCCTCGCAAGGGGTGTCAGGCAAACTGGATTGGGAGGGTTGGCGTCATGATGAAGCGCATGGAACAACTGGCCGCCTTGGTGGTGGCCGCCGGTCTGGCCCTCGTGAGTTATTGGCTTTTTTTCAGCTGGGCCCAAGGCGGCGGCGTGCATCGACGCCAAAAACCTCCGCAAACCCCCTCCTCACAGCTGCGTTTGGGGGCAGACAGCCTGTCGTCCGTCCGGTCGCCCCTCAGAGGCCTCCCCGGGCCTTGAGCAGCCATTGCTTGGTGGCGCTGTCCTCCAGCCCGGAGATGTGCTCCTTCACCTCCTCGGCGGTGACCACCAAACCCTGTTCCGAGCCAATCTCCACAATTCTGCGCAATGCACCACTGGGATCCTGCAACGCCTGCCGGAACAGGGATTGGGTGAGGTCAGGATCTTCGCTGATCTTGGCGTAGAGCGCAGCGGCATTGGCGGCGGTCATCGGGCGCATCCAGGGACCACGACGCTATCGCGTCCAGGTGGGGGGTTCCTGAGCCCAACTCAGGCGGCCAGGGGCCTTCCATCGTCCGCGAGTCCGCTGGCGGAGGCATCTTCCATGCTGCGGGCGTCCAGGCAGAGCACCTTGCGCAGTTGGGCGTAATTGGCCGCCAGGCCCTCATGGCCCTCCTGTTGGGCCCCGTATTCCGCCCGTTGCAGCACGTGGTGCAGGTGGGTGAGGAGATAGGTGCTGATCACCGCAGACACGAGCACATCACTGCGCTCCGCCGTGCGCCGCGGCCGCACGGTGCGGGACCGGGGCTTGGGGGCCCGGCCGGGGGTGGAGGGGGTGGCTGGGGTGGTGCGAGCCATGGGGATCTCTGGGGAGCGAAGTGGAGGCGAGGGATCTGCTCGGTTCCACAATCATAGTGCTGGATACTATCCTTGACCAACTCTGTACACTTGTTGTTATCCGATCCGATCCCGCGGTCGTGGCGACCCGTCAGACCTCTTCCAGCGGGCGCCCCAAATCGCCCCGCATTCAGGTGGTGTTGCCTGAAGAGCTCTGTGAGCGCCTGGCGGCCCTCGCCGAAGAAGACTCCCGCACCATCAGCAACATGGCGAAGGTGCTGATCCAGCAGGGGGTGGAAGCCCTGGAGCGGCAACGCCGCCGCCAGGGGCCTAACCCTTCCCACCCGTCTTCCGGGCGCCCCAGCGATCCCCAGCGGCACACCGAACGGTTTCGCGAAGAGCTGGAACGGCAGGAACAGGCCAAACCCTCCCGGCTCCGTGGTGCCCCAAGGCGTCTGCGATTGCAACGCCCCCGCGACCTCTGACGCCACCCCCTCCAGGGGCCTATCCCCCCTTGGGGAAAGAAGGGCTGGCGCACACCCCCAACACGGCTGCCCTGCTGGCTCCGGTGACGGAAGGGAGGGAGCCGGGATGCCCCACCGCATGCCACCAGGCGAGGAGCGCAAAGGCCAGGGCTTCCCGCTCCAGGTCGCCGATGCCGAGCTGGGACAAGGGCCGCACCATGACGCCCCGGCAGCGCCGCACCAATTGCTCCATCAGAAACCCGTTGCGGGTCCCACCCCCTGCCACCAGGAGCTCCAGGGGGTAGGGGCCATGGCGCAGGTCCTGGGCGACGGCCGCCGCCGAAAAGGCCGTGAGGGTGGCCAGGGCATCCGCCGGGGAGACGGGAGAGTCCCTCTCCCTCTCCCCCAAGGCCCCCAGCCGACGCTCCAGATCTTCCGCGCCAAAGAGCTCCCTGCCCGTGGATTTCGGCGGGGGCTGGCGGAGGTAGGGCTCCTTGAGCCAGGTGGCCAGGATCGCCTCATCAATGCGACCCCGCCTCGCCCAGGCGCCCTCCTGGTCAAATCGCAACTGTCCCTGGCTGAACTGATGCACCGCCAGATCGATCAAGGTGTTGGCCGGTCCACAGTCCCACCCCCGCACCGGTTGATGGCGGTCGGGACCCTCGCCGGGAGGAATCAGCGTGAGGTTGGCGATCCCCCCCAGGTTGAGCACGGCACGCCAACCTCCGATGCCCCCCAACAGGGCCGCATCCGTGGCGGGCACCAGGGGAGCGCCCTGGCCCCCCAGGGCCAGATCAGCCGCCCGGAAATCAAACACCACGGGTTTGCCAAGGCGTTGGGCGAGCATCGGCCCCATCAGCGCCTGCCAACTGGCCCCTCCGCGCCCCCCCTCCGGGGGCCGGTGCCAGAGGGTCTGACCGTGGCATCCCACCCGTTCGGCCCGTCCCTGGGGATCGCAGGCCCGGGCGGCATCCGCCTGCACCTCGCTCAAGCCTTCCACCAGATCCAGCACCGCTGCCGCGGGAAGGGGTTCACCCTGGCCATAGCGGATGATCTGGGCCCTGAGGTCGTCCGGGTAGGGAAGGGAACTGGCCTGGACCACCCGCCAGCGGGGACGCCTGGGGGAGCCACGAAATTCGGCCAGCACCCCATCAACGCCGTCGGCACTGGTGCCGCTCATCAGCCCCACAACCCACATCGTCGTCAGCGGCTGGGGAGCGTTTCCAGAGCGTCCGCGCTGCCCATCACCACCAGCACCTCTCCCTCCCGAAGCACGTGGGAGGCGGGGGGATTCACCATCAGCTGATTGGCCGCCCCGGCGGCGAGCACATTCACCCTGTAGGTCTTGCGGAGATTGAGATCCCGGAGGGAGCGCCCAATGAACGCCTGGGGAACCTTGATCTCCTCAATGCTGTTGGAGTCGTCCAGGCGGAGCCGCTCCAGAAGATTGGGGCGCACCAGCTCCTGACCCAGGCGGGTTCCCTGCATCTTGGAGGGGAATACCACCCGGTCGGCCCCGACCCGCCGCAACATCTTCTCGTGCAGATCACTGGTGGCCCGGGCGATCACCTGCTGCACCTTGGTTTCGGGGGCATCCTTGACGATGAGGGTGGCCGTGATGCTGGCCTCGATGGGTTCACTGATGGCCACCACCACGGTACCCACATCCAGGGCGCCAGCCGCCCGCAGGGCATCCTCATCCGTGCAATCCACGATGCGGGCCTCGATGCCCATTTCATCCTGGAGCAACTCCTCGATCGCCCGCGAATTGAGATCGATGGCCACCACCTCGGCCCCGGCGCGGGTGAGTTCCCTGCAGACCGCGCTGCCGAAACGGCCCACGCCGATCACGGCAAAGCTGTTGGAAACATCCTGGGCAGCACTGGGCTGCCATTGCCACCACTGGGTCATGCCATCAATCGGGCTGGGGTGTCATGCGCAGATAGGGGCGAATTTCCGTGACACCTTTGGAAAATTTGGCCCGGGCCTCTTCGGTGGGGATGGAGGGCACCACGACGCAATCCTCCCCTTGCTTCCAATTCACAGGGGTGGCCACCTGGTGGTGATCCGTGAGCTGGAGGGAATCAATCACCCGCAAAATCTCCTGAAAATTCCTGCCCGTGCTGGCGGGATAGGTGATCTGGAGCCGCAGCTTCTTGTTCGGATCAATGATGAAAACGGAACGTACGGTGAGATTATTGAGGGCTTGGGGATGGATCATGCCGTAGAGATCACTCACCTTCCGATCAGAGTCCGCCAGGATCGGATAGTCGACAAGGGTGCATTGAGTGTCATTGATATCAGCGATCCAACCCCTGTGGCTCTCTGCCGTATCCACGCTCAAGGCCAGGGTTTTGACATGGCG
>JAYKHG010000008.1:0-11242 GCA_035284825.1 Cyanobacteriota bacterium
AGCCCCCTCCTCCGCTGGATTGGAATCACCCTGGTGGTGCTCACCCTGCTTCAGATGCTCGCCGTGTTGGCCCTCTGGGACTGGCAGGCCGAGCCCTTCCGCCAGCTGGTGGTGGAACGGTTGATCAAGGAGTCGCCCATGGCTCTGGTGGGGTTGCTGCTCATGTACCTCTCGGGCCGGCTGGATGATCAAGATGGCTGGCGCCGTTCCCCCCTGCTCTGGACCGTTTGCCTCTTGAGTGGTCTCATGGCGGTTCTGCTGACAGCTTCGCTGCCGATCGTGTTCGGCGGTGACCGGTTAATGCAGGAGGAGACCGATCAGCAGCTTGCCGCAAAGAAAGGACAGCTGGAGATGGCCCGGGAGCAGAGCAAGAATCCCGAAGTGCTCAAGCAGCTTCTGCGGCAGGCTGAGGCCGCTGGCCAGGTGCCACCTGGCGCCTCCGAAGCCCAGAAAATCCAGTCCGCCAGGGCCTTTGTCGACCGTCAGCTGCAGCAGATGGAAGGCCAGTTCAAGCAGGCCCAGCAAACGAGCCAGTTGGCCATCAACCAAAGACGCTATGGATCCTCCTTTGGCGCCATTGCCTTGATCGCAGCCTTCACCCTGCTCTGTTTGGGCAGCGTGCTGTAAGGGGGAACCTGGGAGCGTTACCTTAAAGACTGCTCTTTGGCTTTTGGTCTTGGTTCCCTCCAGTCCCAGACCTGATCAACAACCGTTCGGATCCCGCCTTCAGGAAGATCTGAAGAATGATCTGATCGCGGGGTTGCTGGTGGTGATTCCCCTGGCGACCACCATTTGGCTCGCGACCACGGTGAGCCGCTTCGTGCTTGCTTTCCTCACCTCCATCCCGAAGCAGTTCAACCCCTTCAACACGCTTCACCCGCTGTTGCAGGAGTTGATCAACCTCAGCCTTGGCCTTCTTGTGCCTCTGCTGGGGATTCTCCTGATTGGTTTGATGGCCCGCAATATTGTGGGTCGCTGGCTGCTGGAGTTTGGCGAGGGGACCCTGCTGCGCATTCCCCTGGCGGGATCGGTGTATAAGACGCTCAAGCAACTTCTGGAAACATTTCTGCGCGATAATTCGACACGTTTCCGCCGGGTGGTGTTGGTGGAATACCCCAGGGAGGGTCTCTATGCCGTGGGTTTTGTCACCGGAGTTCTGGGGGCTTCGATCCAGTCTGATTTTCCGGAAACCATGTTGAGTGTCTTTATTCCCACAGCTCCAAATCCCACCACGGGTTGGTATGCGGTTGTTCCTGAACGCTCGGTCCGGGATATTGATTTGAGTGTGGAAGACGCCTTCCGCACGATCATTTCCGCTGGCATCGTCAGTCCCGATGAAAGGGAAGCTCCCTCCACCCGTAGTTTTTCCAGTCTTCTCGCCCAACTCCGCGCGCCCCAGCTGTCCTGATGCAGAGCCGCACCCTCTCCCGCGAACTGGCCCTGCTCACCCTCTCCCAGCTCCCGGATCGGAAGCCCACCGCCGTCCCTTCCGATCGCTCCATGCTGGGCTTGCTGGATCAGGCCCTCTCGACCTTGGCGGAGCATGTCCGTGACCATCTGGAGCGTTCCGCCGAGGCTCTGCAGCAGGCCCAGCAGGATTTACTCGACAGTGAGCTGCAGGCGGCTGGGGACAGCCAATTCCCGAAAGTTCGTCAGCATTTGCAGCAGGGAATTGCCAACGGTGAGCAGGCGCTCAATCTTCTCTCCGCCTCTTTGGAGATTCCACGACTCTTAATGATGGCGGATCAGGAGGGGGTACGCCTTGGGGCCATCGAGCGGGTCAGGGCTGTGTTGCAGGACCGTGAGACCATCGATTCCAGGCTGGATGCTGTCATGGAAGGCTGGCGATTGATGCGCCTTCCTCGCATTGATCGCGATATTCTTCGCCTGGCCGTGGTGGATCTCGACCACTTTGGCACTCCCCCTGCCGTGGCCTGCAATGAGGCGGTGGGGTTGGCTCACCGCTACAGCGATGAACAGGGACGTCGCATGATCAACGGTGTGTTGGGCCGATTCACCGCAACACGGGTTTGATTCACCATGGTCTTTGATTGGTTCAAGCGGCGACCTGCTGAGTCCCAGACGGATGGGGTCCCTGGGGAGACCGCTGAACAGCGGGAGCTGGATGCGCCGACCGCTGCCGAGCTGGTGCCCGAACAGGAGAGTGACCCCGAAGTCGACCCCGAAGCGGAAACAGCCCTCCCCCCTGGTGCGCCGTCCGCCCCTGGGGCAGGGGCCATCGATGCCGATGCTTTGGCCTGGGCTCGCGCCGCCTACGCCCGCCTGAAGGAAGAGCAGGCGGCTCGCCAGGCAGAGAGCGCCCCAACGCCACCTCCACCTCCACCTCCATCTCCAACGCCAGCCCTGGCTTCACCCCCATCTGGGGAGGCCCTGCCGGCGGACCCGCCCCCGCCCCCGCCGGTTCCGTCGCCTTCCGAGGCGCCCCCGGTGTCCCTGCTGGAGCGGGCGGCGGCGGAGCGGAGCCAGCGTCAGCAGGACCTGCTGGAGGCGGCCGTTCCTGAGGGGGCAGCCCCTGTCCTGGAGCCCGCCCCCGATGAGCCCATCAAGGTGGATGAGGTGGAGCCCAGGTTGGGTGAATTCGATGAGGCCTTCACCTGGTCGGCGGAAGTGTTGGCGGCCCAGGGCCGGCGAGTGGATCAGGTGTCCCTGGAGGAAATCGACTGGCTGGCCCGCCTGCGGCGTGGCATGGAGAAAACCCGCAGGGGATTCGTCAGCCAGCTGCTCGAGCGTTTGGGGGACGATCCCCTCACCCAGGAGGTGGTTGACGATCTGGAAACCACCCTGCTCCGTGCCGATGTGGGCGTGCAGGCCACGGATCAAGTGTTGGATGCCCTGCGGGCCCGACTCAACCTGGAGGTGGTGGATGGCAGCGAGGGGCTCCGTTTTCTGAAGGAACAACTCCGTGATCTCCTGGAGCAGCCCATCGAGGCCAGTGGGCGGGAGCTGCTGGCCCCCGAACGGGATCGCCTCAACATCTGGCTGATGGTGGGGGTGAATGGGGTGGGCAAGACCACCACCCTCGGCAAGCTGGCCAACCTCGCCGTGCGCAGTGGCTACAGCTGCCTGATTGCCGCGGCAGACACCTTTCGCGCGGCAGCCGTGGAGCAGGTGCGGATCTGGGGAGAGCGCAGCGGGGTTCCCGTGGTTTCCAACGCCAGTGCCAACGCCGATCCCGCTGCCGTGGTCTTTGACGCCATCAACAGCGCCAAGGCCAGGGGAACGGAACTCCTGTTGGTGGATACGGCAGGTCGTCTGCAGACCAAACACAACCTGATGGAGGAGCTGAGCAAGGTGCGTCGCATTGTTGACAAGCTCGCCCCTGAGGCGGCGGTGGAGTCGCTGTTGGTGCTGGATGCCAGCCAGGGCCAGAATGGGTTGCGTCAGGCGATGGCCTTTGCCAAAGCCGCTGGGCTCACCGGTGTGGTGATCACCAAGCTGGATGGGAGCTCAAGGGGCGGTGTGGCGCTTGCCGTTTGCAAGGAGGCGGGGCTGCCGATCCGTTTCATTGGCGCCGGAGAGGGGCTCCGCGACCTGAGACCCTTCAGCAGTTTCGAGTTTGTGGAAGCCCTGTTGGCCTCCTGATGGGGCAGCACTGGCGGGGATCCGCCCCTGTTTCCCCAGGGGACCAGGAGAAAAACTCTTAATTTGATCCCACCGTTACGGCCCAACACTGGCCAGGCCGCCCTGGCTCCACGTCCATGTTCTTCGACCTTCAGTCTCTCGTTCTCACCATTCCCGCCCTGGTGTTCAGCCTCTGGGCCCAGTGGCGGGTGCAAGGCACGTTCCAGCGCTTTTCCAGGGTTGGGGTCCGCTCCGGATACAGCGGGGCCCAGGCGGCCCAGGCTGTTTTGCAGAGCGCGGGGGTGCAAGGTGTTCGCATCGAGCGCCATCAGGGCTTCCTCACGGATCACTACGACCCCCTGGCCAAAGCCCTGAGGCTCTCACCGCATGTGTATGACGGCCAGTCCATCTCCTCCATTGCCGTGGCCGCCCACGAGGCGGGCCATGCGATCCAGGACAAGGTGGGTTATCTCCCCCTGGTGTGGCGCTCTGCCCTGGTGCCCCTCTGCAATGTGGGCAACATGCTTTGGTTTCTCCCCTTCATGGCAGGGCTTCTCTTGAGGCAGCTTTCCTTTGCCCCTCTCCTCATTTGGACGGGCATTGGTCTCTTTGCCGCCGTGGTGGTGTTTCAACTGATCACCCTGCCGACGGAATTCAATGCCTCCAATCGGGCCAAGGCCGTGCTGGCCAGCACGGGAATTGTGACCACCCAGCAGGAAGCCGATGGGGTGAAGCAGGTGTTGGACGCGGCAGCCCTCACCTATGTTGCGGCGGCGGCGGCATCCGTCCTGCAGTTGATTGATTTGGTGCTCCGTCAACGCCGGGAGTAGGCCTAGGGGTCCGTTCTGCGCGACCAGCGCAGAAAAGGCATGGAGCACAGAATCGTCACCAATAAATAGGTGACGATGGCCAATTTCACCCCAAGAATCTCCTTGCCGTAGGTGATGGCAAACAGCAGGGCCAAACCCGGGTTGCGCATGGAGGTCACCAGCGCTGTCGTGGTTCGCTCCCCTGGTCCCTGTCCTCCCAGGAGATAGCCAACGGCCAGGGCAATGGCGGTCATGAGCCCCATCACGGGAATGGCTGTGAGGTTGCCCTGGAAAAAGGTCAGCAGCTTTGGAGACACCTTGAACAGGATCAGTCCCAACGCCACCAGGTTCACCAGGAAGGCGACCTTCTGAATCGGCTGTGCCCATCGGCTGGCGATCAGGGGGAAACGCCTCCGCAGCACCAGTCCCACCATGAGCGGCAGCACCTGCACCATCCCCACCTGGAGGGCCACGGCCTTCGGACCGATGTCCCAGCCTTCGATCCGGTAGGCGGCGCGGAACACATCCGTCAGCAGGGGGATGGAGATGATCGCCATCAGGGCCGCCGACACCTGCAGCAGGGCTGCCAGATGGCGATCTCCCCCCTGGAGTTGGGCCTTTCGCAGGGTGAGGGGTGCGCTTGGACTCAAGGCCATGAGCGCGATGCCGAACCGTGCTCCCTGGGACATCTGGCCACTGAAGGGGAGTTGCAGCACCAGCAGTGCCGCCAGGGGCACCAGCACGCAGGTGCCCAGCATCACCCGCAGCACCAACCAGGGCCGATGGCGGAAGAGGGCAAACGCCCCCAGGTCTAAACCCAGGCCGAGGCCCACCATCAAGGTGATGAGGCTGGCTTTGACCAGGACAAGCAGAAGGGTGGCGGCATCCATGGTGGAAGGGGCAAGAGGTGGCTGGGCAAAGGCGGTCAATCCAGCCGGATCGACTCCCTGGAGGCCGCCCGCCGCTCGTTTTCCTCTTCCCAGCGCTGTTCGGCTTCGATCTCGCGCCCCAGGAAGATGTTGAGAAACGTTCGGATCACGGCGATCACCCCCAGCTGGATCAGGTTGGTTTCCGTCGGACTGGTGGTGGTGGCCACGATGTCGGCCCCGAGCTGAAACTCCAGGGCCAGGGCCAGCCAGCTGCCGAAGGTGAGGCGCGCCTGGTTGGAGGGTCGGGCGGGCAGCCGCCGGCCAATCCTCGGCAAGGCCTGCCTGGAGATGGCAATCAGCCCATAGAGGACGGTGAGCACGGACAGGGCTTCCAGGACAACCCGGGTGGCGGTGCCCAGGGGTTCGAGCACGTCCTGAATCGCTTCAAGCATCGGGATGCTCCAACGCCATCATCAGCCAACCGCCCCATGGATGAGGATGATCAGGCACAGGGTGCCGATGGCCATCAGGGCCAGGGCGGTGGCCGTACCCAGGGACCTATGGTCGTGATACACAAATTCCGGGCGGGCCAGCCTGGCCAGGATGCGTTTGTGCTGAAGGGTGGCCGAGGCCAGGGCGACGATGCCCGTGACGATGAAGGCGATGGCCATCACCCGCACGGAGAGATCGGCCCGGGCTGAGCCACCAAATCGGCTCCGGTTGATGGCCCCGATGATCTTGTCCACCCCGAAGCCGAAGCTGATCAGGGACAGGGAGGTGCGGATCCAGGCCATCAACGTGCGCTCCGCAGCTTCCCGGTTGCGTTCTTTCGCCAGTTCGTTGGTGACGTTCACGCTTGGGAGTTGCTCCGGCATGGTGTCTTAGGAGGCGTTGCCGTAGGCCACCTGACAGGCGGCATTCAGCAATTCCGCTTCCTGGGCCGAGTTGGGCTGGCGACCATTGATGGCGCCCGCGTTGCAGTCGGCGTTGAGCTGGTAGCTGGTGCCGTTGGCCGTCACCACAAAGCTCACGGAATAGTTTCCATAGGGCTGAATCGTGCCGTACTGCAGCTCGTATCCGGTGTTGGGCACCACGATGTAGGTGACGTTCTGGGAGACAGCGTTATTCACGGCGTCATTAATGATGGCCGCCGTGGCCAGGGTGCCGATGCCCCAGGCCGCGGCGCTGGCTCCCCACCAGCCCCAGGTGGGCGTGCTCCAACCGCCAGACCAGCCCCAGTTCCAGGGCCGGGCCACACCCCAGCCTGGCCGGGCCCAGCCCGGGTTGAGGTTGATGTCGCCGATGTTCACTTCCCGATTCCAATCGCGATCGATGTTGACCGAGCGATTGCCCAGGTTCCCATTCCAGTTGCGATCCCCATCCCGGTTGAAAGTGCGATCTCCCTGGCGGTTCAGGGTGCGGTCCCCATCCCGGTTGATCATCCGATCGCCCTGGTTGAACGTGTTTTGGCGATCAAAGGGTTGGTTGCGATCCACCAGGGCACCGCTTCGATCCCCGAGGCTTCTGCCCCCATCCTGGCGCTGGAGGCCTTGGCCTTGCCGTTGCAGGCCGTCCGGCCGGCTGGCCGGGCGACTGATGGAGGGATTGCCCACACGGTTGAGGCGATCGCCACTGCTGAAACCGCCGCTGGGGCTCCTGTCACCCCGGGTGAAACTGCCGCCGCCGCTGAAGCCGGTGCGTGCCCGGCCACCGCCGCCCCCACCCCCTTGCATGCGGCCCCCACCACCGCCACCGCCGCGACCACCGCCGCCCCGGCCGCCGCCTCCGCCGCCGCCGCGGGCCTGCAGGGTGAAGTGGTCAACGGAAGCGGAGGGGCCGGCGGGCCCCCCGATGGCCAGGAGTGGCGCGGGGGGGAGAGCCACCAGGGCCGCCGTCGCCAGGCCGAGAACTGGAAGACAAGGGCGTCGCATCAGTTGACTCCCTTCCGATGGGCCACCAGATCGCAGCCGCCGTCGTAGCAGAGGATGTCGACCCGGCCGTTGTTGCCGAAGTGGGCCCGGATGAGGTCCCTGCCGCGGAAGTCTGGGCGTTCCTGCAACAGGCTGTTGAGGTAGTTGGGATTCACCACGCAGAGATCCTTGTCGTTGAGGCAAAGGGTGTTGCTGGAAAACAGCACCGTTGCATTGCGGAGGGTTTGCCAGCTCTTGCTGCCCCCATCCCACAGGCTGAAGCGGGATGGCTGGTCGCTGATGCGCAGGGTGTGGAGGGTGGTGCCAATGGTGTGGCGGTAGAGGGTGGATCCCTCCTCGTTCATCGCCTCCACCTTGCAGGCCACGGGTGCCGCCCCCTTGAGGGCACACTTTGTTTCCAGGGAGTAGAGCACCTCAGCCCCCCTGGCCCCTCCGGAGCCCAGGGTGAGGGAGAGGGCTGCTCCGGTGAGCAGGGCGGCGGCCCATCCGCAGCGCATGCGGTGGGAGTGAACCGGCAAGGGCAACGCTGCTGGTTGCGTTGACATATCCAAACAGGGAATGGCTATCTGAAGCGTGAGCAGGGGTTTCATCAACGTCAGGTTGGAAAGGGGATGGTGAAACAAAGTGCAACCACAACGGCAGGCCTCAGCCCGTGGGCACCCGCACGATGCAGCGGAAGCCCATGTGGCAGGTGGAGGTGTCGATGCCCTGGGCCAGTCGGGCCGCAGGGCGGTAGCGCTGGCAGTAGTTGGGGGCGCAGAGGAAGGATCCGCCTTTCACCGCTTTGCGCGGGATCGATCCGTGCTGGGAGGCCCGATCCACGCTCCTCAGCCGTTGAACGGATTCGCAGCAGCCCCCATCCTCTGGAACCATCCGCTCCCGATGCTCCTGATACCAGTCATCGGTCCATTCCCACACATTGCCGATCATGTCGAGCAGGCCATAGCCATTGGCGGGGAAGCTCCCCACGGGTGAGGTGCGCTCCCAGCCATCGAGCTTGGAGTTCTGATGGGGGAAGGTGCCCTGCCAAGTGTTGGCCAGGGGTCTGCCGCCGGGATGGAGATCCTCCCCCCAGGCGTAGTCGACCCCCTCCAGGCCGCCCCAGGCCGCCCGTTCCCATTCCGCCTCCGAGGGCAGCAACTTTCCCGCCCAGGTGGCGTAGGCCTGGGCATCACCATGGGCGACGTGCACCACCGGATGGTTCTCCAGCCCCTTGATGGAGCTTCCGGGTCCCTCGGGATGGCGCCAGTTGGCCCCGGGCACGTATTGCCACCACTGGTAAGGATCCCCCAGGCCGATTGGCCCGCCGGGGGGGACAAACACAATCGACGAAGGGGCCAGCCGCTCCGGCAGGGCATCGGGATAGTCGGCAGGATCGGCGGGCAGCTCCGCCAGGGTGACGTGGCCCGTGGCCTTCACGAACTTTTGGAACTGGGCGTTGGTGACGGGGGTCCGGTCCATCCAAAAACCCTCCACCTGCACCTGATGGGCCGGTGCTTCCTCGGGATAGTGATGGTCGGAACCCATGAGAAAGCGGCCCCCTGGGATCCAGACCATGCCCTGGGCCGGGGGCCGCCCTGGCCGGGTGCGGGGCATGGAGGCCGTCAGGCCGCCCCGCTGGCGCCCTGCTGGAGTTTCTCCATCACCCGTTCGAGGGAGAAGCTGGCTGCCTTTTGGCGGGGCGGATAGGCCACAAAGGTCTTGAGAAACTCACCCACATAGGTCTGGGCTGGAACGAGCATGAAGACATGGTCGAACATCCAGTCCCAGTAGGTGTTGGAGGTGATGTCCGCCCGTTCGTAGGGATCGGTGACCAGGTTGAAGATTTTGGGCACACGCAACTCCACGAAGGGTTCCGCCCAGATCTGGCAGGTGCCCTGCTCGCGCTGCTCCCGGAAGACAAATTTCCAGTTGTCGTAGCGCAGGCCCACCAGGTCGCCATCATCGGAGAAGTAGAAAAACTCCTTTCGGGGACTCTTGTCGGCCTTGCCCGTCCAATAGTCGAGCATGTTGTAGCCGTCCAAGTGGATGCGGAAGGTTTTGCTTCCCACCTGATGGCCATCGAGCAGTTTCTGTTTGATCTCCGGTTCGCCGGCCGCGGCCAGCAGGGTGGGTAGCCAGTCGAGGTGGCTGCAGATGCCGGTGAGGTTCGCGCCGGCGGGGATGTGGCCGGGCCAACGCACCATGGCCGGAACCCGGAAGGCCCCCTCCCAGTTGGTGTTTTTCTCGCTGCGGAAGGGGGTCATGCCGGCATCGGGCCAGCTGTTCATGTGGGGTCCGTTGTCGGTGCTGTACATCACGATTGTGTCGTCGGCGATGCCCAGCTCATCGAGCAGGTCCAGCATCTGGCCGATGCACTCGTCGTGATAGATCATCACGTCGTGATATTCCGACTGCCAGCGTCCGCTGCGGCCCACATCCTGGGGCCGGGCGTAGGTGCGGAAGTGCATGTGGGTGGTGTTGAACCACACGAAAAACGGTTGCCCGGAGGCCACCGCATCGCGGATGAAGCGCTTGGCCTCGGTGAGGAATTCATCATCGGCGGTTTCCATGCGCTTCCGGGTGAGGGGGCCCGTGCTTTCGATGCGCTGGGTGCCATCCCCATTGGCCCAGGTGTGCAGCACGCCGCGGGGGGCAAAGCGCTTGCGGAAGTTGGGGAACTCCGGGTCGTCCTCCTTGGGGTAGTCGCGGAGCTCCGGCTCCTCCTCCGCATTCAAATGATAAAGATTGCCAAAGAATTCATCGAAGCCGTGCATCGTCGGCAGGTGCTCATCCCGGTCGCCGAAATGGTTTTTGCCGAACTGCCCGGTGCGGTAGCCCAGGGGCTGGAGCAGCTCGGCGATCGTGGGATCTTCTGCGCGAAAGCCCAGCTCCGCTCCGGGCAGGCCCACCTTGCTCAGCCCCGTGCGATACACGCTTTGCCCTGTGATGAAGGCGGCGCGGCCGGCGGTGCAGCTTTGCTCAGCGTAGTAATGGATGAATTTGGCGCCCTCTTTGGCCACCCGGTCGATGTTGGGGGTTTGGTACCCCATCAACCCGTGGCTGTAGCAGCTGAGATTGCTCTGGCCAATGTCATCGCCCCAGAGAATCAGAATGTTGGGTTGTCCGTTGGGCATGGGGAGAAGGGTGCCACGCACTGTCTCCCGAATGATGGCCAGGGCGCCGAGGGGCGCCCACTCAGAAAGTGCAACGGAAACGGTTCTTCATTCCGGCCTGGAACCTCCCCAGGGCTGGGCTCCCGGCCAGGTGTTCCAGCACGGGGAGGTGCGGCAGGAAAGGTGCTAAGCCGCAACGGGTGCTCAGTGCTTGCTCCAGCAGGGTTGAGGCGGCCACTTCATCGCCAAGGGCGACGGCGGCCAATCCCCAGACACTCGTCATGGTGAGGGGAGACTCACCATGATTCAGGGCTGTTTTCAGGAGAGCTTTCGCCTGGCCACCCTTGCCACACAGGGCCAAGACGAGGGCTGCCAGGGCCTGCAGGGTGTCGTGGGGCTCTGCTCCGATGTGGGAGGCCTCCAGTTCCCTGAGGGCTTCACCGGGGCGTTTCCCATCCGCAAGCACCAGGGCCAGAAAGAGATGGGGGGCCACAAGATGGTCGTCGATCTGGAGCTGCTGCTGCAGACAGCCGATGGCTTGGTGGTATTCCCTCTGCATCCACCAAGCGGTGGCGGCGAGGAGCCAGCCCTCAGGACAATCGGAGGTCAGAAGGGGTTCGATCAGGGGGATGGCTTGGGCGGCGCGTCCCGTGGCCAGCAGATGGCGCACCCAGCCGTGGCAGGCCTTGCTTTTGGAGAGTTGCCCTGGCAGCCAGCTGGCAAACCGGGATTCAGCAAGATCCGGTTGCCAGTGAAGCAAGGAGAGCACCTCCACCTGCATGGAGATCACTTCAGCCGGCATCTGGCCGGTTGCTTCCGCTTGCTTCAGCAGCACCTCCAGACCCGGTTCCAGGGCTTCAGCGGAGACCAAACCCCATCGGTACTGGGCCAGTTGGGCGGCCCCAAGCTCCAGCAAGGCCGGGGTGAAGTCTGGAGCCATCTCCACACAGCGGCGC
>JAYKHG010000009.1:0-4289 GCA_035284825.1 Cyanobacteriota bacterium
CACCGGCTGGCCGGGGGCCAACACGGCAAACACCCCACACGCTTCCTCGGGCTTATCGGGCCGATCTGGCTGCTGATCAGTGGACTGCTGGGAAGGCGTCAGGGGACCAGGGAAGCCAGGACGGACAATTATCTTGGCGCATCACCGATCGGGGGGCAGGCCGGCTCCCCGCATGCGCCGGGGAATGGCCTGCTCATAGGCCTCCCGTAACTGGGCTACGGGCAGATGCAACACCAGCCCATCCCCCTGGCGCACCACCAGGTCGGCGGAGGAGATCACCGATCCCCACGGCCTGGCCAGGATCAAACCCAGGGATCATCCACCTCCGGCGGTGACGAGCGGCGGGAACCACGGGGTGGGGGCTGGCGCGGGGCGACCTCCTCGGGCCAGTCGTCCAGGGGATCGACGTCCCCTTCATAGGCGCGGGGAGAACGCTCACCCCGGGGCTGGGCGTCCCAGGGGGGCTCCTCCACCCAGCCCTCCAGCCGATCCTCCAGCACCCCTCCAGCCTCCTGAAAGCGCTCCTTGAGCCGAGAGGTCTCCTGGCCCATCTGGTCCCGCCAGCGGCGGGAGCGACGCAGCAGGTCTTGGCGCAGGCTGGCGCGGGCCAGGGGGAGGTCATCCAGGTCCTGGAGTGCGGTGACCACACGCCCGCTTTGCTGGTCCACGATCCGGTCGGGACTCAGGCGCCAGCGGCTGGTGCCCGGCAGGCGGGGATCACTGCGGGCCACCAGGTAGTGGGCAATGCGTCCAGAGCGGAGGTCGACCGCGGCATCAGCGACCTTGCCGAGGGGTTGCCCCCCGGCGCCGAGCAATTGGGCCTCCAGCAGGGTGGGCAGGCGCTGCACCGTGGCCGCATCGCTGTCGGCGGGCTCCCCCTTCACAAACACCTCCTGCTCACTGAGGCCCCGCAGTTGATCCAACCTCCACACCAGGCGGCGCTGCTGGAGGGCGGAGGGTTTGCTCACCCAGCCCAGCAACCGATGCACCGGTGGATGCATCCAGGCCAGCTGGCCGGGCCCATGGTCGAGGCCCTGGTCACAGCGCACCCGCCGGCGCAGAAGATCACTCAGCAGCAGCTGCTCGGGGAGGGGCAAGGCCTTAGGTGCGAATCTGCACGGGCATCACCAAATAGATGTACTCGCTTCCTTCCCCCACCGGCGAGAGCACGGCCGGGGTGGTGGGGGCATTGCACTGGAGGCGCACCCGGTCGGTGCCGATGGCCTTGAGGCCCTCCAGGAGGTAGCGCACGTTGAAGGCAATCTCGATGGGCTCCCCCTCCATCTCCGCGGGCAGCTGCTCCGAACCGCTGCCCACGTCCTGGGCGTCCACGGAGATGGTCACCACACCGCGGGCGGGATCCAGGGCCATCTTCACCACGTTGTTGTGTTGATCGGCAAGCACGGCCACCCGCTCCAGGGAGGCTGTGAAGGCGCGTCGCTCCAGGGTGATGGAGCGGCTGAAGCTCGCGGGGATGAGCTGCCTGTAATTGGGGTAGGAGCCCTCCAGGCTGCGGGTGGTCAGCACCTGGTCAGACCAGAGGAGCACCACCTGTCCCCGGTCGCAGAAGAGGCTGAGGGGATCACCCAAGGGTCGGCCGGTCAGCAACCTTTCCAGTTCCCGTAGGGAACGGGCGGGGACGGTGACGGAAAACGGCTCGCCCGCTGTGTCGTCGGTGGCGCCATCCTGCTGGAGATGGGGCAGGCGGAGGACCGCGAGGCGATGGCCGTCGGTGGCGGCACACTCCAGACCCTGGCCATCCAGGTTTAGGTGCACCCCCGTGAGCAGTTGTTTGGATTCGTCACTGCTGCTGGCAAACAGGGTGGCCCGCAAACCCTGCACGAGGGCGTTGGGATCCAGCTGGATGGGGGTGCCGGTTTGCAGCAGGGGCAGATCGGGAAAATCGTCTGCACTCATGCCCCGCATCTGGTACGTGCCGGAGAGGCTGGTGAGGTCCACCTGCTCCTGGCCCTCCTCACAGCTGAGGGTGATCGGGCTATCGGCGGAGAGGCGGGAAATGATGTCACCAAAGAGCCGGGCGGGCAGGGTCACCGCACCGCTGGTGTCCACGCTGGCGGGGAGGGTCGTTTGGATGCCGAGATGGAGGTCGAAGCCCGTGAGGCTGAGCCGATTGGTGGCCGCATCGGCCGTGAGCAGCACATTGGCGAGCACCGGATGGGTGGGCCGCGTCGCGACGGCCCGGCTCACCAGCTGGAGGCTGGCGCTGAGTTCGGCCTGGGAGCAAACCAGCTTCATAGGGGCCTGGAGAGGGGGCACGGATCAGCCGCCATACGGTTTCACACCATGGGGCCATCCGCAACCAGGCGTCCTGGAGCAAACCAGCCAACTGGCCCGTTCTCCCCATCGCTAACGGGTGAAGAAAAAGAATTCATTCTTAAAGAATTAAAACCAGTCGTAATAGGGGCTGGGGAAAGGGTGGAAAACCCCATGAATCGCTCCCTGGCATGCCATCTCAGGGTTAGAGGCCTGCGGAATGGAAGCGCGGGATTGGGCAAAACAGCTTGATTTCCGCAGTTTCCAGGCCCTGGGGAAAAAGATCGAACCGCAGGCCTGTCGCCCACACCTCCACTCCCCCCAGCCTTTGGCCAGGCTCTCCCCTGGTTTTCCCCGGTCAGTTGTTGGGGTGGCAGGGGATCAGAACCCCATCACGCTGGCCACCATCGCCGTGTCGGGCTCGATGCCGGTGTGGAAGCGGGAATCGTTGTGTTCGATGGCCGTGGTGGGATCCTTCAGGCCATGGCCCGTGAGCACACAGACCACCGTGCTGCCGGCGGGCACTTCCTCCCGACGCTTCAACAACCCAGCCACGGAAGCCGCGCTGGCCGGTTCACAGAACACCCCTTCACCGCTGCCCAGCAGCTTGTAGGCCTCGAGAATTTCCCCATCCGTGACGGCCATGAAGCCTCCCTCGCTTTCCCGTTGGGCCCGAAGGGCGTTGTCTTTATTGACGGGATTGCCGATGCGAATGGCGGTGGCGATCGTGTCCGGTTGGTCCACCGTGTGTCCCAGCACCAGGGGGGCGGCACCTGCGGCTTGAAAGCCCATCATGCGAGGGAGCTTTTGGCTGAGCCCGGCCTCTTTGTATTCCTTGAAGCCCATCCAGTAGGCGCTGATGTTGCCGGCGTTGCCAACGGGAATGCAAAGCCAATCGGGGGCTTCTCCCAGGGCATCCACCACCTCGAAGGCCGCGGTTTTCTGCCCTTGCAGCCGATAGGGATTGAGGGAATTCACCAGGGTGACCGGGTATTGATCCGCCACCTCCCGCACAATGGCCAGGGCCCGATCGAAGTTTCCCTTCACCGCCAACACCTCGGCTCCGTAGAGCAGCGCCTGGGCGAGCTTGCCCTGGGCCACATACCCATCAGGAATGAGCACAAAGGCCCGCATCCCCCCCCTTCGGGCATAGGCCGCGGCCGCCGCGGAGGTGTTGCCGGTGCTGGCGCAGATCACGGCCTCGGAGCCCTCCTCCCGGGCCTTGCTGATGGCCATCGTCATGCCCCGATCCTTGAAGGATCCCGTGGGGTTGAGCCCGTCGTATTTGAGGTGCACCTGCACCCCCCGGCCGATGAGCTTCGCCAGGCTGGGGGCGGGAATCAGGGGGGTGGATCCTTCCCGGAGGGTGATCACCGGTGTGGCGGCCGTCACGGGCAACCAGGACCGGTAGGCCTCGATCAGCCCAGGCCAATCCTGCATCGTGGGGCGCTGACCCAGGCGACGCAGGGCTTGGAGCAGGGGCACGGGGCAGAAGGGCGTGATAGCCGAATCTAAGCGGCCGAGTCCCTTTAGGAGCCCTTCCCGGGCGCTTTGCTGGCTTCGCCGGTGCCCCTCAGACCATCCAGGGGGGATTCAGAGAAGAAGCGCATGAGGTCGCTGATGGAGTTCGCCTTCTGCGCCAGGCTTAGCAGGGCTGGCACATTCACGGCCATCTCCCGGGTGGGGTAGGCCTTCAGGAAGCCGATGGCCGAGAGGTTGCCATCGCCCTCCGCCATTCCCAACACCACGGCCGCCCGCAGGGCGGTCAGTCCATTCTCCGGAGAGCGGGTGGGGTGCACGATCACCGCCACCCGATCCAGCACGGCCTCGCCGATGCGGGTGTTGAGCAGGCGGCTCACCAGGGGCAAGGGCAGGGAGACGTTCTCCTTCAGCAACTTGCTCACCTGCTTGGGGTTCTGCCTGCCGAGCCGCAGCAGATCGCCCAGCAGACCCGTGGCCTGGCCTGTGCTGGCCAGGGTTTCGAACTCGGCGATGGGAATGGAGCGGCGGAAGGC
>JAYKHG010000010.1:0-2961 GCA_035284825.1 Cyanobacteriota bacterium
GCCGGCGGTGAAAGAGGAGAAGGCGGCGGCCAAGGGGGCGCCGGCTCAAACCGCTCCCGTTTCTGCTCCCGCTGCTCCAGCTGCTCCTCCAGCCCCTGTGGCGCAGGCTGCCGTACGCACGACAGCGGAGGACATAGCGGCCCAGCTGGCTGCGGAGGCCGCCAGCCGCCCTGCACCCACCATGGCCACCTTCGCTCCCGATTGCCTTGTTCCCGGCGCTGGCACCCCGCGCCGCCGCCGAAGTGCGGGCGCCAATCTGGGGGCCTTCAAGGAGATTGCCCGGGGGCTGATGAAGAGCTGAGCTGGCTGCGCCAACCCGCCAACCAGGCTGCGGCGGCCACCGCCGCCGTAGGGGTGCGGAGGATGGTGGGGCCCGCATTCACGGGGATCCAGCCATGGGATTGGGCGGTGGCTTCCTCCGCGGGAGTCCACCCCCCCTCGGGGCCGATGGCCACCCACACCTCCTGGACGGAGGGGTGCTTCAGCTGGTGCAGCCTTTGATGGAGATGGGCCCGATCCGCCCCGCGACTGCTGGCCAGGAATTTGACCCCCGCCAGCGGTTGGGCGAACCAGGTTTTCGCGGGCTGGGGGGGCACAAGCTCCGGGAGATGGAGCCGCTCGCACTGTTCCACCGCCTCCTTGAGGATGGCCCGCCAGCGGTCCTGGGGCCAGCGGTCCCGCCCCACGCACCGCTCCGCCTGCAGGGGCTGGAGACGATCGATCCCCAATTCTGTCGCCATGCGCCAGATGAGTTCGCCGTCCTGCCGAGGCAGGGCCACCGCCAGGGCCAGGCTGGGGTTGGGGGCAGGCTGGACTTCCAGGGGCTGGGAGAGGGATTGCTCCAGCCGCAACCGATCCGGCCCCTCCAGGAGCGCACTCCAGCGGTGCCCTGCCCCATCCACCACCTCACATCCCTGCCCGGCGGAGAGCCGCAGCACCCGGGTGAGGTAGTGGGATTCGGGAGCGGTGAGAAGGATCTCCCGGGCCAATCGCTGCGGAGGAATGAGCAGCCGTCGCCGTTCGCGAGGCATGGGATTGCCTCAGGTCAGGGGCGCCCGGGGACCATTGGCTGAGTCCTCCCCGAGGGCAAAGGGACTGCCCGGATCCCCATCGATGGGCCAATCGTCATTGAGGCCGCCAATCACCAATTCACAGAGTTCCACCACATCCCGATCAATCTGCCGGAGGGTGTTGATCAACACGTCGAGGGCAAAGGCATCGCTGGTGCCGAGATCCAGCCAGCAGCGTCCCCAGGTGCCCTCGTATTCCATGGTGGCCATGTTGTGCATGAGGGCTGGCAGGGCCTGATCGGCGGCCTCACCATCCCAGGGCAACCAGCTGAGGTCGGCACCGGCGTCATGGGCCTGGAGGTTTTCCGCATTGAACCCCCCCAGCTTTCCCAGGTAAAACCAACTGTCGAAGGCGGTTTCCACATAGGCCCGCTCCCCTTGGCCCGGGGGATGGGCAAAACGCAGCCAGATCCAGCAATTGAAAGGATCCACGTCGCGAAAGCGCACGTCCACGGCAGAGCAGGCGGGTTGCCTCAGGCTGCCACCCCAGCGGCTGATCCACCCCTTGGCCCTGCCGCCAGCAGGGGGGCATGCTGGCCAGATGCTTGACCTCCAGTCGGTTCGCTACCACCCGGCCACCTCTGCCCAGCCGGTGCTGCGGGACATCAACCTTCATTTGAAGCCCGGGACGCCCACCTTGGTGGCGGGCCGCAGCGGCAGCGGCAAAACCACCCTGTTGGAGGTGATCTGTGGCCTGGCCAGCCCTGATGGGGGAACAATCCGCTGGAACGGGGAGGTGATGACACCACGCCAGCTGCGCTGGCTCTGCGGGCTGGTGTTTCAATTTCCTGAACGGCATTTCCTGGGCCTCACGGTGGGCCAGGAACTGCGGGTGGGGCAGCGCCGAGTGTCCACCGAAATGCTTGAGGCGGTGTTGGCCCGGGTGGGTTTGCCGGATCTCCCCCTCACCCCAGCTCCCGAGCAACTCAGTGGGGGCCAGCAGCGGCGGCTGGCCCTGGCGGTGCAGCTGCTGCGGGATCCGAAGGTGCTGTTGCTGGATGAACCCACGGCGGGGCTGGATTGGGCAGTGCGGGATGGGGTGCTGGATCTGCTGGTGGGGCTGTCCCAGGATCGGGCCGTGCTTGTGGTGACCCATGAACCCGAAATTTTCTCCCGTCTGATGGCAGATGGTTGGCGACTGGAGGAGGGCGTGCTGCGACCTCTCCCTAAGGCCGACCTCTTTACGATGGCCCCAGGACACAGGAACGGTGATGGCTGATCAGCTGCTGCGTGCGACGGCGGCCGGGGGAGGCATTCGCCTGGTGGCGGTCACCACCACCGTGGCCAGCCGCTACGCCCGCCATCGCCATGGGCTCTCCTTTCTCACCACGGCCCTGCTCGGCCGAGCGATGACCGCTGGCCTGCTGCTGGCCAGTTCGATGAAGGTGGCCCATGGGCGGGTGAATCTGCGGATCCAATCGGATGGCCCCCTTCGGGGATTGATGGTGGATGCGGGGAGAGATGGCACGGTGCGGGGCTACGTGGGAAATCCCTCCCTCGAACTGGATCTCGTGCCCACAGCGGAGGGCGAGCCTTCCTTTGATTTCCGCCGCGCCACGGGAACGGGCTATCTGCACGTGGTGCGCGACATTGGCGAGGGGGAGCCCTACAGCAGCACGGTGGAGCTGGTGAGCGGGGGGATCGGAGAGGATCTGGCCTGCTACTTGCTCCATTCAGAGCAAACGCCCTCAGCGGTGTTTGTTGGGGAGAGGATCGACAGCCGTGGGGTGCGCTGTGCGGGGGGGCTGCTGGTGCAGGTGTTGCCCAAGGCGGCCTCCGACCCTGCGCTGGTGGCCCTGCTGGTGGAGCGTTGCAAGGAGATCACGGGATTCAGCGAACGGCTGGAGGCCCATGCGGAGGAACTTCAGCTGCTGCTGGAAGATGTGTTTCC
>JAYKHG010000011.1:0-3307 GCA_035284825.1 Cyanobacteriota bacterium
GGCGGGATGGAATGGTCAAGTGATTGTTATCAAAACCACCCCCATTTCAGCCTTCTTTTCGAGTGAACCACCGCATCCCCACGGTTTGCAGCACCAGATTCGCCAGCACCACCACAAAGATCAGGGCCAGCAGCAGGGTGCCCATGGGTTCGGCGCCCTCCGCGGACACTCCGCCCAGATGGGGGAGTTCTTCCGCCATGGCCACCGCCAGGGCCAGGGGCACCGCACCCCTGAGGCCGCAGCCCGCCACGGTCCAACGATCCCGCCTGGTGAAGGCCTGGCCGGGCATCGACACCCACACCCCCGCCAGCCGGGCCAAGGGCAGCACGAGCGCCAGCACCAACCCCAGGGGGAGCATGCGGATCAGGTGGGCTGGAGTGACCAGAAAGCCCAGCAACAGCAGCACGTTCAGCTCCGCCGCGGTGTTGAAGGGATGCATCACCCGCTCGAGGGCGTGCTGATCAAAGCGCATCAGGCGGTAGTGGCTGTTCGAGAGCCACACCCCGGCGATGAACACGGCCAACAGCCCTCCCCCGCCAAAGAGCTGGCCCAAGCCGAAGGCCACAAAGGCCAGGGAGATGGCCACCAGCAGGAGTTGCTGTTCGGAGCGCACCAACTTGTCGATCAGCCAGGGGGCCAGCACGCCCACCAGCCCCCCCGCCAGCAGGCCCGCCAGCAGATGGCGCAGGAACCATCCCAGCTGGGTGACCAGGCTGTGGGCCCTCTCCACCGCCAGCCCCAGGGTGTCGGTGTGGGAGTGGTTGTGGACGTGAAAGAAGCCGGCGAGAAAGCTGAAGCACAGCAGGGCACTCACCGTGCTCAGGGCCGCTTCAAAGGTGAGCAGGTGGCGGAGCCGACCACCGATGGCCTGCGGCAACGACTCCAGCAGATCCTCCAGGGCGCCGATGTCGGTGGGCGTGAGGCAACAGGCCGCCAACCAGGCGGCGGCGAAGGGGAGCTGGGCCAGGCCAGGGTCGAGGGCTGGTCCCGCCAGCTTGAGCGCCAGGCCGAGGATCAACAGGGTGAGGAGCACGCCAAGGGTTCCGAGGCGCAGCCCGGCGCCAACGGTGCCCCGGATGCGGCGCAGGTTGGTGCCCAGGCCGGCAAAAAAGATCAACAGCGCCAGGCTGATCCGATGGATGGATTCCACATGCAGGGCGGTCACATGGTGGAAGCTGGCCATGCCCTGGCCCAGGAGAAGGCCCAGCAGCAGGATGGCCACCGTGGAGGGGAGCCGCAGGCGCTGCGCCCCCCGATCCACGGCCAGGGCCGTGAGGTAGACCAAACCCAAGACCAGAAAAAAGCCCCGGGGCAGGAGGGTGCCCTCCAGGTGGCCATGGAGGGGCTGGAGCGCCACGGGCAGGAGGGGCACCATCACGGCTGCTGAGCGTTCCCGTGCCTCATCCAGCGTTTGGCCCGTCCTTTGATGAGCGACAACAGTTCCGCGCCACTGATCATCTCCTGTAAGGAGTTGACCATCTCATCTCGGTGTAAGCGCTCCAGACAAATCCTTGTGCTCGGTTTGGCATTGGGATTCGGCTGCTCAACATTGGTGGCGTGAATGTCGATCCAGCCCAACCCCCAATAGGCGAGCAATTGAAAGAAGTGATCACTGGTCATCCACTCGCCCTGAACGTCATTGCCGAAAGGGCCTGCGGAATCCATGGGAAAGGCATACTTGAGGCCGCATTGGGTTGTGAAATCTTTGTAGTCGCGGGCGACGTAATAGCCATCCACCAATTTGAAAGCCCGGTATCCTCCCTCGCCAACAAGGGTGCAAAATACATCGATGCTGTGGGCTTCAGCAGAGATGTAGGGAGGGTGGACGCCCCCAGCAAAGAGGGCTTTTAAAAGCTGCGTGTCATAGTGTTCGATATCAATCTTGACGTAGTGCGGGGCGCCGTGGGTTTGAAGGATCTTCAGAATCGATTGGGACGGGAGTTTAATCGGGGTGTATAGGTCGAAGCTGTCCTCGCCAGGTTTGTCAAGTTGGCTGAGAACGTGATGGGTGTTGTGCACGTAGAAATCCACCTCTCCAGATCTTTCTTCCGCGGTGACAACACAGCTTTCCACAAGGAGCCGGCCCTGTTCAATCTCCTCTGCAAACCGCTTCCTGATTCCATCGCACAGAGCAGGATTGGCCTCAATCGCTACGACAAGATCCGCTTTCATCAAGTAGTAGGGGATGTCGCCGCCGTTGTTCGCACCTACATCGTAAATAATTTTCTTCATCCCCGAAGCCCGCAGCAGGTGCAACCATACCTGCATGTTCTTGGCACGGGAACACGTCCCTGATGAAACGCTCTCACCTGTTGCTCAAGCGCAACGACGGCATCCTGGATCGATCGCCAGAGGTCAAGCAGGACGTGATCTGGCTTCAGCAGACGCTTGTGGGCTGGCACTACTTGAGCGGCGAGGGGGTGGATGGGGAGTTTGGCCTGGTGACAGATGCGGCGGTTCGAACCTTCCAAAAAGAACGGGGCCTCCTCATGGATGGGGAAGTGGGTCAAGACACCTGGGCTGCCCTGCTGAAGTGCGACCCTGCGGACGTGGAGATTCGTGAACGCTCCCAAGGGGTTGGCGCCCAGGGATCAGCGGAGCAAGCCAACCGAATTTGTGATGCGGCCCTGGCCCTTGAGGGGATGGACACCACCGATGGACCCGATGGAGGCAGCAATGCCTGCCTTTGGGCTGTGAACATTGTGTTGGAGCGTGCGGGCGTGATTCCGCCTTGGGGAGGGAGTGTGTATGTCCCAGATGCCCATGGGGCCCTGATCCAAGCGGATCGCCCTGGAGTGGAGCAGCAGCGGGGTGCGATCGCCATCTTTACCGATGATGGATCTCCTCCCTATCCCCATGTTGGAATTTCTGTGAACCGTGGGCAAATCCTCTCCAACAGCAGCAGCAGGGGGCGGTTCAGCTGGAGAGATACTCAGAATGGCTACAGGAACAGCATGGCGTGGGGTGTGATTTATTATTTGCTCTAAGGGGTTAGCGGCATGCTCCATCACCTCTTTCCCCCTATAGCCTGGCCCATTCTTCCATTAACATTGCAGCCAGCTGATGCCAGGGCTGAGTATCGCTTCCATACGCCGTCGCGCAATATCTATTGTTTGATGACAGCTGATTCCGTGACCTGCGATGTGAAGGCCCATGGGTGGGCCCTTTGGGGATGTGCCGATTCCGGGTGTTATGGCCATCGCTTTAGGCTCCTTGCCCATGGAAAGGCCCATGCGCGACGGAGCAGCGACACCATGGTTGGCTTCACAACCACGTCATTGGGCTATGGCTTCCGGATCACCGTCGG
>JAYKHG010000012.1:0-3759 GCA_035284825.1 Cyanobacteriota bacterium
CCCACGTAGACAAGAACTTGGGCGGCCGCGACAAAGCTTGCATTCAGGAGAAGGTAAAGACCCGCCACGGAGAGGAAAACTCCCCCCAACAGGAAGGCGGAATAGACAATATTTTCCAGGAGAACGACACCCAAAGAGCCTAAAACCACTGCCGCTGAGAGAACGAGAAAGCAAATCTGCTCGGTGGTGGTTGCAATGGTCATTGGGCCTCCTCCTTGGAGCTGGGCTGAATGGCTGGGGTGGGTTGTTCCGCAAGGATCTCGGCGGGCAACTTTCCAGCTCGCCGGGATGTGGCAGGCACCCCATGGGGCTCAATCACCCCCTTGGGAAGATAGGCTAATTCCCTCAGCGGGATTACGGATGGGTCGGTGGTCACGCTCGTTGGCAGCCGACCCAGGGCAATGTTGTCGTAGTTGAGGCTGTGCCTATCGTAGGCAGCCAACTCATATTCCTCGGTCATGGAAAGGCAATTCGTGGGACAATACTCCACACAATTTCCGCAGAAAATACAAACGCCAAAATCAATAGAATAGTTGCGAAGCTCTTTCTTTTTAGTATTTTTGTTCATCACCCAGTCCACCACTGGAAGATTGATCGGGCAAACCCTGACACATACCTCACAGGCAATGCATTTATCAAACTCGTAATGGATGCGGCCTCGATATCGTTCGGAGGGAATTAGTTTTTCATAGGGATATTGAATGGTGATCGGTCTGCGACGCAAATGGTCAAAGGTGACTCCCAGGCCCTGGCTGATGTACTTCGCAGCACTCACGGCATCTTTGGTGTAGTCGCCAACTTTTTGGAGGAAGCCAAACATGGGGTGCTAGGGGGTGAAAGCTTGAGGTGGATCAATGATGGCTGACTTCCTCGTGGGCTGACGAAGCCAGGGATGCTTTGGATGGCTCATCCTCCAAAGGCAACGGGAAACGCCAGCTTGAGGGCCGCCGTGACCAGCAGGTTGACGAGGGCAATGGGAAGCAGGAACTTCCAACCCAGATCGAGCAGCTGGTCGATCCGAACCCGGGGGACAGTCCAGCGGAGAAGAATGGCAAAAAACACCAACAGATAGGCCTTCAGCACAGTCATCACGATGCCAACACTGGCGGTGATCACCTGGATCAGGGGGCTATCAATGGACTGACCAAACCAATCGGCCAACCATTCCACGGGCACAGGGAATCCCCAGCCTCCCAGGTAGAGCACGGAAACCAACAGGGCGGAAAGCACAAGATTGATATAACTTCCCAAATAAAAGAGAGCGAATTTCATGCCCGCATATTCGGTCTGGTAGCCAGCAACAAGTTCCTCTTCCGCCTCAGGCAGGTCAAACGGAAGGCGTTCACATTCGGCCAATGCACAAATCCAGAAAATCAGGAAACCCACGGGCTGACGCCAGATGTTCCAACTCAAAATGCCGGCACCGGTCTGCTGGTTGACAATATCTACGGTGCTGAGCGAATTGCTCATCATGACGATGGCAAGTACAGAGAGAGCCAGCGGAATTTCATAACTGATCGACTGGGCAGCGGCGCGCAGGCCACCGAGCAGGGAATATTTGTTATTGCTGGCATAGCCACTCATCAGGAGGCCAATGGGCTGGATGCTGCTCAGGGAGATCCAAAGAAAAATCCCCACCCCCACATTGCTGATCAGCAGAGATTGGCCGAAGGGAACCACCAGCCAGGAGAGGATCACGGGGATCAGCACCAACACGGGGCCGAGGGTGAAGAGCAACCCATCGGACCTGGCGGGAATCACATCCTCTTTCACCAACAGCTTCAAGCCATCGGCCAGGGGCTGCAGGATCCCCAGGGCTCCGGCATATTCAGGTCCGATCCGCTGCTGCACCGCGGCCGAAATTTTGCGCTCCAGCCACACATTCACCAACACCCCCACCACGGCAGCGATGAGCACCAGCAGCATGGGCAGGGGAAGCCAGATCACCCTTGCCAAGCCAGGACTGACCCCCAGGCCTTCGAGCAGGGAACTGAAGCTGGCTTGAAGGTCCAACCCGGGGGCAACGAAGCCTGGACTGACCAGTGGTTTCAGCAGCATGAAGACAAGCTCCAATTGGCAGGCAACTTAATCGGAGAGCCACGCCGTTGGCGGAAACTCCCTCCAGGCAAGGCCACCTACACGGGCAGGGGGCGCTGCTCCAGGGGCAGCCAGGGGCGCTCTGGGTAACCGGTGTAGATCTGGGTCGGGCGGTAGATGCGGTTGGCACCAAGCTGCTCACGCCAGTGGGCCAACCAACCTGCGGTGCGGGCGATGGCAAAGATCGGCGTGAAGAGATCTCTGGGAATCCCCAGCTTGCGATAGACCAGGCCCGAATAGAAATCCACATTGGGATAAATGCCCTTCGGTCCCAGGCGCTCAGCAGCCGCGGCCTCCAAGGCCCGAGCGAGGTCGTACATCGGGTCGGAGCCAAACCGCGAGAAGAGGTCCTCGGCCAATCCCTGCAGGATCACGGCCCGCGGATCCTTCACCCGGTATTCCCGGTGGCCAAAACCCATGATCTTCTGTTTGTTGGCGATGGCCCGATCCAGCCAGGGCTCCACCTGATCCACCGTGCCGATCTCCTCCAGCATGTCCAACACGTCTTCATTGGCCCCGCCATGGAGGGGCCCCGCCAGGGTGCCCACGGCGGAGGCCACCACCGCATAGGGATCGGTGAGGGTGCTGGCCGTGACCCTGGCACTGAAGGTGCTCGCATTCAGGCTGTGCTCAGCGTGGAGGATCAGGCAGGCATCAAAGATGCGGGCGGCCGTGAGGTCGGGCTCCCGCTCGGTGAGCATGTAGAGGAAGTTGGCGGCGTAAAGCAGATCGTCCCGAGGCTGGATGGGATCCTGCCCCTTACGAATCAACTGAAACGCCGCCACCATCGTTGGGATCTTGGCGATCAGCCGCACCACAGCCGCCACCACGTAATGGGGGTCGTTCAGGGCCCGTCTGGAATAAAAGAGCCCCAGGGAGGCCGCACTGGCCTGGAGGGCATCCATCGGATGGCCCGTCGCCGGGAAGCACTTCATCATGTCGCGGATGCGGAAGCTCACCCGCCGATGCATCTGCACCTCCTGCTCGAATTCCCGCAACTGGAAGATGGTGGGGAGCTCTCCCCAGATCAGCAAATAGGCGGTTTCCAGAAAACTGCTCTGCCGCGCCAACTGTTCCAACGGATAGCCCCGGTAGGTGAGCACGCCCCGTTGGCCGTCGATGTCACAGATCGCGGATTGGGTGGCTGGGACCCCCTCCAGACCAGGCCGGAAGGCGATGGCTGCGGGGGGCGTTGGGGGCGCAGTTTCCCCTTCTTTGGGGGGAGCATCCGCTGCGGCAACGGGGGAAGGTGACTCCGCAAAGCTGTTTCCGGAAGGCTTTGCCGCCATGTCTGCTCTTGCGAATGCATCGAAACTACGTGTCCGGGGCAGCCTGCGTAGGTAGCCCTGGCTGCCACTCAGCCGATCGTGCCTAGGAGCCGATGAGCACCCTTGGTGTCAAGAGAAGGGTCAGCTGGGCCTGGCCTGAGGGGATGGGGGCCGAAGGGGAGGGGATCTGATTCCAGTGGAGCAGGGCAAGGCCTGCTTTTTTGAGAGCCACCGCCCCGGGGGGGGCGGCCAGGAGGCGGCTGGCGAGGAAGCCAAGGTCTGGCTCATGGCCCACCAGAATCCAACGCTGGTGGCCATCCCCATCCCCCTGGCAGCACAACTCCTGGAGGAGGGGGAAGGGATCCCCGCCCGGAGCCAGGCTGTGATGGGTGGT
>JAYKHG010000013.1:0-5221 GCA_035284825.1 Cyanobacteriota bacterium
ATGGGATTGAACGCACTGCTCTGGGATGTGGATGGCACCCTGGCGGAAACGGAATTCCATGGGCACCGCCAGGCGTTCAACCAGGCCTTCGCCGCAGCGGAGCTGCCCTGGCGCTGGGATGAAACCATCTATCGCGAGCTTCTGGCCATCAGTGGAGGCCGAGAACGCATTCGCCACTTTCTGGAACACCACCACGGGGCATTCGTCCCAGCCAGCTTGGTGGAATCGCTCATGGCGGCTAAACAGGAGGCCTATGCCAACCTTGCCCGCAGCGGTTCATTACCCCTTCGCCCTGGGGTGAAACGCCTGGTGGGAGAGGCGGCCGACCAGGGGATCCCCCAGGCCCTGGTGACCACCAGTTCCCGATCCGCCGTGGCCGCCTTGCTCGAGGGGCACGACCCAGCGTTGGCCAGAGCATTTGCGTTCTGGATCTGCGGAGAGGATGTGCGTACCAAAAAACCGAGCCCAGAGGGCTATCAGCATGCTTTGGATCGCCTCAAGCTCCCCAGCACTGAGGTTTTGGCCCTAGAGGATTCCCCCCAGGGGCTAACGGCGGCCCGGGCGGCATCGTTGCCCTGTCTGCTGACCCTGGCTGAACAATCAGCCAGCGAGGAGGGCTCCCCCTGGTGGCATGGAGCTACGGCGGCGGTGAACCACCTGGGGGATGACTTGACCCCCACAAAGGTGCTGTTGGGGCCACCTTGTCAAGGGAAGAGGATTACGTTCTCCTGGTTGCAGCAGCTGGTGGAGAACCCATGAGCAGGTCTCCGATGGAGCGGCCACCAACCCTGAAAGCCCCAATCCAATGGCAGCAGACCCGCCTCAACAGGGCGGTGGAACAGCTGGCTCGGGGCTTTCAGGCCCAAATCGGCACCCGCTGGGCCACGGCGAGCACGGCACTATTGGCCCTTCTCGGTGGAATCTTTCTGGGGGAGAACGTCTCTGCGCTGCTCCTCTGGAAACTCACTGGCGCCAGACCCATCCTGGTCTTGGGAATGGTGCTCCTCCATGAGCTGCTGGTGAGACTGCGCACCCAGGTGGTGAAAAACGTGCCGAACCTGGGTTGGGTGGTGATCGACAACCTCCGCATCGGCGTGGTCTTTGCCCTGGTGTTCGAGGCGTTCAAACTGGGCAGCTAGGGGTCGGTATCCCAGCCAGGCACCCTCAGCTTTCTTCCTCCTCCGAGGCGTCGACAGGGTATTCAAAGCCCCGGGCACGGCCACTCAGCACGGCCTTGCCGATGGAGAGGGCCTTTTGGGCGGCATCCCCTGCCTTGGCCTTCCAGCGGGCATGGCGCTGATTACGCTTGCCCTTGGAGGTTTTCTTCTTAGGAACAGCCATAGCCCTGCGCCCTTTGCCAAATGTCGATCTTCCATGGTCAAGCGACCTTCCGTCAAATGGCTAACATCCGGTCACATGATTTGATCAGTGGATCGTTCGCCCCCACCCCTTCGAGCCCTGATTCCCGCATCATGGCTGTTGGCGAGCGCTGCTCCCTCACCAGCCCCTTTGGCCTCTGGCAAGCCTGAATCCTCCTCCGTTGCCCCGGGACTCCCATCTCCGCAGAAGGGATCTCCAGGGGCTACGAAGAAGGACGACTCACCACCCGGTGGGGGGTTCACCCTCCGTGGGCTGCGTCCAACCCCACCCTCCTACAGCCAGCTCCTCAACGACATGAAGGGCGGCACCGTGCGGGAGATTCTTCTGTCCCCCCGCCAGAGGGTTGCCACGGTCACCTACAAGGACGGTCGAACAGCCGAGGTGGCCCTGTTCAACGAAAACCAGTTGCTGTTGCGGACAGCCGAACAGCACCGGATCCCCCTTGCCGTCCGCGATGAGCGGCAGGAAGAAGCCATGGCTGGCCTGCTGGGGAACCTGCTCCTCGCCTTTCTGCTGCTGGGGGCATTGGCCCTGCTGATTCGTCGCTCCAGCCAGGTGGCGAACAAAACCCTTGGGTTTGGCCGGAGTCAGCCCCGGGTCCAGCCCGAAGGGTCCGTTGCGGTGCGTTTTGAGGATGTGGCCGGGATCGCAGAAGCAAAGGAAGAGTTACAGGAGGTGGTCACCTTCCTGAAATCACCTGAGCGCTTCACCTCCATTGGCGCCAAGATTCCGAAAGGTGTGTTGCTTGTGGGCCCCCCTGGAACGGGGAAAACGCTTTTAGCAAGAGCCATCGCAGGGGAGGCGGGGGTGCCATTTTTCTCCATGGCCGCCTCCGAATTTGTTGAACTCTTTGTGGGTGTGGGAGCCAGCCGGGTACGGGACCTCTTCCGCAAGGCCAAAGCAAAGGCTCCCTGCATCATTTTCATTGATGAGATTGATGCGGTTGGTCGCCAGCGGGGGGCTGGGATCGGTGGCGGCAACGATGAACGGGAGCAGACCCTCAACCAGCTCTTAACCGAAATGGATGGGTTTGAAGACAATTCCGGGGTGATTCTCCTGGCCGCAACCAACAGGCCTGATGTGCTGGATGCGGCCCTGATGCGACCAGGCCGATTTGACAGGCGCATCACCGTGGATCTTCCAGACCGCAAAGGTCGCGAGGCCATCCTGGCGGTCCATGCCCGCACCCGGCCGCTTGAGGAGAAGGTGTCCCTTTCTGACTGGGCCGCCCGAACCCCGGGCTTTTCTGGAGCGGACCTCTCCAACCTGCTCAACGAAGCCGCCATCCTCACCGCTCGCCGCCAAGAGAGCCAGATTGACGATCGAGCCATCAGTGATGCCTTGGAGCGCATCACCATGGGGCTGACGGCGGCACCGCTTCAGGACAGTGCAAAAAAACGGTTGATTGGTTACCACGAGGTGGGCCATGCCCTGCTGTCCTGTCTGTTGCCCCATGCCGACCAGCTGGATAAAGTCACCCTTCTGCCAAGGGCCGGCGGAGTTGGAGGATTTGCCCGCACCGTGCCCGATGAGGACATCCTGGATTCTGGTCTGATCAGTCGGGCTTACCTCCTAGCCCGTCTCGTGGTGGTGCTGGGAGGTCGAGCTGCGGAGCTGGTGGTGTTTGGCCCGAGCGAGGTCACCCAGGGCGCCTCCAGCGATCTGCAAATGGTCAGCAGGATTTGCCGAGAGATGGTCACCCGCTATGGCTTTTCCAGCCTGGGGCCCGTGGCTCTGGAAGGAGATGGGGCGGAAGTGTTTCTTGGAAGGGATTGGATTCGGGCTGAACCCCACTACTCCCAGGACACGGGCAACCGAATCGACACCTTGGTCAGGAACCTGGCGAAGCACTCCCTCGACAGGGCCATTGCGCTCTTGGAACCCAGGAGGGACTTAATGGATCGACTTGTGGAGCGCCTGATCAGCGAAGAAACGATTGACGGAGACAGCTTTCGACAGGAGGTGGACTGCTGGCATCAACACCATCCGGAGATTCCAAGTCTCTCCGGGTCAACCCCGCTGCCCTTTGCGGGGGAACCCTCAATCCTGGCCCGATAACCCCCCTGCAAAACGAATATCCAGGCTTCTCAGGTAGGTGTGAAGTCCCGCATCCTGGATGGGCAGCAGTTGGGAGGGCTGTGGGCTGGGATTGACATGGGAATGCCAATATCCCGGCGGCGTGATGAACACACCACCGGATTCCCAGTCGATGCGCTTCGGCTTGTGGATCCTGCCTGTCCCGTCGAGTTCGATGCCCACCAATGTGTGGCAACCCGGAGCGGCATCAACAATGAGGTCGATGGCCACGGATTGATGGCGGTGGGGGGGCTGGATGGCCCCCCCTGGCACCACCCCCAGCATGGCCCAGAGGGTATGGCTCACGGTTCGGGTGGAGGCCATGGCCCCATGGGCAAGCAACACACTCAGACGATTGCTGCGGGCAGCCGTGGGATCTGACATGAGCCGGCGCAACTCTGCCTCGAGTCGATCCCCGCTGAAAAAGCACGGTGAAAAACGAGCAGCGACGGGGCTCGCCCCCAGGTAACGGAGCAAGGGCCCATCGTGCACCCAGTAAAGAAGACTGGGCTCACGGGCGGTCAACTGCGGGGCAAACCCATGGGGCAAAACGAACGCATCCCCTTTCGCCCACCCCATGGGGTGGACAGGCTGCTCAGGCTGTACGGGGAAGGAGAGCTCCCCTGCCCCGCGCAACACGTAGAACAGCGAGCTGGTGGCCACCGCATGGGGGTGCAGGGGCTCCCCGGGCTGAACAACAACAAAATGGGCGGCCAAGGCTGGACTTGTGGCAGGGCCCTCGCATCCAAGGGCGCCACTCAAATCGAGGGGCAGGATGGAGGAAGGAGACAGCTCCAGTACGGGCGGGCTCCAGCTTTGAAGGGGGATGGGCTCGGTGAGTCCTGGGCGAATCGGATTGGCGGCCTGTCGATAGTCGTAAATCCGCGCCGGGGTGGTCCAGCTTGCCGGCACGGATGGCTGAGCATCGGAGGGTGGTGAGTTGACCATGGAACAACCTGCGTCAGCGTTGCCGCGAGGCTAGGTGGAGCGGGGCGTGTCTGACGAGGAGAGCCGTCAGCCCCCGGCGACGGCAGGAACAATGCTTACTTCATCACCAGATTGAAGGGGGGTGGTTTCGTTGTCGAGAAAACGAATGTCTTCACTGTTCACATAGAAGTTCAAAAATCTCCTGAGTTTGCCGTTCTCATCACAAAGTCTTTCGCGAATGCCTGGAAACGACGCCTCTAAAGCAATGATCAAACCGGCAACATTCGCCGCTTCCACGCTGACGCTTGCTTGATCAGCCGTGTACTTCTGGAGAGGAGTGGGGATCAGGACCTGGACTGCCATGGTGGGGTGAAAATCAGCTGAAGATGGAGGGGGTTCGCACCGCTTGGGCCTGCTCCCAGGCGGAGCGGAAGCTGGCGAGTTGGGGCTCGATGGTGAAGGGTTGGCCAATGGAAGAAGCGATGGCTTCAGTTGTTTTGAGTCCATTGCCAGTGATGTAGGCCACGGTCGTTTCAGCAGGGTCAATGCGGCCCTGTTCAACCAACTTTTTCAACACCGCAATGGTGGTTCCGCCAGCCGTTTCCGTGAACACCCCCTCAGTTTCAGCGAGCAATTTGATCCCCTCGATGATCTCATTGTCGGAAACAGCAGCGATCGTACCGCCGGTGCGCTTGGCGATATCAATGGCATAGGGCCCATCTGCCGGATTGCCAATGGCAATGGATTTGGCAATGGTGTGGGGTTTCACAGGCTTGATGAAATCCCTTCCCTCAGCGAAGGCCTGGGCAATGGGAGAACATCCCTCCGCCTGGGCGCC
>JAYKHG010000014.1:0-13078 GCA_035284825.1 Cyanobacteriota bacterium
TTTTCCCATCCCTGACAGGCGGCGTAAGCCCCTGCCAGGGTGGCAACTCTGATTTTTTTCAACGGGCGATCCGGCTGACTCACCACATAACTTCCATTGATGTCACGGTGGATGACACAGCCGCTGACCGTGGCCTGAACAAAGCAAGAAGAACTTCCCACGGGCAGACGTCTCGATCTGGATTCACAGTTAGTCCAATCCTTCAGGGGTTGAACTGTCAGAGGCCCCTGACAACACACTTTGTTGTAACTCCTGTCCTTGGCTGGTGCTCTCGCCCATCCGATCGCCCACCTTGGCGTTGAGTTGCTGCACCAGAGCCGTTCCTTTGCAGGCCCTTTTCCCCTCCAACTGAGCCTCCCGCAGCAGCAGGGCCCCATCACCCGTGCCCACCACCACCCCCACCCCTTCCTTAAGGGCCAACACCTCACCCGGTGCCACCTCGGGCCAGGAATGCCCCCCGAGCACCAGTGCCGCAGCCTCGGGGGTGAGCTCGCCGGTGACGCCGTGGCTTAACGGTTCGGTCGCCCAGATTTTCAGGCGAAGGCCCTGCCAATGGGTTTGGGCGCCAGGGAAAAGGGCCATCACCCTGCGATGCAGCTGGAGAGCGGATTCGTTCCAATTCAACTGGTAGTCCTCTCGCCGCAACAGACGGGCGTAGGTGATGCCGTCTTCACTCTGGGCCTGGAGGCCAAGGCGCTCCCACCGTTCCAACTGCGGCCCCACGCCAGCGGCGGCGATGCGGGGAAGGGCCTTCAGAAACAGTTTGGCGGTGAGGGCGGAGAGGCGATCGCCCAACTGTTGCCCATTGTCCAGCAGGCCAATCGACAAGCGTTCTTCGAGAAGCACGGGGCCCGTATCCAGCCCTTCTTCCATGGCCATGATGCCAACCCCGGTGCAACCATCCCCCTCCAGAAGGGCCCACTGAATCGGGGCAGCCCCCCGCCAACGGGGCAACAGGGAGCCATGGCCATTCCAGCAACCCAACGGTGGCTGATCCAGCACAGGTTTCGGGAGGATCTGACCGTAGGCCACAACCACGGAAATCTCCGCATCCAGGCGGGCCAATTGATCTTGAAAGGCCAGATCCCGTCGCACCCGTTCCGGCGTGAAGACCTTTAGGCCCAATTCCAGGGCCCGCTGCTTCACCGGAGAGGGGGTTAGGGAACCGCCCCGGCCCCGACGCCGATCGGGTTGGCTGACCACACCAACGATCGTGTGCTCCGCCCCGTGGAGCTCCTCCAGGGTGGGCACGGCGTAGGTCGGGGTGCCCCAGAACACGACGCGCATCAGGGGAAACGGCGCAAAGGAGGCGCTTCAGGCATCGCCTGTCACCGTGAGCCCCTCCACCCACACCCAGGGACAGAGCCCGGAGGGGGTGACCTTGCTGGGCCCTTCGAAGCCCACCAGGTTCATCAGCACGGAGCGGATGTCACCGGCCACGGTGGCGGACTCAATCGAAACGGCCTCACCACCCTGCACCAACCATCCATCAAAGGGGAGGGAGAAGGCGCCCTGGCTGGCCTTCACCCCCGCGTGGAGGGCGGAGAGTGAATCAATCACCACCAGCCCCCCTTCTCCAGCACGGCGTGCATCAGGGGCGAACCGATCCAGTCCCTCCTCCCCCCCGGCCACTCCTGGGGTCGGAGACACCTCAAACCAATCGGGGGCGACGGACACCTTGGCCCCCATGCCCGCATGACCTGTGGGGGAAACGCCAAAGGTGCGAGCCGTGGCCTCCGAGTGGAGGAAGTGGCGCAACACCCCTCCGTCGATGAGGGTGAGGGGGGCGGTGGGGGTTCCCTCCCCGTCAAACAGGGCAGCTCCGATGTTGCCGGGATGGAGTCCGTTGTCCTTGAGGGAGAAAAATGGGGCTGCAAGCACCTCCCCCAGGCTCTCTCTAGTGCTCAGGCTCACCCCATCCAGTACGGCCCGGGCATTAAAGAGACTGCTGAAGGCACCGATGAGGTCCAAAAAGGCCTCAGGGGAAAACACACAGGTGTAGCGACCCGTGGCGATGGGAGCGTAATTCAGGTGGGACATGGTGCGCTGGGCTGCCTCGGCGATGCAGCCCGCCACATCCAACCCCTCCACGCCGTAGGCCAAGCGCACCGCTCCGCTGCTGCGGGGCTTCCTTCCGGTCTCCTCAGCCCGGGCATAGAGGTAAAGGGAGGCGGTGGAGAGCTGCTGGTGACGGAGGGCCCCCTCGCTGTTGAGATACACCCTTTCGCTGCGGCGCTGGGCCAGGCCGTTGTAGGGAACGGTGGAGATGGCCCCATGGCTGGCGAGCAGATCTCGCTCCGCGTCCTTGAGGCGGTCCAACAGGTGGAGGATGGAGCGGCTCTCCATCAAGGGTTGCTCTAGGGCCGGTAGAGGCGCCTTCGCGAGGGGGGAAAACGCGGGGATCTCCTCAGGGTTGCCAAAGGCGCTGGCCTCCTTGGCACCTTCAAAGGCACGGGCCAGTCCAGCTTCCGTGAGATCTGATGTGCTCGTAATGCCCACCAGCCCCTGATCATTCCAAACCCGAACGGTGACAGCCCGTCGCTCAGCCCCTTTCATCTGCTTGGGCTCGCCCCGATCCACCTGCACGGAAGTGTCGGTGCTGCAGGAGGCTCCCAGGTCCCACTGGGAGATCCCCGCCTGGGCAGCGAGTGTTTCTAGCTGAGCCTGCAGCTGGCCACCATCCAGCACGGGCGACTCCATCGACTGACTCATCGCCCCCCCACCGTGATGGTGTCTACGCGGATGTGGGGCTGGCCGACGGTGACAAAAATGCTCCCACTCACTGAACCGCAGAACCCAGCGGCCAGCTCCATGTCATTGGCGCACATGGAAATCTTGGGGAGCACCTCCTTGGCTTCCCCGATCAATGTGGCACCCTTGACAGGTCGACCGAGCTGCCCCTCCTCAATGAGGTAGGCCTCTTCGACGGCGAAGTTGAACTGGCCCGTGGGCCCCACACTTCCTCCCCCCATGGCCTTGCAATAGAGCCCCCGGTCCACGGAGGCAATCAACTCCTCGGGGGTGTGGGGTCCAGCCGCGATGAACGTGTTGCGCATGCGGCTCGCCGCCGCAAAGGAATGGCTCTGGCGCCGGCCGCTGCCCGTGCGGGGATGGCCTGTCCGCGTTTCTCCGGCACGATCACTGAGAAACCTGCGCAAAATGCCGTTTTCAATGAGAACAGTGCGTTGGGGCTCCATTCCTTCATCATCCATGGACAGGCTTCCAAAGGCCCCATCGCTCAGGCCCTCATCAATGGCTGTCACGGCCTCATGGGCGATGCTCTCACCGATTTGATCCGCAAAGGGTGTCGTGCCCCTCTCGACTTGGGTGGTTTCCAGAAGGTGACCGCAAGCTTCATGGAAAATCACCCCACCGAAGCGATTCGCCAAAACCACCGGGTACTGACCAGCCTCCACATAATCGGCATACAGCATGTTTGCCGCACTGTGGCAAAGATCCTGAGCCGCCTGATCCGGATCCCATTGCCGCAGATCCTCCGGGCACCCTTGGGTGCCGTAGCGACGGCCCACACTGGAGCGGTGTTCCCCATCTCCGGCCAGCACATTGAGCCCAAGGGATTGGTGGAGACGGATATCACGGGCAAAGGTGCCATCGCTGGCACACACCAATACCTCCTGCCAATCCCTGGCATAACTACCCCGTCGAGATTGCAGGTGGGCACCATGGCGAGTGAGCGCATCGGTGCCCTCTAAAAGCCGAGCGGCAACCTCTTTCAGGGATGGGGAGGCCAGCAACCAACTGGCCTTGTCAGAGCCGTGGTCTTTCAGGGATGGCAGCCCCTCAAATCCATCCGCAGCATGGGAATGGCGCAGGAGACCCAACATGCCAAGGGCTTGATCAAGGGCCGCCATCAGCCCAGCGGCACTCAAATCATTCGTGGAGACGAAGCCATCGTGGCGGCCGGAAAACACCCTCACCCCTGCTCCCATTCCAAAAGAAGGGGAGACGTTGGTGATCCTCTCCTGCTCCGCCAGCACCCCCAGATGGTCACTCCGTTCCAGAAACACCTCCACCAGATCCGCCCCAGCGGCTCGGCCAGAAGCGAGCAGGGGCTCCAGATGGGAGCGCCAGGCCGGATCTTGAAAATCTCCAGGGAGCCCTGGGGAGCCCCCTGAGCTGTGGAGCCCAGGGGAGAGGGAGGTGGAAGCAACCAAAAGGCAGGAGGCAAAAGGGACAGCGGGCCCTGATCCAACCGGAGGGGCAGGGATGGGGAACCTCAGCTCAGCGCACGGCAGGCTGGTACTGCTCGCTGGGAATCGGAGCCATGAAGAACAACTGGGCCATTTGCAGGGCGTTTCCTACCCAATAGGGAAGCTTGCGGAGGGCCCGCAGGGGGGCAGGGGAGGCAGTGGCATCCAGGGATGAAAGAACCTGGTTGTTCTTCACCATCGCTTCCAAACCATTCCAGAACCCTGGATCCTCCACGTTCAGCACAACGGGGAACACCCGGGCGGAGGTTTCGTTTGTTTTTTTGATCACGATGCGGTCGTAGCTGCGGGCGTCGAGCCCAAGTGCCTCATAAAACTCCTTGCGGGCCACATCTCGCACATACATGGTGGCGAACACGGCCAAAAGAAAGAAACGACACCAAAGTCGGGATCTCCAACCGTTGACCGTGCTGGGGACGGCCTTCATCAGAGCATCGAAGAAATCGCCATGCCGGTTTTCGTCCTGGCACCAGTTCTCAAAGAAGTTGAAAATGGGAAAAATTTTGCTTTCGGGGTGCTGCTGGAGATGGCGGAAAATGGTGATGTAACGCCAATAGCCTATCTTTTCTGAGAGATAGGTGGCGTAAAAGATGTGGGCTGGGCTAAATTTGGTGTAAGCCTTGTGGGCGGTGAGAAAGCCCAAGTCGAGCTGAAGTCCAAAATCCGCCATGGATTTGTTCAGAAATCCGGCATGGCGCGCCTCATCTCTGGCCATATGGGCAAAGCATTCCGCCAGGAGGGGATTCTTCTCCTTGATCCTGCGGCTGAGTTCTTTGTAAAGCAAGAATCCTGAAAATTCAGAGGTGCAACTCTGCTCGAGAAATTCAACAAACACCTTCCGGGTATCTGGATCCAGCTTCTCCGCAGCGCCCTCAAATTCCCCATCCCGCACAAAATGGTGCCGGTTGTAATCCTTCCGGAACTCTTCACAGATCGCTTTCAACTCCTCCTCATTGGGGCGAAGATCCATCGCCGCCATCGCATCAAAATCGGTGGTGTAGAAGCGAGGGGTGAGAATCGTGTCCTTCACCGGCTCCTTGATGGCAGGCGCGTCAGGGGTGCCGACGACCTGGGGGGCCGCGGTGGTGGGGGCTGACACAGGGGGAACCATCGCGTCCAGGCGGTTGCTATGGCGTCATCGTAGGGGCGACCCGGCCATTGCCGCTCCGTGTGTAACGGCGCCGATCAATTCGGACCCAGCCACTTTTGGCCGTTGAGACGCTGCACCAGGCGAGACACCAGCAGGGGCAGCGTCATTTTCTTTTCATCGATCAGAAACGACTCCAGCAGACTTGGCTCCGCACCGGCCTCCGCCAGGGCGATCATCTTGGCGGCCTCCAGCTGAGGGGCGGTGAAACAGAGCCAAAATTTGCGGCCACCAGGCAACACCCCTTTCACCATCCAAGAGGGCACCTCCACCACGGGCATGGGTCCTTCCTCAAAACCGAGTTCTGGAGCTGGTCCCCCGTAGGCCTCACACTCCTTGGCCAGGGCAGGAAGAAGGTCCTGGGTGATGTAAGAAGCAAAGGGCTTGTCCTCCAGTGCGGGGGCCTTTGCCTTCGGAGAGGGCTTCGGGGTGGCCTCAGCGGGGGGCTGATTTGGGCTCTCTGCGGTGGCCGGCTTGGCTGAGGCGGGCTTGGCTGAGGCGGGCTTGGATTGGGCACCGTCCGGGGTCGCGCTGTCGGTCACCGTTGGAGAGCTCCATTCTTGAGCGTGACTTTAGGCAGGATCCCGGCCTGTCTGGTCGCTCCAGGGGCCTACCACTCCTCCCCTGAAGAGTCCCTCCCCCAGCCATCGTCCAAGGCCACGGCGACAGGTTCCCTCTCCCGCGGGGAGGATGTCGACCCTGTCGCCGTGCTGGTCGGGGCCTTTTCCCCTTGAGGAGCAGGGGGCCTGCGCAGGATTCGAAACGGCGCATCCATGGTGGGGGCAGGGTCACCGGGAGCTCGGGTGGGAGCCACCGCAACGGGGCGATCCTCCGCCCGGCCCCTCCCCTGATCATCCTGGGAATGTCTTCCCTCCCATGGCTGCTGCCATCCCTCAACCCTTCCCGGGCGGCCATCAGCAAGATCTTCCCAGCGCCCATCCCCCCGGCTTCCATTCGCTGTTGAGGTGCGGGACGACCGGGGGGTGGTCACCCTTCGCCGCCCCGTCGCCCAGGCCCCTGCCCCCTGGCCGAGGGCCAGGGCGGCCCCGGCCCCACTGAGGGCAGCCCCCCCCAGGGCCGCCCCACCGAGCCAGAGGCCCAATGGGGCGGAGGGGGTGGTCCAGGTCAACACACGAAAGGACAGTTGGGGGCGAGGATTCAGCGCCGCCACCAGCAACACCGCCAGCAGGGGGGAAAGGAAAGGAACCACCAACAGGCGACGGGCTGTCATGGCCTCAAGGGCACGGGGCCTTCCCAGCGGCGCAGGGCACCCAGCTCCATCCCAAGGCCGTCAAAAATGCGAATCACCAAAAAATCCACCATCTCTTCGAGGGAAGTGGGTTGGTGGTACCAGGCGGGCACGGGGGGGGCAATGCGGGCCCCCGCCTCCGCCAGAGTGGTGAGGTTGCGGAGATGGATGAGGTTCCAGGGCAATTCGCGGGGGGCAATGACCAGGGGCCAACCCTCCTTGAGGTGGACATCCGCGGCCCGTTCGATGAGATCCAGGGCCACACCGGAGGCGATCCGTCCGACGGTGCCCATGCTGGCGGGCAGGATCACCATGCCAGCCGTGCGGTAGCTGCCACTGGCGATGGGGGCTGCTTGATCATTCCAGCGATGACAGCGCAACTCTCCCAGGGCGCATCCGGTGCGCTCCCTCCAGAAGGCTTCCTGCGACGTTGGCTCATAGGGCACCAGCACCCCCAACTCGGCGCGCCACACGGCCATGGCCCCCCTGCTCGTCACCACATCCACGGTGCGCCCCTCCTGGAGCAACAGTTGCAGGGCCCGTTGAGCGAGGGGTTGGGCGGACGCGCCAGACATCGCCAGCACCACGGGAAGGGTTTCGGGAGGGGACGTCATGGGACTCAGGGGCTGACCTGGCCCCCATCCACCTCACCCTCTTCCAGGGCTTCTGGTTCCTCCTCAGGCAAAACGACGGAGAGATCAATTTGGTGGCGCAACACATCCACCTTTTCGATCAAAACCTGCACCAGATCGCCCACCATAAAGGTGCGACGACCTTTGCGACCCACAAGCTGATTTTGGCGTGAGCGGTATTCATACCAATCGTCCTTGAGGGAGCTGACATGCACCAGTCCCTCCACCATGGAGGGGGGCACTTCCACAAAAAAGCCATAGCTCTGCACACCACTGATGACGCCTTGGAGGATTTGGCCCACCAGGGGCTGGGCATAGCGGGCCTGGGCCATGGCCAGGCGATCGGCCTGAAACTCCGTCAGGGCCTGACGGCGTCCATTCAGGCGCAGCAGCAGCCCATGGCGCAGGCTGTCCTCAAATGGGGCAAGCTGCGTCGGGGTCAGCAAAGGCCAGTCAATGGCTCCGTGGGAAGCGTCCGATGCCAAATCCACACTGGTTTTATGGCGCACGGTGGGCCTGTCCTTCCCCTCCAGCAGCAGGGTGACCAGCACATGCTGGTTGAAGAGATCGGCATAATGCAGGCTGGGACAAGTCCACGGGGCTACGGCGATGGGATCGCCGGCCAGGGCATTCTCCCCAGGCTGGTCACTCAACTGCGTGATCTCCAGGCAGTCTCGAATCTGCTGCTGCCATACCCGGCTGCGGTCGGTGCGGGCAAAGGCGGCCGCCAGTTCTGACGCACTGGCATTCCCTTCGCTGCTCAATTCAAGGGGAATTTCAAGGGCCAAGGCAGCCTTCGCCACCTCGTTGATGGCCGATGCATCCGGGGGCGGATTGATGGCAAAGATGGCTGGCAAGCCGAGGGCCGCAAGGTGGTGCCCCAGGGCTCGATGGGCCACAAGAAGGCTCTCCCGAAGCAGGGCGGCCGGGTGGGCATCCGGCAGGGTCACCATCCAGCCAGCCCTGCCGGCATCAGGTCCCGGTCGTCCGCCGTCCCCAAGCGCCTCCAGGGGGGGAATGGGCACGTCCAGTTCGATCGACCCCGCCGCCAGGCGACGTTGCCGCAACAAAGCCACCACGCTCACCAACTGCTCGATGAGCTCAAGATGGTCTTTGTGGGGCTTAAGGGCGGCAGGAAGGGTGCGGGCCTTTGGCTTTCGCTCCACCAGGGCCTCGAAGGCGGGGCCATCCACCGTGGCGAGGGGGCAGATCCGACTCAACTGAAATCGATAGTGCTCGAGCTCCCCCCCTGGCCCGAGGTCGAGGGCCACGGAGAGGGCTGACTGTTCCACACCGGCGGAAAAGGCCGCAGCCTTCGCCAAATTCGCTGGCAGGAGCTGTCGCCAATGGTGACCCAGGGGCACCGCCTCCCCTTGATCACGGATCCAGGTGTCGACCGTGGTGGCCATACCGAGGCGTTCGGCGATGGCGGGGGCATGGACCCAGAGGCGCCAGCCCCCCTCCCTGCCCTCGAGGGAAAGGGCAGGGAGCATGGGACCGTCCACCGCCCGCCAGGGCTGGACCAGCAGGGTGGGGAGTTCGGTGAGGTCCTGACGGCCCTTCTCAACGGGGGCCTTGAGGGTGAGTCTGGGGGTGGAACCTGCTTCCTGGAGCAGCTGGTGTTTGACGAGCAACAAGTCCAGGTCGGCATCGTCCCCACCTCCCACGGGCAAACTGCGCGCCACGTGCCCCTGAGGAGCGAGTTGGGCCACGGGAAAACGGTCAATTTGCACTTCCACCACATGGGAGTCCCGTTGTTCGAGGTGGCTGGCGTCTCCATCGGGCAGCACGACGGTCGTCAACAGGCGATCGTCGAGGGGCACCGCCACAAGCTGGTCGCCCTGCCGCTCCACATGGCCCAACATGCGAGAGGTATGGCGCTGGAGAATGCATTGAACGCTGCCCTCTGGGGAGCGGCGTCTTCCCCCCTCCCGGGTGATCCGCACCAGCACCCGATCCCCGTTCCAAGCGTGATTGAGGTGGTGATCCCGGATGTAGATGTCCTCTCCGTCGTCGTCCCGGAGGGCAAAGCAAAAGCCCTTGCTGGAGCAGCGCAAGCGAGCGGGAATCAACTCAGGGCACTCCAACCGCCGCACGCCCTCCTCCCTCCTCTCCACCAGGGCAAGACGCTCAAGGGCATCGAGGCCAATGCGCAGTTTGTCCTGCTCGGCGGTGGCCGTGACGCCTAGGGCCTTTTCGAGCTGGGCGGGGGGCAGGCTTTCGTCGGTGGACAGCTGGTCAAGCAGGTCAGCGACCGTGAACTTCATCGTCGAAGGGAAACAGGTGGGAGCTGGGCGTGGAGAGGGCAGAACTCACCAACCGCAGAAGGATGTCCTGGGGTGAAGCGGCGCAACCAGCCAGGACATCTCTCCGAGACTTTAGGAACTCGGGGGGACCCCCTCCACTTCCTCCTCGGGAGTTGGGGTGACCATGGAGGAGGAGCGAAGGATCAGCCTCAGGCCCAAAATGAGAAAACCACCTGCGGCGGCAAGTTGGAGCCAGTCGGTGGGGACCACAGTGGTGAGGGTTCCCCCCGCTGCCGAGCCCAATAGGCTGGCTAACACCAGGGCCACGGCACTCCCAGCGAACACCGCTCCCGGGCGAGTGGACGTGCCACTGATGCTGACGATGGCCAATTGGGTTTTGTCCCCCAGCTCAGCCAAGAAAACCGTGGCAAAGGTAGAGGCAAGCAGGGCAAGCATGGCCTAAGGCATGGGGGGTAGGGGGGAGGTGGCGAGCTGGAGCACGGCCTGACGACCAAGCCAGAGCCCCAGGCCCACCATCAGCACGCCAGCGGCTCGTTCCAGTTGCTGGGGGGCCATCACGGAAGACAACCATCGCCCTAGGAGGACCCCCACCAGACTGGAGCAGATCAGGGCCAGGGAAGCCCCAATCGCCACCACCACGGGCCGGCCGGACTCCGCCGCCAGGAGCAGGGCCGCCAGCTGGGTTTTATCGCCGAGCTCGGCAAGAAACACGGTGCCAGCCGTGCTGAGAAACACCGATAGCCAGCTGCCCATCCCCACGGGAGAATCTCTGGCCTGTTCAGCGGATGAGAGGGCGTCAGGTTGGGGCTCTGGGGAGGTCATGGGCGACGCAGCCCCCTTTGAAAACGCTTCATGACCTTGCCACGCCCCCCCGTTTCGCTGCGGATCTGTTGACGACAGAAGGAGATCGCCAGGGCATCGGCTTCGTTGTCTTTGACCCCCATCATGGCGAGGATGGTGCTGACGCGGCAGAAATCGGGCCGGGTGGCATAAACGCGGCAACGCCGACCGCCCGTGTCGTAGTGGATGCACCATCCATCCTTCCCCACCATGGCTAGGTAGATCTGTTGCTGTTCCCCATCCAGCATGGCGAGGGCTTCTGGTCGCAGGGCCGGATCCAGGCGGCAGCAGGCTCCACAGCCCGAAATACACTGCCAACGGGGGGTGAGCTGACTCATCCCACCATCCTCGAACGCTGGGGACAGCTGTGACAAGCCGTCACAGTGCATGAGAGTCTGGAACAGGGCAGCCAGTGCAGGCCCTATGGTGCATGCGCACGCCACCCGCCTGCGAGACAGAGAGCATGGGCATTGATTTCCACCTGATTGCCAACTTTGCGGCTTTGGCACTGATCACCTTGGCCGGGCCGGCCGTGATCTTCATCCTCTTTTATCGGCGCGGTGCCCTCTGAGGCACGCCCTCTGAGGCCATCACCCCGCTAAGCCCAGGGCCATGACGGCATCTTGGAAGAGGGCGCGCACGTAGGGATGCTCCCCATTGAAGAGGGGACGGGCCTGGGATCCCTCCCAATGGAGGGATGAGGTCAGTTCCTGGCCAGAACCATTGCGAATCACCAGGCCCTTGCCACGAAGGGCACAGCGATAGGGGCGATCTCCCCGCAGGAGCACCACGCCTTCCTCCCCCTGGTGACTCGGCCTGACAGCCACGAGATCAGCCACGATTCGCTGCTTCCCCTGCCAGGAATCCTGACGAAGGCGATAGGCCACATCCACCATGGCGGGCAGGGGAGTCGTTCCCTCCCAACGCCAGGCCATAGCCTGAAGGCGCCCATCCCCCTGGCTGAGGGTGAGCTGGAGATGACCTCCCCGGAGGATTTTTTGTTGCTCCACCCGACATCCCACACTCCAAAAGAGCGGCATGGGATGGGCAACGCCAAAGGGACCCATCCGCTGCAGGGCCTGCCAGAGGTCCCGATCAATCCGCTCCAATCGCAGGTGGGCTTCCGGTTCCACCATCAGTCCCTCTGGGTGGCCCTTGAGCCAAGCCTCCGCCAGTTCTTCCAGACGCTCCTGCAGCCGGACAAGATTTCCCGCATCGACGGTGAATCCTCCCGCTGCGGCATGGCCACCAAAGCGTGCCAACAGGGGGGCGCAGGCGGTGAGAGCCTGATCCACCGCAAATCCCCGTGGTGCCCGCACCGATGCCCGCAAGCGTCCGTTTCCTTCCCCTCCCAGAAGGGCCACAGGCCGACCCAAACGCTCCACCAGGCGGGCGGCCACGATCCCGATCACGCCATGGTGCCAATGGGGCTGAGCCAACAAAACAAAAGCTGGACAGCGGGGAGTGTCGGCCTCCAGGAGGGCCATGGCCTCGGCTTCCAGGGCTTGACACAGCTCCCGCCGCTCCCGGTTGAGGGCATCACAGCGGCGGGCGAGCTCCATGGCCCGCTCCCGATCGCCTGTCGTGAGCAGCTCCACCACGAGGAGGGGATCCCCGAGCCGTCCCACGGCATTGATCCGAGGCGCCAGCTGGAATCCCACCACGTCAGCATCGATCGGCGCCTCCTGGAGGCCCGCCAACTGCATCAGGGCCCGCAGGCCCGCGAGGCGTGTCCCGGCGAGCCGGGGCAACCCTTGGCGAAGCCAACGGCGATTCACCCCCTGCAGGGGCGCCATGTCGGCGATGGTGCCGATGCAGAACAACTCCATGGCCATCTCCAGACCTTCCCGGCTGCCCATCCGTTGGGCGAGGGCTTGACCGAGGACAAAGGCCAGGCCAACCCCCGCCAACCCTCTGTAGGGGGATTCCGGGGGGGTGAGGGCTGGATGGAGAAGGGCCAGGCAGGGAGGTGAAACCTCGGGGAGGGTGTGGTGGTCGGTCAAGATCACCTGCAGGCCGAGGGCAGCGGCCCGCTCCAGGGCTTCCTGGGCGCTCACCCCGTTGTCCACCGTGATCAAAAGGGTGACCCCCTCCGCCGCAAGCCGTTCGACCATCGCCTGATTCAGCCCGTAGCCCTCCTCCTGCCGACTGGGAATGGCGGGCTGGGGTCGACCACCAAGGCGATGGAGCAACCCTGTGAGCAGGGCGGTGCTTGTCATCCCATCCGCGTCGTAATCCCCACAGATCGCCACGGCCTCCCCCTTCTGGGCAGCCTGTGCCAATCGGCTCACAGCCCTTTCCAGATCTGGAAAGTGGAGGAAAGGATCAGGGGGATCGGGCGGATTGAGGAGGGCCGAGATGGCTTCGGCATCAGCCTGGCCCCGTCGAGCCAGAACGGCCCACAGCTCCACCGGAAGGCCATGGCTAGAGCCTCCTCCCTCTTGGATCGGCAGAGGGGGGGGCAACCTCCAGGCGGGGAGAGGCACGGTCGCGGGAGGTTCTTAAGGGTGACCGCATTGTGGAGGGGCCTCAGCCCCTGCGCATCCCCCAAGGGGGGGAAACTGGGGGAATCCCTGGAGCTCACAACATGGGATTGAACGCACTGCTCTGGGATGTGGATGGCACCCTGGCGGAAACGGAATTCCATGGGCACCGCCAGGCGTTCAACCAGGCCTTCGCCGCAGCGGAGCTGCCCTGGCGCTGGGATGAAACCA
>JAYKHG010000015.1:0-10404 GCA_035284825.1 Cyanobacteriota bacterium
TCTTCCATTTCCCCGAGCTGGCGGAGGGCCCCTACCGGCCCCAATGGCGCCACTTCCCCTGGCACAACAACGCCCCGTGGTTGGAGGCCTGGCGGGAGGGCCTCACCGGGGTGCCGATCGTGGATGCCGCGATGCGCCAACTCAATGGCAGTGGCTGGATGCACAACCGTTGCCGCATGATCGTGGCATCCTTCTTGGTGAAGGATCTGATCTGCGACTGTCGCCTGGGGGAGGCGGCCTTTATGGCCCGGCTGGTGGATGGGGATCTGGCCGCCAACAACGGCGGCTGGCAGTGGAGCGCCAGCAGTGGCATGGATCCCAAGCCATTGCGCATCTTCAACCCCGCCAGCCAGGCGGCCAAATTCGATCCCGAGGCCACCTATATCCGCCGCTGGTTGCCGGAGCTGGCCCATGTGGCCACGGCCGATCTGATCAGCGGCGAGATCGCCCCCCTGGAGCGGCGCGGCTATCCGGCGCCGGTGGTGGTGCACAAGCAGCAACAGGCGCTCTTCAAGCAGCTCTATGCCGGCCTGCCCCGGGGCTGACGAAGGGCCTAATCGTATGCAGGCGAAGCGCGATCTCAGACCGCGAGTTGGATGCCGCTTGCTTCAGCCGCCATCCCGCAAAGCTGTTGGCGAAGCACAGCAATCACTGTGTCCTGCTGGTCGCTGCTGAGTTCCGGGAAGATGGGAAGGCTCAGCACTTCTGTGCAGAGGCGTTCTGTGTGGGGCAGGCTGCCGCTGCCATAACCCAGATGGGTATAGGCGGGCTGGCGGTGGATCGGAATGGGGTAGTAAATGATGGTGCTCACCCCAGCATCCTGAAGCTGTTGCTTGAACCAATCGCGACAGCAAGACTCCGGCAGGCCATGGCTGGCACTGTCGCAGGAAGGGGTGCAGCGGCTTTCGCATAGGGCCTTCCCCGAGGGGCAGGCGGGCAAGCGCACCACGAACTGGTTCCAGCTGTGGCCGTTGGGCCCTGCTTCCGGGAGCACAAGCCTTGGCACATCCGCGAGTTCCCGGAGGTAGCGCCGGGCAATGGCCCCTCTTCGCTCCACCCATGTGGCCAGGTGCGGCAGCTTCACCTGGAGCACGGCGGCCTGGAGGGCATCCAGGCGGCTGTTGTAACCCAGGTTGGTGTGGAGATAACGGCGGGGCATGCCATGCACCGCCAGCTCCCGCACCCGTTGCGCGAGTTCGGGATCACGGCACACCACCGCTCCCCCGTCCCCGGCGGCGCCAAGATTTTTTGTCGGGAAGAAGCTGAAGCACCCCGCATCCCCCCAGCTGCCCACGGGCCGGCCCGCCCAGCTGGCGCCGGTGGCCTGGGCGCAATCCTCGATCACCAGCAGGCCGTGGGCGCGGGCGATGGCGTTGATCTGCTCCATGTTCACCGGCCGCCCGAAGAGGTGAACCGGCAGCAGGGCCCGGGTGGCAGGCGTGATGGCCGCCTCAATGCGCTCCGGATCCAGCAGGTAGGAGCCCTCCTCCACATCCACGAACACGGGCGTGGCGCCGACGGCACTGATGGCTTCGGCGGTGGCGAAGAAACTGAAAGAGGAGGTGATCACCTCATCCCCTGGCCCAATTCCTAAGCCCCGTAGGGCCAGGATCAGGGCATCGGTGCCGCTGTTGCAGCCGATGGCATGGGGAACACCACAACTGTCGGCGAAGGCGTTTTCAAAGGTTGCAATGGTGGAGCCGCCGATGTATTGGCCGCTGCGCAACACTTGCAACACCGCTTCATCGAGGCGATCTCCAAGCTGCCTCAGCTGCTCGGCGAGGCTGAAGGGGGGCACATGCATGGGGGCAACCTTAAGCCCAACGAAAGATTGGGAAAAGGGCGCCGTGGCCCCCTGCGGTGTTGGCCCTAGGCCCAGGTGGGGGCCTGACCGGCATGCCACTTGATGTTGCAGCCGATGGAGGGCACCTGCTCTGGAGAGGGGGCTTGACCGGTCACCACGGCTTGCAGGGCGGCCCGGAGGTCCCCTCCACCCAAGGGCACCCCATTGCCCGGGCGGCTGCCATCGAGCTGGCCCCGATAGGCGAGGGCGTGGTTGCCGTCGAACAGGTAGAGATCGGGGGTGCAGGCGGCCTGGAACTCCTTGGCGACGGCTTGGCTGTCATCCGCCAAGTAGGGAAAGCGCCATCCGTTTTCCCTGGCCTGGCTGGTCATGCCGTTGGGCCCATCCTGGGGATGGGTGGTGAGGCTGTTGCTGCGGATCGCCAGAAAGGCCACCTGATCCCCGAACTCTTGGTGCAGCCGGGTGAGTTCAGGCTCGATGTGCTTCACAAACGGGCAGTGGGGGCACAGGAACAGCACCAGCACAGGGGTTCCCTCCAGGGTTTGGGGGTTGGGGAGGGGGCCACCCACCACAGCGGTGAGGCCCTGGGCCATGGTCCCCCAGGGAAGGGGCGTGCCGAGGGGCAGCATGGTGGAGGGGGTGAGGGCCATGCCAAACCACAATTCAGGGGGAGAAGCAGGATCATGGCGCGAGTGTCGATCCCTTGGTCGTGCGCCTGAGGCTGCCCCTGCTGCTTCCCCTGGGGGTTCTGCTGCTGAGCGGCTGTGTGCCGGCGGAGGATCGCCCCAGCTGGAGGGTGTATGCCCTGCCGCGTCAAAGGCCCGGGGATGGCCTGGCGGTGGTGAACCATCCCCGGGGGGAGGGGCTCCATCTTTGGCTGGACGTGCACACGGGGGAGAAAGGGCTCTGTCGTCCCAGCTGGAATCCCGATGGGGCCCGGCTGCGGGGGGGCAATGGAAGCAGACCCACCAGCATGGGTCGGGCGCCGCGGGACGAATTTTTCCAGGCCCTGGAGCACGGCCGGGTGCGGCTGGCCCTGAGGCAACAGATGGAGCAACTCTGCCGCCAGCTGGCTCCAGACAGCACCTTCCGTTGGCAGCCCCCTCCGCGCAGGCCGGGGGATCTGCCTCCAGAACGGCCGCTGATGCTGCAGGAGGCGGACCTGTTGAGCCATCCCACGGCCGTGCGGCGCGCGGAAAAGCTCTTGCTGGGCCAGCCCCTCAAGCCAGAGGACTGGGATGACCGGCCCGCGCCACCGATTCCCCAGGGGCCGTAAGGGCCCGCAGGGCGGCGGCGGCGGCGTAGCCCATGGGCACCCGCACATCCCAAAGGTGCACGGCTGCTGCCCCCGATCCCGCGATCCCGCCCAGCCCTTGCCCACTGGCTTTGACGCGGGCCTCCAGGCGACACCAGGCCGCCAGGAAGCCCCTGCCCTGCTCGGCCTGGGGCAGGGCCCGAAGCTCGGCCACCTCGGCTGGGGTGAGCCATCGCCGGGCGATCCGCTCCCACTGGAGATTCGGCCGGGCCTGCTCCACATCCACACCCACCTCAGCGGTGGCGTGAAAAGCCAGGAGGATCAGATCTCCGGAATGGCTGAGGTTGAACGCCGGCGCCCCAGCCGTTGGGCACCGGGGCTTGCCCAGGAGATCAGCTTCGATGGGAATGGTGGCGGCCGGTTGCTGGAGCCAGTGGCCGAGCAGTTGGCGCAAGCTCGCCCGGGCCAGCAGGAAGCGGGCCTGGGCGGCGGAACGCTGGTAGGTGGCATGGCGCTGGCGCTCCTGGAGCGACAGATTGGCGAGCAGCTGGTTCTCTGTTTCCGCTGCCACCTGGGCCCCGCCGTGGAGGAGCAGCACCAGGGGAGCGGCCGTTCCCCTGGGGAGCGGCGGGGGGGGCTGGCCCCCTGTCCAGGGGATTGGCCGGAGGGTGTGGGGAAGGTTGTGCAAGTGCTCAGGTGGCCCCACGGCCCAGGAGTTCTGGGGGTGTCCCCTCATCCCCGGTGATCTCCGGTTCCCCGGCCCTCAGGCGCACGGCCCAGGCATCGAGGAAGGTTTTGGCGCAGCTGGCGGTGGGCACCGCCAGGAGGAGCCCCAGCAGTTCCCCCAGCCCCAGCAGGCTTCCCAGCCGGGCGCCGATGGGCAGACAGATCAGCAGCCAGGCGGGTTGCAGCCCCACGATGCTGCCCATGAGGCGGGGTTGAATGATCTGGTCCACCACCTGGCCCACCGTGATGGCCGTGGCCAGCACCTCCAGCCCCTTGCGGGGATCCTCCAGGGCCAGCAGCAGGCTCACCACCACGATGGTGGCGGCGCTGGCGTAGGGGATCAGGGTGGTGAAGCCAATCGCCACGGCAAACAGCACCCCGTAGGGAATGCCCAGCAGGGTGAAGACCACCATCTGCAGGCTGCTGAGGATCAGGGCCAACAGGAGTTGGCCGGCGAAATAGCCCCGGAAGGTGCGGTACAGGGTGCTGGTCACCAGACCACGGACGTTGGGGGGAAGCCACTGGGCCAGGCCAGCGGCGATCCGCTCTCCCCCCAGCAGCAGGAACACGGTGAGCACCAGCACGATCACGGTGTTCACCGTGAGGCCCAAGGTGGCCCCCAACAGGCTGAGCACCTGCTGGCTGAACTGGCTGGCCAGCTTGCTGGTGCGGGTGAGCAGTTGGCTGCTGAGATCCCCGAAATCACTGGGCAGGCCCCGGGAGATGGCCCAGTTCTGAAAATTTCTGAGCAGGATTTCTCCTTCCGAGAGCCAGCCCGGCAGCGCTTTGATGAGTTCATCCAGCTGCTGCACGAGGCGCGGCAGGAGCCATAGGGCTGCGAGCACCACCCCCCCCAGACCCACCCCGATCACCAGCAGCAGCGCCAGGGGCCGGGGCAGCTTTTGTTCCACCAGCCAACGGGTGGGAATGTCGAGCACGAAGGCGATCAGCGCAGCCGTGAGAAACAGGGCGGGGAAGGGCGCCAACGGCACGAGCAGCTGCCGGAGCACCCAGAGATTGAGCACCAGCAGGGGCAAAGCCAGGCTGAAGCGCAGCCAGGGAGGGAGCACCAGCCGCTCGAGCATGGGTGCGGGGAAGCAAGGAGCAGATCCTCAGCTTGCCGGTTTCTCGGGTCCTCCGTCAGCCGAGGGCGGCAACAGGCGGATCGCGCCCCGCTCCACCTCGAGCCCCGCCGGTGGGATGGGCACCTCCAACAGGCGCAACCGGCCAGGGATCAGCAGTTCACTGCGCACCCCCGGCAAGGGCGGCGGCGCCATGCGCAGGCCCCGATCGAGCACCACCACCCTTTTCAAGGGGGGTTTGACCCCAATGGTGGGGCCAGCCTGATCAAGTTTGAAATCCGCCCCGTCGTGGTCGTAGGCGGGGAAATGGACCGAGGGGAGCCGGAAAGCGCGCAGGTTGGCCCGGCCCGTGGTCACCACCAGCGTGGTGGCGGGATCAAACCGCTGCACGGCCTGGATCGCCTGTCCCCATTCCCTGTCGAACGCCCTGAGGGAAGGGGCGAACCGGTCGCCGGGCACCAAAAGAAACAGCAGGGTTTGCAGCACCACCACCAGGGCCAGATCCCGGGGCCAACCCAGGGGAGGTTTGGCATCGCTGCCCCCCAGGCGCCAGGCCAGGGCCAGCAACACCCCCGGCAGCAGGGTGGTGGCATGGCCCATGCGGGTGAAGTGCACCAGCACCAGGTAGAGAGCGGAGGGGGTGATCCAGAGCGCCAGGAAGAGCAGGCGCCAGCTCCGGGATTCCCCTGCCACTTCTTCACTGGGATGGGCAGGCGCCCGCCGGGGCCAGAGCAGGGCCAGGGCCAGGCCCGCCGGCGCCGTGAGCCCCACGCTGCGGAGGAGCAGCAGGACGTGGCTGGCCAGACCCTTGCCGCTGGAAGGATCGCTGTGGTCGCCCTTCCAAGCTTGAAAGAGCTCCCAGAACTGCCCGAAGCCCCCCACCTCGGCAAGAAACGCCGATCCCCATGCCACCAGCAGGCCGAGTCCCAGGGCGATGCCCGCTCCGAAGCGCCATCCCTCCACCCCCCTCCGCCAGCCCCGCCCGCAGGCCGCCAGCACCAGGGGCAGCAAAAACAGCGGCGTGTTGGGGCGGATGCCGCCGGCGGTGGCCATCAATGCCGCCAGGGGGAGCACAAAGCGGTGGTCGCCCTCGGCCAGCTGGAAGGCACAGCAGCCAATGGCCACCACCCACCCCAGCTCCGCCCCATAGCTCAGGGGTTGGCTGGCGTAAAACCACAGCAGGGGAGCACTGAAGAGCAGGCCCACCAGCCAGGCGCCCACCCTGGAGCCGCCGAATCGCTTTCCGAGCCACCAACCACAGGGCAGGGCGGCGGCCGCGGCGAGGGCATTCACCAGCTCGAGGGCGGCCACCCCATTGCCGCCCACGAGGGGACGGAACAGGCGCCCCAGGGCGATCAGACACCAGAACACCCCTGGCATGTGGGGCACATGCCCCTCCAGGTTGAAGCCGGATAGGGCCAGCACGAAGTTGCCCGCATCCCAGGCCTGCACCAGCTCGGTGCGGGTGGCCCAGCGGCTCAGCAGCCCCAGAACAACGAGTCCCAACAGCCAGGGGCCGGGGCGAGGGCGGAAGGCGGTGGTCATGGTTTAACCAGCCCCGGCGGTCTGCATGGCAGCCAGGTAGGCCCGGCTGCCGAGCTCCTGAAGCCGGCCATCCTTGGCTTTCACCTGGTCGTGCAGCTGCTGGCGGTAGGCCATGAGGGCTTCGGCCAGGGTGGCGTCCGCCGTGGCCAGGATCTGCACCGCCAGCAGGCCGGCGTTGGTTGCATTGCCGATCGCCACCGTGGCCACCGGGACGCCGGCGGGCATCTGCACGATGGAGTGGAGGGAATCCACGCCTGAGAGTGCTCGGCTCTGCACGGGCACGCCAATCACGGGCAGGGGAGTGAGCGACGCCACCATGCCGGGTAGATGGGCTGCACCCCCCGCCCCGGCAATGATCACCTTGAGGCCCCGTTCGGCTGCTCCCTCGGCGAATTCCACCATCTCCAGCGGGGTGCGATGGGCCGACAGCACCCGCACTTCAGAAGGCACCCCGAAGGTCTCCAGCATCTCCACGGCGGCCTGCATGGTGGGCAGATCGGAATCGCTCCCCATCACCACCGCCACCCTGGGGGCAGCGGTGGGGGGGGCGGCTTCAGGTGCGGCGGACACGGCAAGGGAACGGTTGGGGGCATTCTTGCCGGGTGGCCTGGCCCTGGTGCCCTGACAAACTCTTTCCCTGAAAGTAAGGACAAAGGACAAAAGATCTGAACCCCTCTCGCGAGTCCACCGAGATGATGATCCAAGCGGCTCCTGCCGAGGCGCTGAGGGTGCGGCTCACCCATGGCAGCACCCCATTGCATACCTTGGAAAAGGTCAGCAGGATTGTGATTGTGACCATCGGCCTGGCCCAGGCCCTGTTCCGCTCCCGCCAATCCAGCGTGTTTCGATGGGCACTGATCTACTTGGTGTTTTCCATGGTGCAGGTGGTGGCCAATGTGCTGTCGATGGTGGCCACGGCGAGTGCGGTGAAAGGAGGAGGATTGACGGGGCTGTGGGATGTGGCAGCCGTTTATATGCAGAGCGTGACGGTGTTCATGTTCATCTATATCTTTCTTGATGTGTGCACCCCTGGCGGGGCTTTTGTTTGGCCTTCACGGGATGGGGAACCGGCTCCCACGCCCCATGTGATTGATTATCTCTTTATCTCCCTCAATGTGAACTCCACATATGGCCCCACGAGCGAAACCGTGATGTCCAGGCCGGCCAAGTTGTTCATGGCCCTGCAGGTGCTGCTGGCTATCCTGATGCTCACCGTGCTGATCGCCCGGGCCGTGAGCGCCTGAGCAGACCTCATTTGAGAGCAGCACACTACGGGGATGTGATGCCCGGTTCACACAAAATCCCCGGCATGACTTCGTAGAGTTAATGACAACTGTGCCCACGACTGCGCTTCTTAGCGTTACCCAACCAGATTATGTGGCTGTAGGTCGACCGAGCAGTTTTACTGTAAGCTGATAACGGGCCAGGCCTAGCGGGCTCCAGGCGGTTTTGTAACACACTGAACGGCATGGATAGATCGTGCGTAGCCACGATCTATCCATGCCGTTATCCGGACTGAAAAGCTTATCCCTCCATTTATGGCCACCCACAAAGAAACGATCCTTGATCAATTTTCTCGCCAAGCGGTTCCGTTTACTCAGGTGCCTGGTCACGCGAACGAAGAGTCGCTTCAGCTGCTATTAGATATGGCTGAAGCTTCAGCTCAAGACAAGGTTCTTGATGTCGCTTGTGGACCAGGTATCGTCGCTTGTGCCTTTGCTCCAATTGTAGAACATGTAACTGGTATAGACATTACGCCTGCAATGCTGGAGCAAGCCCAGGTACTGGCTCATCAAAGAGGATTGAGGAATGTTTCCTGGCAGGAAGCGGAAGGAGAAAAGTTGCCATTCACAGAAGGCAGTTTCTCCATAGTTCTTAGCCGGTACGCCTTTCATCATTGTGTTGATCCTAAAGCCGTTTTGTCCGAAATGATTCGCGTGTGCCGTCCAGGAGGGAAGGTTGTGATTGCCGATGTCGCTCTTCCGTCAACGAAGGTGAACGCTTATGATCTTCTTGAGAAGCTCCGAGATCCTTCTCATACTCATGCTTTGAGTGATGAGGAGTTAAGAAGTCTGGTCATCGACAGTGATCTTCGAGATATTCGTCTTGCCTTTTACAAGGTGGACATTGAACTTGAGCAACAGATGGCGGCATCTTTCCCAAATCCAGGAGATGAGGCAAGGATTCGACAAATCTTCAATCATGACATCGGGATTGATCATCTTGGAATCAATGTTCACCTTGTAGGCAATGAGACCCACTATGAAGTTCCAATCACAATTCTGGTTGCACAGAAGGCCGGATCACAAGCCCATGCACGCCGTCCGCCGAGTGATGGTCGTTGATGCAGCACGGATTACTTGCGGCGGGTGATGGGCGCGTTGGGCAAACCAGGTGGCGTGCGGCAATCCTTCATCTGCAAGGGCGGCGTAGCTGCAGTAAATTGGGTCAATGCGAATCCTCCATGACAGCAGCTCCATCAACTACACCCGCCATCCTGATCGACCCACGGATAAGTGCGATTGCCGCAGGGATCGCCGCAGCAATCCCTAAAGCACAGGTTCGCTTGTTTGGATCACGCGCCAAAGGAACGTCCCGGCCGGACTCCGACGTGGATCTTCTGATCACCGTGCCGGATCACTGGCTGAATGGTCATGATCGTGTTCGCGTGCTGGGAGACCTGTGGCGCCAATACTCCAGCTATCAACTGCCACTTGACCTACTTCTTTACACCGAAAGTGAAGTGAGTCAACGCCAGCAACAAAGAAGCGCTGTCACGTCCATCGCGTACCAAGAAGGAATTCTATTGAATGGTTGATCCGGACGCCCTGCGTTACCTCCGGATCGCCCAGGCTGATCTTGACGAGGCGCACCGAATGGTCGACCTCTCGGGCTTCCGTGACAGCAGTATCGGGTTCCGGCTTCAACAAGCCTGCGAGAAGGCTCTCAAAGGTTGGATCCACTCCAAGGGTGGCCTGGCTCCCTTCACCCATGATCTCGCGGCGTTAATGGATTGGATGGAGGAATCGGGTAGCGATGTCAGCGCATTCCAGCCGATTGCAGATCTCAGCTTCTTTGCAGTTCAGACCCGATACGACGATACGGTGGAGATCATCTCGCCAGATTGGCCGCTCCTGCTGGGGATCACAGCTTCACTGCTCAAACAAGTCAGGCGAGAGTTATCATAACAATATCCTACCTGGGCTTAAATAAATCGATACATGCGCAAGGGTTACCCAACAACATCATGCACCCGACCCGGCGCAATGGTATCGACTTGACCAAGAGCTGCTCCGGGCGGGTGATGATGAGCATTGGGCGTCACTGAACAAGCCTGCTTAAGTTCGTCCGAGGAACATGCATGACTAGGAAGCTCATCAGCTCTGGTTCTACTTTCGAGCATGAGATCGGCTATTCGCGCGCCGTGGTCGCTGGTGAGTGGGTCTTCGTTTCCGGAACCACTGGCTTTGACTACTCAACCATGACCATTGCCGATGGTCTTCTAGAGCAGACGGAGCAGTGCTTAAAAAACGTCGTTGCAGCGCTTGAGCAGGCGGGATCATGCCTGCAAGACGTTGTTCGCGTGACCTACGTGCTTCCCAACGGCGCCGAGTTTCCAGATTGCTGGCCGATCCTACGAAAGTACTTCGGTGAAATCCGCCCGGCGGCCATGATGATCTCTGCTGGGTTGGCAGATCCGAGAATGCGAATCGAGATCGAGGTCACTGCTATGAAGAGCGCGCGGTGACGCCCAACCTGTCAGAAGTTGTTGCTCTCCCTAAGGACGTGCTTAGTTACGTACAAAAACGAGTGCCAACGTTTCAGTTTCGGTACTCGAAGACAATTCACGGCAAATACTATGCGAATACTGCATTCAGAACCAGGGCGAGTTGATCCTGAACCATGCGAAACGAATCCCATAACTAGATTCAGGCCGGATGGGGCGCTCTCAGCGCTCCATGGCGGCCGTGGCTTTCAAGGCGGGGGCGGTG
>JAYKHG010000016.1:0-13147 GCA_035284825.1 Cyanobacteriota bacterium
AGCAGCGAGGCCCGCAACCACCCCCGACAGGATGAAGCCCTCTGCGCGGAAGCCGTCTATGGCTTGGCGGAGTGGGAAGCGGAGCGCATTGCCAAAGCTCGCTTGGTGGCTGCTCCTGGTTGCTTTCCCACGGCCAGCCTGCTGGCCCTAATGCCCTTCCTGAGCCAAGGACTGATCGAACTCAATGGCATCGTGATTGATGCCAAAACCGGCACCTCCGGCGGCGGACGCGCCGCCAAGGAGCACCTGTTGTTGGCGGAAGCTGGCGAATCCGTGGCTCCCTATGGGGTCATTGGACACCGGCACACCAGTGAGATCGAGCAGCAATGCAGCCAAGTCTGTGGCCACCCCCTTCAGGTGCAGTTCACGCCCCACCTCATCCCGATGGTGAGGGGTCTACTGGCCACGGTGTATGCCCGTCTGAGGGATCCTGGGCTCACCGCCGACGACTGCAGCACCCTGCTGCGGGCGGCCTATCGGCACAGCTCCTGTGTGGAGGTGCTCCCCGTGGGAACCTATCCAGCCACCAAGTGGGTGAAAGGCACCAACCGTGCCCTTCTGTCGGTGCAAGTGGACCGAAGAACGGGCCAGCTCATCCTCATGAGTGCTATCGATAATCTGGTCAAGGGCCAGGCCGGGCAGGGCGTGCAATGCCTCAATTTGATGGCTGGTCTCCCCCGGGACACGGGCCTTCCCCTGTTGCCCTTTTATCCCTGAGCCTGCCCAGCCAGGCGCTGGGCAGCCAAGGCCACGGCGAAGGGAAGAATGCGATGCTCCTGGCGATGAATGCGGGCCGCCAGGGTTTGCGGATCATCCTTGGGATGCACAGGAACGGCTGCTTGCACAAGGATGGGGCCGGAATCCACCTCGGGTCGCACCAAATGAACCGTGCAACCCGTGATCTGAACACCTGAGGCCAGGGCTTGTCCCACCGCATCCATCCCACGAAAGCTGGGGAGGAGGGAAGGGTGAATGTTCAGCAGCCGATCGGGAAAGGCCTCCACCAAACGGCCGGTGACGATGCGCATCCAACCTGCCATCACCACCAGGTCCACAGCAACGGCGGCAAAGGCCTCAATCAGGGCATCATCCAGGGCTTCCCTGGTGGGGAAGGATCTGTGGTCAAGCCAGCGACAGGGGATGCCCAGTCGCTCCGCCCGGCTTCTCGCCCCACAACTCTCGTGATTCACCACAAGGAGCTCCACCGAGGCTTGAAGGGTTTGGTTGCGGGTGGCTTCCACCAAAGCCTCAAAGTTGCTTCCTGCCCCCGACGCCATCACCCCCAGGCGCAGGGGGACCGGGTGGCCGGGCCAGGGCTGTGGCATTGGCCACTGGAGCGTCTGCGCAAGATCGCTAACGTTTGAGGGATCCATATCGGAGTGGGCAGCACAGGTCCTATGTCCCATCTCACTATCCTCCCAACGGTTCTCCGGGATCGCGAACTTCTGATTTCAGCCCTGGAAGCCCTCCAGCTGGCCCCCCAGCGGGGTGGGTTTGTCATGGGCTTTGGTGGAGAACAACATCCGGTGGATGTTCAGATCCACTTCGAGAGTGGGCAACGTCTGGGCTGGCGGCAGCAACGGGATGGATCCTTGGAGCTGGTGGCTGATCTGCAGAGAGTGGCCCAGGGCAACGCCCTGCCTGAGCTCCTTGGGGAGATCACCCGCACCTATGCCGCCCATCTCGCCCTGAGGGAAGCGTCCATCAGCTTTTCTGGGGCCTCCATCGAAGGGGTCTGCTGAACCGCGTGTTGCCCCTCCATCTCCGCCTTGATCTCCGGGCTCCACAGCAACACCTGGTGCACGTTGAACTGAGCTTTGTGCCCAGCCAGAGGCGTTTGGAGTTGCGTCTTCCCTCCTGGACCCCCGGCTCCTACTTGATTCGAGACCATGTCCGCCATCTCGAGGGGCTCGAAATTTGGCAGGGCACGAGCCAACGGGCTGCCCGCCGATTCACGCCCTCCAGCTGGCTTCTCCAACTGGAGGACTTGGATCCGATTCAAGTGCGCTACACCATTCAGGCGACGGACCTTTCCGTCCGCACCTGCCACCTGAACAGTGACCATGGCTTTCTCGCCCTCGCGGGTGTTGCCCTGGAGATCGAGGGGGCCCGTTGGACACCCCACGAGCTGGAGTTGGTGCTGCCGGAAGGATGGGGTGCCTTTCTGAGTCTCCCCATGGTCGGAGAACGGACCTGGAAGGCGGAATGCTTCGATGCTCTCATCGATAGTCCCGTGGAGGTGGGTCCCCATCGGGAGCATGGATTTCTGGTGGCCGGCATCCCCCATCGCTGGGTGAGTTGGGGGGGGGATCCCACGGAAGATCCCTCCTGGTTGGGAGATGTGGAGCGGGTATGCCTTGCCTGTTGCCGCCTGATGGGGGAAGAGCAGCCACCAGGTGATCCCTATCTTTTTGTGCTCCACCTGTTAGAGGAAGGTTACGGCGGATTGGAACACAACCATGGGGCTGTGCTGCAGTTCAGCCGCCGGACTTTGGCCAGCTCCAAGGGGCGAAGAAAACTCCTCCAGCTGGTGGCCCATGAATACCTTCACCAGTGGAATGTGCGACGTCTCAAACCCGCTGAACTCACCCCTGTGGATTACGGGCGACCCATTCCAGTGCCCACCCTCTGGTTTGCGGAAGGGGTGACCAGTTACTACGACCTGCTCCTGCCTGGCAGTTGTGGCCTCTGTCGCGAGGAAGACACCCTGGAAGCCCTTGGAGAGGATCTGAGTCGCTACCTCCTGAGTGCCGGAAGGAATGTGCAATCCCTCAGGGACAGCAGCCTGGAAGCCTGGGTGAAGCTCTATCGCCAGGATGCCTACTCCAGCAACAGCCAGGTGAGTTACTACCTCAAGGGCGCTGTTGTCGCCCTTGTCCTGGATCTGCACCTGAGGCGCCAGGGTTCTTCCCTCGGCGTGGTGCTTCGGCTGCTCTGGCAACGCTTCGGACGCTGGGAAGCCGGCTATCGGGAAGAAGACCTGTTGTCCACATTCCATCAACAGGCCAATGATCTGTCCACACTTCTGCCGCAATGGCTCTGCAGTAACGAAGATCCAGATCTTCACTCCTATCTCCAGGATGTGGGCTTGACCCTCAAAGCCGAACTCGCAACCCACTCCGATGCAGGTTGGCAGCTGGAGCAGCGCCCTCAAGGAGGTGTGCAGCTCAAATCCGTGCACCGCCATGGGCCAGCGGAAGCCGCCGGCTTGCAGGTGGGGGATGAGGTGCTGGCGGTCAATCGTCAGAGGGTTCAGCGCTCGGAAGATCTCGAAACCATCTTCCGCAGCCCATTGGCTTCGAACGTCCCCGTGGATGTGTTGTTCGTCCGGGATGGTGTTGTGCGGGACGCCAGGCTGACCCCAGGGCTTCCACCCGTCAGCCGTTGGTGTCTCCAGCCGGATCCGGAGGCCAGCTCCGCTGCCCTCGAGCGACGCCGTCAGTGGCTGGAGCTTGTGCCTTGACGGTGTTTGCCCAAGTCAGGGGCCTACTGATGGGGGTGGCAGGTGCCACTTTGGTGGCCTCAGGCATGGTGCTCTGGTTCGTCAGGGGGGCCGGAGGGAGTCCACAAAGCCAACCTCAGCCTTCCCTGCTGGATCTGCTGGAGGAGGTGAGACAGGGAAAACCCCCCGAGCGGCCGAGGAGGCCTTCCCCGAGGCCTCCCGTGCAAACCCCATGGGCTTCACCCTTGGAGAAGGCCTGCCATGTTCCCGATGAGGCCCTTCGAAGGCGTCTCCAATCCGATCTGGCCGCCCTGCCCACCCGGATGATCCGGCTGAACATCCATCCAACAAACTATGGGGAACGGATGGACCGAGATGCGTTTGGCAACCCCCTGGACCCCACTCCTCGGATGGTGGTGCTGCATGAAACGGTCTATGGCTTGCGCTCTGCCATCAACACCTTCCTGACTCCCCACCCAAGGGATGACGATCAGGTGAGTTATCACGTGCTGATTGGGGAAAAGGGGGACGTGGTGCAGGTGTTGGATCCCTCCAAGCGGGCCTTTGGAGCTGGGAACTCAGCCTTTGGCAGCCAATGGGCGGTGACGAATCCAAAAGTAGGGGGGTCAGTCAATAATTTTGCCCTCCACCTCAGCCTGGAAACACCCCTGGACGGAGAAGATCAGGAAGCACGCCACAGCGGCTACAAGCCTGCGCAATACGATGCGATGGCCTTGGTTTTGGCGGATTGGATGCGGCGTTATTCCATCCCTGCCAAGGCCATCACAACCCATCGTCAGATTGATCTTGCTGGCGAGAGGGCCGATCCCAGAAGTTTCAACTGGGATGCTCTAGCCAAGCGTTTGATTGCCCTTGGCGTGATTTGTTAACTTTAAAAAAGATACAAGAGGCCTGGAAAGAAGGCCTAAAATGAAGATGGTCGTTGATTTAAATTAGGGGATTCGATCTCATCTGTCTCTTGCTGTAAAGCACTTCGTGCAAGGCCGGATCCTGCATGTAACGCAGGATCCGGGCTGGATAATCCAGCTTGCCATTGTGCAAGTAGGCCAGGACGGCCAAGCCTTTGGCATCTTTGGGATGGCCACTGGCCGTCAACATGCGCCCACGGGGTAAGTTCAGGCTGGCGGACAGCCTCGCAAACTTCCCCACCAGCAATTCCACGTTGTGATCAGGGTCGAGCAGTTGAAAACGGGCCTCTTGGATCTGCTCAGGGGTGGCCTGTTCTGGAAGCAGGCCTTGTTTCACCATTTCCCCCACACTCAGCTGGGCAGGGCCCTGGGTTTGGAACAGGCCGCTGCGAATGGCCAAGGCACTGTCTTCACCAGGCTTGGCATGCTGCATCTCGTCAAACAACACGGCTGCCACCAACATCGGGTTGATGTGATGACGTGCGCTGTGACGCAGGATCAGCGGACGAAGTTCCTCCAGCCGCGACAGCGTATGGATGCGTAAGGGTTGGAACTGGTCCAACCCTTCCGTGAACAATTGGGCGATCACGGACTGGGGTCCGTGAACCCCAAAGCGACGATTCAGTTCACGCAGCTCCTCTGGAGTGAAATCCACGGGGTCCGCTCGCTGACCCTCAAGGGGTGAGGAATGGCGAACCATTTCAGACCCGGGTGCATGGAACCTGTTCCCCGAACCGGCAGGGGAATCCGCCAGTGAAGATTTCAGTCCAGAGATGCCTAGAGCAGCAAGCCCTGTCACCAAAGCGATCGTGAAGGGGAAACGGCGCATGGAACGCTGGCGTGGAGAGGGATTCAGCAACGGGCGACGCAGCTCAGTGACCTGACGAAACTTGTGTGAAGAGTTCTGAACCATTATTTGGCTTTTTCTGGATCTGTCTAGGGATAAGCCGTTCGGTCCTCCCGCTGGCCCCCCCTCAAGCTGTCCCATCAGCCGGTTCAGTACCGTGATCTGGCATGCGCGGTATCTCTGCGGTCATGTCCACGCCTCCGCCGTCGACTGCCTTCCCGCCGCTCAGGCCATCAGATCCCCACCACCTCTGGCAGCGTTTCCAAGCCCTGCTCTGGCATGACAGCAGCTTGGGTATCTGGCTGGATCCCAGCAGAATGGCCCTGGGTGAAGAGGATCTCCACGGCCTGGAGCCCCGCCTCGCCGCCGCCTTCACCGCCATGGACCAGCTGGAAGCTGGAGCCATTGCCAATCGGGATGAGGGGCGTCAGGTGGGCCACTACTGGCTCAGGGACCCTGATCGAGCCCCTACACCGGATTTTCAGCATTTGATCCGCAGGGAAATCGATCGTCTCGAGAACTTCGCCCGTGAAGTGATCTCCGGACAACGGCCCTCTCCTGAGGGGACGCCCTTTACCGACGTGCTGTGGATCGGGATTGGGGGATCGGGTCTAGGCCCCCTGCTGATGGTGGAGGCCCTTCATCGCCAGGGCAAAGGTCTGCCATTTCATTTCATCGATAATGTTGACCCCCAGGGCATCAGTGCCACTTTGGCTGCCCTGGGATCCCGATTGCGCACCACCCTGGTGATTGTGGTGAGCAAATCCGGCGGCACCCCGGAGCCCCGCATTGGAATGCACCAGGCCCGGGCAAAGCTTGAAGCCGCTGGCGGCCGATGGGCGGAACAGGCGGTTGCCATCACGATGCATGGAAGCCAGCTCGATCAACTCGCCAGCCATGAGGGCTGGCTGGCTCGCTTCGACATGCCCGATTGGGTGGGGGGACGAACAAGCATCACCAGTGCGGTGGGTCTGCTGCCGGCCGCCCTCATCGGAGCAGACCTGAGGAGTTTTCTGGAGGGTGCCGCAGTGATGGACGGCCTCACCCGGCACCATGGCCTGCGGTCCAATCCAGCGGCCCTTCTGGCGGCCTGTTGGTTTGTGGCTGGTGGGGGCCAGGGGCGCCGCGACATGGTGGTGCTTCCCTACCGGGATCGGCTGGAAGTGTTCAGCCGCTATCTCCAACAGCTCGTGATGGAGTCCCTCGGGAAAAGGTTGGATCGAGACGGCAACGAGGTTCACCAGGGGCTGGCGGTGTACGGCAACAAGGGTTCCACCGATCAGCACGCCTATGTGCAACAACTCCGTGATGGCCTGGATAACTTCTTCGTGGTGTTCATCGAAGCTCTCGACGAGCCTTCAGATATTCCTGCCATCGGTGGGGAGAACCCCGGTGATTTTCTAGCGGGCTTCCTTCAGGGTACCCGGGCCGCCCTTTGTGAGGGGGGCCGCCAATCTCTCACCATCACCCTGGAGCGATTTGATGAGCGCTCCCTTGGCGCCCTGATCGCCCTGTTTGAGAGAGCGGTGGGCCTGTACGGGGAACTGATCAATGTCAATGCTTATCACCAGCCAGGCGTGGAAGCTGGAAAAATTGCCGCAGCCGAGATTCTTTCGCTCCAGCAGAGGCTGGAAGCCGCCCTCAGCCCTGGGCAAAGCTGCAACCTGGAAGAGCTGGGGAAGCTCTTGGAGCTCAGCAGCCCTGAACCGCTGTATTGGATCTTGCGCCACCTCTGCTTCCAGGACCGGGGCTATCGGGCCAGTGGAGATTGGGGTCAGCCCGAAACCCTCCGTTTCCAGAAGGGCTGAGGGTCACGGCACCAGATTGACCAATTTTCCTGGCACCACAATCACCCTCCGTGGCGGTTGCCCTTCCAGCCACTTAGCGGCCACATCGCTTTGAAGAGCCAGCTGCTCCAAGGTGGAGGCATCCGCATCGGCAGGCACCTCCAAGCTGCCGCGCACCTTGCCCTTCACCTGAATCACCAGGGGAATGGTGTCCCGGGCCAGGGCGGTCGCATCCACCACGGGCCAACTCTGCTGATGCACGCTGGTGAAGGGGGTGGATGGCGCCAGACGATGCCAGAGCTCTTCCGCCAGATGGGGGGCAAAGGGAGCGAGAAGCAACACCAACGTGCGAATGGCCTCCTGGGCCACCGTCGAGCGAACCTCGGGCAGGAGTGTTGTCATCGCATTCGCCAGTTTCATTAACTCAGAAACAGCCGTGTTGAGCTGCAGATCACCCTCCAGGTCGCTGCTCACCTCCTGAATGGCCGTGTGCACGGCACGCCGCAAGTCCTTTTCCGTTGACGCCAAATCGGAACTCTCCGCGGCTCCAGCGTCCGCCATGTCGGCAGCACCCTCCACCAGACGCCAGATCCGCTGCAGGAAGCGATGTTGCCCCTCAACATCGGCGTCATCCCATTCCAGATCTTTCTCCGGGGGCGCCTTAAAGAGAATGAACATGCGTGCCGTATCGGCACCGTAGCGATCGACGACGGAACTCGGATCGACGCCATTGTATTTCGATTTAGACATCTTATCAAAGCTAGCGATCAATCGCTCTCCATTATTGGGATCTCTCGGGTCATTGGGATCAGCAACATCGGCGGGGGCAATATATTTGCCATTTTGGGGATTGCGATAGGTCAGTCCCTGCACCATTCCCTGGGTCAAAAGGCGATCAAAGGGTTCACTGAAATTGAGCAGGCCACGATCTCGCAGAACCTTTGTAAAAAAGCGAGAGTAGAGCAGATGGAGAATTGCATGCTCTATTCCTCCCACATACTGGTCCACAGGCAGCCATTGGTTCACCGCCTCTTGACTGAATGGGGCCTGCTCGTTCCAAGGATCTGCATAGCGCAAGTAATACCAGCTGGAACACATGAATGTATCCATTGTGTCCGTTTCTCGCCGGGCTGGCTGGCCACAACTCGGACAATTCACCTCCAACCAGGACGCAAGCTGCCCCAGGGGGGAGCCACCACGCCCCTCCAGGGCCACCCCCGTTGGCAGAAGCACGGGCAGCTGATCGGCAGGGACGGGCACATCCCCACACTGGGGACAGTGCACCATCGGAATTGGGCACCCCCAATACCGCTGCCGGGAAATCAACCAATCGCGGAGCCGATATTGCACCCTTGAACGGCCCCAGCCACCGGCCTCCGCCTCAGCCACGATGCGCCCTTTCGCTTCCTCCGAAGGCATTCCCTCCAGGGGTCCGGAATGAATCATCACCCCCGGTTCGGTCCAGGCACCGCCAGCGAAAGCGGTGGGATCTGATCCCTCAGGAATGATCACCTGCCGGATGGGAAGTTCATGCTGACGGGCAAAGAGAAAATCCCGTTGATCGTGGGCTGGAACTCCCATCACGGCGCCGGAGCCGTAATCAGCCAACACATAATCAGCAATCCAGAGCGGGATGATCTCTCCGCTCGCAGGATTGCGGACAGAAGCCCCAATGGCGACTCCGCGTTTGGGGCGATCCTCAGCTGTCCGTTCCTGCTCGCTTTCCGCCGCCACCAGATCGCAAAAGGCTTCCACCGTCAGCCGGTGCTCAGCGGTGGTGAGGGATGGGACGAGGGGATGCTCAGGGGCCAACACCAGGTAGGTGACGCCGTAGAGCGTGTCTGGCCGGGTGGTGAACACGGTGATGGAGGCACCCGTGGGTGCGCCATCGGAATCCACGACGGGAAAATCCAGTTCAGCCCCGGTGGAGCGGCCAATCCAGTTGGCCTGCATCGTGCGAACCCGCTCTGGCCAGTGTGGAAGGTCCTGGAGATCGTCCAACAAGGGGTCTGCGTAGGCCGTGATGTTGAGGAACCACTGCTTCAGCTTTCGTTTCTCCACCAGGGCACCGGAACGCCAAGAGCGGCCTTCCCCATCCACCTGCTCGTTGGCCAGCACGGTTTGGTCCAGGGGATCCCAATTCACCGTGGCTTCCTTTCGGTAGGCCAGTCCCGCCTCCCAAAACTGGAGGAAGAGCCACTGGGTCCAGCGGTAGTACTCCGGCTTGCAGGTCGTCACCTCCCGCGACCAGTCGATGGACAGCCCCAATCGCTCCAGTTGGGCCCTCATCTGGGCGATGTTGTGCTCGGTCCACTGCGCCGGATCCACCCCCCGCTCAATTGCCGCGTTCTCCGCCGGCAATCCAAAGGCATCCCAACCCATCGGGTGGAGAACCCGTCGTCCCAGCATGCGTTGCTGGCGGGCCACCACATCGGTGATCACATAGTTGCGCACGTGGCCCATGTGCAGGCTCCCCGAGGGGTACGGGAACATGGACAGGGCGTAGTAGGCGGGCCTGGAATCAGAGGGCTCCTGCGTGCGATCCAGTTGGTCGTCCCGCCAGCGTTGTTGCCAGTGGGTCTCGATCTCCTGGGGCCTGTAGCGGGAGGGATCGGTCACGGCGGCTTGCTGAAACGCTTTGATGGTGCCACACACGCTCAGGGTGGCCGGCGGTCAGAGCAGGGCACGAAGGAGGGTGATCGCCGTGCGATTCACCATCATCAACGGCTGATTGGCACTCTGGCGCAGAGCGAGGAAGTGCATGTCCTGCCACTTGATCACCCCTTCCACCTCCTGCCCGCCCACAAGGCTGACATTCACCACCGTACGGGTGCGAATGAGCTCCTGGATGTGGCGCACGCTCGGCAGCGAGGTATCCAGCCTGGCGGGTCGATTTTCAAAGAAGCTCTGCATAGGATCAAGGGTGAGTGCTCCGGGCGGCAAGCGGGATGGAATTCAGCAAGTATCAAGGTCTGGGGAACGATTTTCTTCTCCTCGACCTGCGCCATTGGCCCTCAGCCGGGGATGGCCTTCAGAGCAACCCTGATCTGGTGCGGCGCCTTTGCCACCGCCGTTTCGGTGTTGGTGCCGATGGACTGATTCTTGCCCTGCCCTCCGCCACGGGGGCCGAACTGAGGATGCGCATTTTCAATGCCGATGGCTCGGAGGCCGAAATGTGCGGCAACGGCATCCGCTGTCTCGCCCGGTTCCTGGCGGATCGGGATGGGGATGGGCCCGGTCGATCCTGGGAGGTGGAGACAGCGGCTGGCTTGATCCTGCCGGAACTCCAGGCGGATGGGCGGGTCCGTGTGGACATGGGCCCCCCTTTTCTCGAGCCGGACACCGTCCCCACCCATCTCCCTAAGGGACCTGCGGGCCTTCCCCAAGGGGAACTCACCGTGATGGGAAACACCTGGCAGGTGGCTGCCGCGGGCATGGGCAATCCCCATGTGGTGGTTCCCGTGTCCGACGCGGCAGAGATGGATTTGGAGGGGCTCGGAGCGGCCCTGGAGGTGCATCCCGCTTTCCCCGCACGCACGAATGTGCACCTGGTTCAGGTGCTCTCCCCCAACCATCTCCTGATGCGGGTGTGGGAAAGGGGCGCCGGCCCCACCCTGGCCTGCGGCACTGGCGCTTGCGCCACCCTGGTGGTCTGCCATCTTCTTGGCCTCAGTGATCGGGAGGCACGGCTCGATCTTCCTGGGGGGCCCCTGCAAATCTCCTGGGATGAAAGCAGCAACCATGTCTTCATGACAGGGCCGGCGGAGGCGGTGTTTGAGGGGACCCTGGCCGATTCCCTCTCCCGTGAGATGTGCGCCTGGTTGTGTCTGGAGGAAGGGGAACTCGGCGCCACCATGGGATCAACCCTTTCCCCCGCCGCCGCACCCAACAGGGCCTACCCAGGGCCTGGTGGGGACAGGGATGTGATGGATTGCGCCACGGCCTGCACCCAGGGCTGCCAGAGGCCGGAGGCCTGTCCGAGTGAGGAAGCGCGGGCGAAAGTGGCCGCTTTGCTGGAGGGCCGTTCCCTCGACGATTTGGTGCGACTGGCCAATGATTCCCTGGAAAGCCGGCTGCTGGGCCGCAGGGCTGACGATGGATGGGGCCGTGGCTGAGGCAGGCCCAGCCAACAATCTTTATCTGGACGCCTGTGCCACCAGCCCCTTGGCACCCGAAGCGCTCCAGGCCATGCAGGACGCTTGGCAGCACGCCTGGGGCAACCCCTCCAGCCTTCATCCCCACGGGCTGGCTGCGGCGGAACGGTTGGAGCGCAGCCGCATGGAGCTGGCCATCGACCTTGGGGCCGAGCCAGGGGAGGTGATGTGGTGTTCAGGAGGCACCGAAGCGATCCAAACGGCGCTGTTGGGAAGTGCTGAAACCCTCGAACCAGGGCGATTGCTCATCAGCGCCGTGGAGCACCCCGCCACGGTGATGGCTGCGGCACAGCTCGCCCGGAAGGGTTGGCAAGTGGAACGGTTGCCGGTGGATCGGCAAGGTTTGTTGTGTCTGGAGCAACTGATGCCCCTGCTCGAACCGCCAACCCGGATGGTCTCTCTGATCTGGGGCCAGAGCGAGGTGGGAAGCGTGCAACCGATCACCACGGTGGGCAACCTCTGCAGGCAACGGGGGATTCGACTCCACGTGGATGCGGTGCAGGTGCTGGGCCACGCACGGATCGATTGGGGGAAGCTCCCGGTGGATCTTCTCAGCGGAGCGGCCCACAAGCTCCAAGGGCCACGGGGAATTGGAGTGTTGCTCGTGCGACAGGGCCTCCCCCTCCAACCGCTGATCAGCGGCGTGCAGGAAGGGGGGAGGCGGGGGGGCACCGAGCCCGTGGCGTTGGCCGCTGGGTTTGCGGCAGCCCTACGGGTCTGTCAACGACGGCTGGAGGCCCATGGGGGTCTCGATCCCTTGGCCATAGGGCGCAATGGGCTTTGGGCAGCCCTTCAAACCCTTCCGGGCGTGGAGATCCTTGGTCCCGACCCCGCGGACGATCTGCATCGCCTCCCGCACCACTTGAGCCTGATGGTGCGGACGCGCCAGGGGCGGCCGATCCCCGGCCGATCCCTGGTGCGGGCCCTGGCACGAAGGGGGCTGGCCTGCAGCAGCGGTGCGGCCTGCAGCGCCAGACGCCAAGCTCTCCCGGGACAGGACCCTATCCCGGTCGGTGCCAGTCCGGTGTTGACCGCCATGGGCTACGGGGCTGAGGAAGCCCTGGCGGGCTTGCGCCTGAGCCTCGGACCCTGGCTTCAGGCCAAGGATCTGGCCGTGGTGCCGCCCATGATCGAGCAGGCCATCGGCGAGGTGGAGTCAACGGTGACAGAGGGACTGGGCTAAAGCCGTGGGAGAGGCCTTGGCTTGCAGCCAGTATGGTCTCCCTGCTCCCGCGACCAGGGCCCTTGCTTCCTTCCGATCTGCGACAGGCTGAACTCCAGGTCCGGGAAGCCCTGCACTCTGCCCTCCCGTCCAACGCCGCAGGGCGTTGGACGATTGAGCTGCGTTTTGAGGGCCTCAAGCTGCTTCCCGTCGCCCTGCGGCTCGCCGATGCGCTGGGGGGAGAGGGAAGGGATCTGCGGGTTCTGTGCCCAGATGCGGGAGCCACTGCCCTGGCAAGGCGTGATGCCCCCGGGCTGGCACCCCTGATCCACAGTCTTGCCGACCAACGACGGATGCAGACCAGCGCTGCCGGTGGCCAGGGGGATGGGGGGGACCCCCTGTTGTTGGTGGTGGGCCCGGGCCCCTCGGATTACGACCTCGTGGAGGCGGTGTGCACAGGCCATGGCGCAGCCGTTGTGCTCATCAATCCCACCCTTGAGGATGCGGCCGTGGGCATCGGCAGCGTGGCTCGGGCCCGTCGCAAGGGATTTTTGGCCCAATGGGAGGCGGCCTATGCCCTTCAACCCTTCGCCAACGGTGCCCTGCGTCGAGCCACTCCAGGCGACTGGGAGCTGTATCGGCTGGATGCCGATGGGTTCCGATTGGCGGGTCAGTTCCCCCAGAAACCAACCAGCGAAGAGCAAGCGGAAGCCCTGAGTGGGGAGCGGCCTGGCGGGTTGAAGCAACAGCTGCGGGGCCTGGGCGATTTGATGGACAATTTGCAGCGCTAATCCCATCGGTGTGCACCGCTGCTGGTGCCGGAGGA
>JAYKHG010000017.1:0-3006 GCA_035284825.1 Cyanobacteriota bacterium
GGAGGGGGTGTTTCTGCGCCCCCTGGGGCAGGTGGTGTACCTGCTGCCGCCGCTCTGCATCAGCGATGTGGAGCTCGAACGCTGCTACGGCGCCCTGACCACCGCCCTGGAGTGCCTGTAAAGCCATCGGCAGTGGCCTTCGCCGGCAACGGATTTCAGTACCGCCCCAGCAGCTCAGGGCCCGGCCAGGATCGCCGCTTCCGCATCGGCCCGGGAGAGGCCATAGGAAAACAGCCGCACATTGGTATTGCCCTCCTGGTGCCAGGACACCTTCAAGTCCTCCCCCTCCAGATCAATGCGCGCGCTCCACTGGGGGAGGTGCAGATCCCAACTGGGGGAATGGGGGCCCTGCTGCCGGGCGCCCAAGCTCCGCAACCACTCCTCCAGGGCCGGCAGGGGATGGTTGTAGAGGGGGGTGTCCTCAGGGGGAAGGGACATGGGCCTCCGTGCCCGAAGGCTCCCCATCCTGGGCCATGGCCGCCGGGTGCAGCTCGGCCCACCAGCTGGGCCAGCGCACCATTTCAGCCCCCCGGGCCCAGGCCACCCCAAGGCCCAGCACCAGGCTCAGCACCAGCGCCACCCCTAAAAGCAACAGGGCAAACCACTCCCCACCGGAGAGGGCTCGGCGCAGGGAAACGGGCCGGGGTGCACCCCGGGCCATTCCTGCCGCAGGGGGAGTGGCGCTGGCGGCGGCGGGGGTGCGGATCAGCCGCAACCGCTCGTCGTAGAGCTGGCGGGCCTGGGGATCACTGAGCACCGCATAGGCCCGCTGCAGCTGCTGAAAGGCAAGCTCCGCCACGGGCGCCGGCAGGGTTGTGGTGTCCGGGTGGTAGCACTTGCTGAGTTGCCGAAACGACTGACGCAGTTCCTGCAGGGTTGCCGTTGGTGGCGATTGCAGGAGCTCGTAGTAGGTGAGGCCCTCCGGAGACACCGGGTCGGGGGATGCGGAAGACGACGGCATGGCCCGAGCGGCGTGTGCTCCCCCATTTCATCGGGCATCCTAGGAAGAACCCCGCCACCTGTTGGGGCCCGCTGGAGTTGCGGATGGTCGAGTCGATGGCCCACCTGTGGGAATCCCTGGGTTGGCAGCCTGAACAGCGACAGCTGGAGCAGTTTGCCGAGCTCCAGCAGCACCTGCAGGAGTGGAACCATCGCCTCAACCTCACCCGCCTGGTGGAGGGGGAGGACTACTGGATCGGCCAGGTGTACGACAGCCTCTGGCCCTGGGTGTCCCTGCTGAACAGCCCGCGGCGCTCCTCCCCCCTGGCACTCATCGACGTGGGCACCGGCGGAGGCTTCCCCGGCCTGGCCCTGGCCATTGCGCTGCCCGAAGCCCATCTCACCCTGGTGGATTCGGTGGGCCGCAAGCTGGAGGCGGTGGAGGCCATGGCCCAAGCCCTGGGGTTGGCGGAGCGGGTGAAGGTGCGGCGGGAACGGGCGGAGCGCACGGGCCAAGACCCGGCCTGTCGGGGTCGCTTCGATGGGGCGATGGCCCGGGCGGTGGCCCGGGCGCCGGTGGTGGCGGAATACCTGGTGCCCCTGCTCCAGCCCGAGGGGCGTGCCGTGCTTTACCGCGGCCAGTGGTCCGCTGCAGATCAGGGGGATCTGGAGCGGGCGCTCCGGCCGCTGAAGGCCAGGCTGGAGGCGGTGGAACGGCGGGATCTGCCCGCCGGCCGGGGCCTGCGCCACAAAGTCGTGGTGAGCCCCGCAGGCCCCTGCCCCCCCAGCTATCCAAGGCCCGTGGGGCTGCCGGCCAAGGCGCCCCTGGGCCAGCTCAGCTGACCTGCAGCCGCCGCCGGGTCTCCCCAGTGAGCCGGCGCCGCAAATCCCGCAGCAGATCGGGGATGGCCTCAGCCCAGGGGTGGTCCTGCAGCACGGCCAGGAGCTCCGCTTCGCTCACATCTCGATCGAGGGCATCGGCATTTTCCCCGGGGAACCAGTGCCCTCCGTGGCCCAGCAGGCCGTAACGGTCGCGGCAGTAGCCCTCCATGTCCCAGGCGGCCAGGAGGTTGTGCAGCCAGAGCAGCACGGGCAGGTTGATGTGGCCTGGGGTGTGCTGCCAGGGGGGCAGGCCCTGGTGCCAGGTGGCCAGCCAAGGGGCCCCAAGGGCCTCCAGGCGGGCCCGCTCCAACCGCCCCAGGATCGGCGGCAGCAAGGTGGGGGCCTCGTCCAGGAGGGCGACGGCCCGCAGGTGAAGCTCCAGATCCGCGGGGCAGGAGGCCCCCACGCTGAGGGTATGCACTGCCGGGTGGCTGAGGCAGAAGAGATCGTTCACCACGATCGGATGGTGGGGGGCGCAGAGGTCCACCAGGCGGGCCGAGGGGGTGTGAAGATGGCCGCCCTTGTCGGTGGGGCTGATCAGAAACACCCCCATGTCGTGGGCGCGGGCGGCCTCCAGGGCTGGGCTGTTGTCCTGCCGGATGTAATACCAGTGGAGGTTGATGTAGGCGAAGGCGTCGCTGGCGATCGCCTGCAAAATCACGGGCAGGGGAGCGTGGGTGGAGAAGCCCACATGGCCGATACGGCCCTCAACCTGCCAACGCCGCAACACCTCCAAATTCCCCCCCGGCCGGAGGGAAAGCTCCAGCAGCTCAGCCGTGTTGATCCCATGGAGGGAGAGCAGATCCACCCGCTCCACCGCCAGCCGCTGGAAGCTCAGGGCCAGCTGGGCCTCAAACCGTGCCGGATCGGGTTCGGGACTCACCTTGGTTTGCAGGATCCGATCCCCATCGGGCACCAGGGGGAGGAGCGCGCCGAGCTGCCGCTCTGAGGTGCCGTAGCCCCGGGCCGTCTCGATGTGATGGAACCCGGCCTGCACCGCGGCCCGCAGGAGCTCCTCCAATCGATGTTGGCTGTCGCCCTGGATCTCCTCCGCGGGCAGATCGCTCCAGCTCTGCTGGAAGCGCATCCCGCCAAGGGAGAGCACTGGCATGGCCAGCCCCGTGCGACCAAAGCGTCGGGTGGGAAGCATCAGGGGCCGGGCGGCTGGTGGCCGCCTGCGGCCCG
>JAYKHG010000018.1:0-4364 GCA_035284825.1 Cyanobacteriota bacterium
AAGCTCAACAAGCGGATGGCGTCGTAGAGATAGCGGTGGTCGGCCGCGCGGAGAAACTGGTGGGCCACGGCGCCGTAACCCTCCAGCAGGGCCTCACAGAGGGTCAGGTCGAAGCTCACCTTGTCGAGGGCGGTGGTTTCCTCCCCGAGGGGGTTGCACCCCGAGCGCAGGCAATCGCCAATGTCGTAATGCACCAAGCCGGGTTTCACCGTGTCCAGATCCACCAGGGCCACCGCCCGGCCACTGTGGACATCGAGCAGCACGTTGTTCACCTTCGGGTCGCCGTGGATGGGTCGCAGGGGCAGCTCACCACTGGCCTTGGCCCCCTCCAGCACCCCCGCCCAGCCCTCCCGTTGCGCCACAAACCGATGGGCCCAGGCCTCCCGCTCCCCATCTCCACCTGTGCCGCGCCCTGCGCCCTCAGTGGTGTCGCCAATGGCGTGGTAGTGCGCCAAATAGGCCGGCGTGATGTGAAACCCCTCCAGGGTGTCGGCCAACCGCTCCGAGGGCAGATCATGGAGCAGCTCGTGAAACCTCCCCAGCCCATAGCCCACCTCCCTGGCCTGGCCAGGTGTTTCCAGGGCATCGAGGGAGGTGGTGTGGGGCACAAAGCTGATGGCCCGCCAAAACTCTCCCCCCTCCTCCAGCCAGGGTTCGCCGCTGACGCTGCGGAGCACCCTTGGGAGCACCCAGCGGTGGTCGCCCGCGGTCAAGCCCTCCCGTTGCAAGCGCCCCCCGACGTGGGTGCCGATGGCCAAAAGGTTGCCCATCACCAGCTGGGGCTGCGGGAACACCGCCGTATTGAGCCGTTGCAGCACAAACGGCTCCAACGCTTCGCCCTCCACCAGGTAGGTGGTGTTGATGTTCCCGTTGCCGAGGGGCCTCAGGGCCTCCACCGTCCCGTCCCGGGCGAAGGCGGCGGCGATCGTCGCCACCCGGGGTTCAACGCTTGGTGCCCAAGTCATGGGTCGCGGGTGGGGTCATAGGCTCCCCGCACGCCCTCCCCATTCCAGGGGGTGAGCCGCGTCATGAGAAGAAAGGCCGGTAGGGAGGAGGCCACGGTGAGCAGAAAAAAGGTGCTCCAGCCCACTCCTTCGGCCACAAAGCCCGCCTGGCCCGAGAGGATCGATCGGCTCAATGCGTACACCCCAGACAGCAGCGAGTATTGGGTGGCGGAAAATCGTGGGTTGCATAGGCTCATCAGCAACGCCACGAAGGCCGCACCCACCATTCCCCCCCCCAGATTTTCCAAGGCCACGGCCCCCAGCAGGGAGGGCATGCCCCCCCGAAAGGTGGCCAGGGCCCAATAGGACAGGTTGCCCAGGGCCCCCACGATTGCAAACACCCACAGGGATCGGTTCAACCCCAGTCGGCCGAAGAGCACCCCCCCCAGGATCGTGCCCACGATGGTGGCGGCGATCCCCCAACCCGCCAGCACCGAACCCACCACTTCCGGGGAGAAGCCTTGCTTGATCAGGAAGGGCACCGCCATCACGTTGAGCAGGCCATCCGGCCAGCGGTAGAGGAGGATCAGGGCTAGGAGCATGGCGGCGCGGGGGGCACCCGTGCGGGCCAGGAAGTCCCGGGCGGGTCCGATCACGGCCTGGCGCAGGCTGGTGACGTCATGGCTTAGTGCCGGCAGCTTCGGCGCGGTGACCGTGAAGGGCAGCACCAGGGCCATGAGCACCGCCGAAGCGGCGAACGCCTGGGGCCAGCCCTGGCGGCCCGCCAGGATGAACCCCCCCGCTCCGATCGCCAACATCGCGGTCCGGTAGCCCAGGTTGGCCGCCGCCGCCCCCGCCCCCCGTTCCTCCTGGGGGAGCAGGTCGGTGCGGTAGGCATCCACCAGGATGTCCTGGGTGGCGCTCACCACCGCCAGCAGCAACGCCATGGCCCCCACAAGGGCCAGGGCGGCGGATGAGCGGCCCGGTTGCAGGAAGGCCATCGCGCCGATCACGGCCGTCAGCGTCAGCTGCACCACCAGCAACCACCCCCGGCGCCTGTCGGGCCAAGGAAGGGGCCAGCGATCCAAGGCTGGCGCCCAAAACATCTTCAAGGTGTAGGGCAGTTCGGCATAGGCCAGCAGGCCGATCAGCCCCAGGGGCACCCCGCTGGCCGTGAGCCAGCCCTGCAACAGCTTGGTGCCCACCATGTAGGGGGTGCCGCTGGCCACCCCCTGGGCCCCCACCGCGAGCACGCGCCGCCAGGGGGCCGGGGGGTGGCTTGGGGGCATGAACCATCGGGCGCTGGCCGTCATCCTGCGTGGTGGCGCCGGGCCCGTCAACGGCGGGGGGGCACTTGCCGCAAGAATGGGGGCATTCGCCCTATGTGCCGTGTCGTTTCTCCGTTCGAAACTGCTGCCGGCGGCCATCGTGTTGCTCTTTGCCCTGGCCCTGGTGGCGGTCAGTGCCCGCATCTGGCTGCCTGGCGACATGGCCGCCCCTGCCCCCCTCTCCTGACCCACAACCCCCCGATGCCGGAGGATCCCCAGCCCTTTGCCCAACCCTTCCCGGAAACCCAGCAGGAGCTGTCCCTGGATCCGGAGGTGTTGGCGCGGGAACTCGCGGCCGAACTCCTGGGGGATCCCCTCGATGAGATCGAACCGGGCGACTTCACCGCCGCCGATGTGGCCAACGAATGCGACCAGGGCCTGGCCTGGCTGCGGGGGGAACGGGAGCAGGTGATGCAGGGGTTGCGGGTGTTTTGCGAACACCGGGACCCCCGGGCGGTGCCCCTGCTCCTGCCCCTGCTGGAGCAGGCCTGTCCCATCCTGCGGATGAGTGCGGTGTACGCCCTGGGCCGCAACGCCCACCCCCTGGCGGTGGAGCCCCTGCTGCGGCTGCTTGGCGCGGATGACAACGGCTATGTGCGCAAGGCCGTGGCCTGGAGCCTCAGCAACTACGCCGAAGCTCCCGTGCTCAATCCCCTGATCCGTGCCCTGCAGGTGGATGTGGCTGCCGTGCGGCTCTGGGCGGCCAGTTCCCTGGCCGATGCCAGTGCGGCTGCCCCCGCGAAGGCCGATCCGGCGGCGGCCCAGCTGCTGCAAACCCTGCGGATCGACAGTGAGGCCGCCGTGCGCAGCAACAGCGCCTGGTCGCTCGGGCGGCTTTTCCCCGATTTGGTGGAGCCCCGTCAGCGGGAGGTGGTGGAAGCGCTCTTGCATTGCCTCCTGCTGGATGAGGACCCGGCCGTGCGGGATGAGGCCCGCATGGCTCTGGAGCAGCTGGAGCAGCCGGAGGTGCTGGAGCGGCTCCAGACCCTGGTGGAGGAGGGCCTGCTCACTTGAGCCTCGGCGGCCCACCGGAGGTCAAACACGGCTAACATCCGCAGACACTTCAGGGTTTTGGGGATGGGTCAACAAACCATCCGATTCCGCATTCGCCCCGATGGCCGTGTGGATGAGGTGGTGGAGGGTGTGGCTGGTGAAGGTTGCCTTGCGCTGACCGAGCGCATCGAAGCTCAGATCGGCTCGGTGCAACAGCGGCGCAGCACCTCCGAAGCCTTCCAAACCAACTCCCTCACCGCCCAACAATCCCTCTCGGAGCATCCCTCCGCGTAGCCCCCTTCATCCCCCCACCTTTCCCACCATGTCGCACTTCAGCACGGTGAAGACCGAACTGCGGGATCGCGGTTCCCTTCTGCAAGCCCTCTCCGATCTGGGCCACGCCCCCACCGAGGGCGCCCAGGCCGTGCGGGGCTACCGAGGACAAACCGTCACCTGTGATTTAGTCATCACTTCCGAGCATGGTGGAGATGTGGGATTCCTGCTGAATCCGGAAACCGGCTGCTACGAGCTGGTGGCAGACCTCGATCTTTGGCGTCAGTCCGTGCCGGTGGAGCGGTTTTTGGCGCAGCTGAACCAGCGCTATGCCCTCCATTCGATCCTCGCGGCCAGCAGCCAGGAAGGCTTCCAAGTGCAGGAGCAAACCAACCACCTCGACGGCTCCATTGAGCTGGTGGTGAGCCGCTGGGAGTGAAGCCATTGGCAGCGACGGAACTGGAAGGGGGGGTGGATCCGGCCCTTGCGTTTTCTGTCCAGGTGGATTCGCCTCCCCCCCGCAGCGGAGCGGAGCCCCTCTTAGGGGGCAAGCTCCGGCAACAGGCGGTGTGGGTGGATGAGGCGGTGTGCATCGGCTGCCGTTACTGCGCCCATGTGGCCTCCAACACCTTCGTGGTGGAGCAGGAATGGGGCCGTTCCCGGGTGTTGCGTCAGGACGGAGACAGCACCGAGCGAATTCAGGAGGCCATCGACACCTGCCCCGTGGATTGCATCCACTGGGTGCCCTATGAGCGATTGTCTGGCCTTCAGGCCCAGCGTGATGCCCAGGATCTCCTCCCTTTGGGCCTCCCCTCCCCCACCCGGA
>JAYKHG010000019.1:0-3419 GCA_035284825.1 Cyanobacteriota bacterium
GAGGGGCTGGCGGAAATCAACCGGTTCTGCGAGGCGATGGTGGCCATTCGCCGTGAGGCGGCGGCCATCGAAGCGGGCCATTCCGATCCCCACAACAATCCCCTCAAGCACGCTCCCCACACCCTGCTGACCCTCACCGCCGACCAATGGGATCGGCCCTACAGCCGTGAACAGGCCGCCTTCCCCGCGGGCCTCGAGCAGGCCAGCAACAAGATCTGGCCCGCGGTGGCTCGCATCGACAATGCCTATGGGGATCGCAATTTGGTGTGCACCTGCCCCAGCGTGGCCGAACTGGCAGTTGAAAAAGTGGCCGCCTAGGCGGGAATGGCGACTTCCCAGTTCTCCCTCCATGGGGCATCATTGCCGCACATGTTTTCAGTCAGCCTGGGCAATCCAGAACCACTGAAGACAATTTTCCTCCTAGGTCTCCATGGACGGCACCGGTGACATCCCAAGCGGAATGAGCCAGCAAGTTGAGGGAACCAATGTGGTGCGTGTGGCCTTCGGTGTGCGCCGGGCCCGTAGGACCCGCCCCGTCCGCCCAGACCATTGGGCCACTCTGGTGCTCCCCCTCCAAGCCGGAGGGGGTGGGATTCCTCCCACCCCTCCCCAGGCGGCCTGATCTTCGGGGGCTGTGGAATTTTCCCGTTAAGGCGCGGCAAGATTTCTAAACCGTGTGAATTGGGGTTCAAACAACAATTTGCAGGTCCCCACAGGTCCATTCCTGTGCTTCGTGATGATCACCTCGGTGATGCCCCTGTCGGGCGTTTCGGGGTTGTAGTACTCATCCCGATAGATCATCATCACCAGGTCGGCATCCTGTTCAATGGAGCCCGATTCGCGTAAATCACTCAACATTGGTCGTTTGTTGGTGCGTGATTCCACGCCCCGGCTCAGCTGGGAGAGGGCCATCACGGGCACATTCAGCTCCCGGGCCATGCCCTTGAGGCTCCGGGTGATGCGGGAGAGCTCCTGCACCCGATTGTCGGAGCCTCCACCCTCCATGAGCTGCAGATAATCAATCACCACCAGTCCCAGTTCCTTGCCGGTTTCCGCCATCAGGCGCCGACACAGGGAGCGCATCTCCAGCACACCAGCATTGGGCTTGTCGTCGATGTAGAGGGGCAGGCGGCTGAGGTTGCTGATGCCCTGGCCCAGCAGGGGCCATTCCTCCTGGTGCAACCTGCCCGTGCGCAGGCGACCGCTCTCGATCCCCACCTCCATGGAGAGCAACCGGTAGGTGAGCTGCTCCTTGCTCATCTCCAGGCTGAACAGGCACACCGGCAGGTCGTGGAGCTGGGCCACGTTGCGGGCGATGTTGAGCACGATGGACGTTTTGCCCATGGCCGGCCGGCCCGCCACGATCAGCAGGTCGCTGCGCTGCAAGCCCTGGGTCATGGCGTCCAGGTCGTAGAAATTCACCGGCAGCCCTGCCAGGGCCGTGCCCAGGGAGCGGGTTTCGATCTCCTCAAAGGTGCGGGTGAGGATCTCAGCGGTGGGGGTGAGCCCCTGGCTGGGCTTCTCCTGGCTGATGGCGAAAATCTTCTGCTCCGCCTCATCCAGCACCTGCTCCATGGGCTTGCTCTGATCAAAGCCCAGCTGGATCACCTCATTGCCTGAGCGGATCAGCCTGCGCCTCAGGTATTTGTCCATCACCAGGCGGGCCACCTGATCGATCGAGGCGGTGGAGAGGGTGCGATCCACCAGCTCCATCAGCCGGGCCGAGCCCCCCACCTTCTCCAGCTGGCCGGTATCCGCCAGCCAGGCCGCCATGGCGGTGAGATCGGTGGGCTTGCCCTGGCTGTGGAGCATCAGGGCCGTTCGGTAGATCTCCCGGTGGGCGCCCAGATAGAACGCCTCCGGCTGCAGCACATCCGCCACCCGGCCAATGGCATCCGGATCCAGCAGGATCCCCCCCAGCACCGCCTCCTCCGCCTCCAGGTTTTGGGGCGGAACGGATTCGGGCAGGGCCTCAAAGTCTCCGGCACGGCTCCGACTCTCCTCCCTGGGGGAGCCAGTCCGACGGGTGCTTCCCTCTCCCGGGGCAGGGACAGGAGCTCCTGTCAGAGGCACACTCACCATCGGGGGGTCTCCAGAGCCGCGGGGCAGACGGTCAGCCAGCGAGCAACGCCGGAGCGATGGTGGCCGAAGGGAATTCATCATCCCTCCCGCGCCGGCCGATCGCCAGGGCCCCTTCGCATCAAAACCAACGCTGGACGGGTGGCGAAGAGGGGCAGAAGGGTCTCCAATGGGGAGACGGCAGATCCCAGGTCATGCAGCTGCACCTAACCATTGTCTGGGGCCTCACCTTCCTCACGATCATCCTGGGCCGGTATTTTCTGATGGCTGGCCTCACCTACTGGTGGCTGTATGTGCACCGGGGCACAGGGCGGAAGCCGTCAGCGCAGGCGATCGCCACAGACATCCGGCTATCGGTCCATTCCGCAGCGGTGTTCGCGGTCGCCTCCGCGGCGGTTCTCCACCTCCAAGCCCTTGGATACACCCGTCTGTACAGCGCGCCTGATCAACACGGGTTGTGGTACCTGGGAGTCAGTTATGGGCTCGTGCTGATCCTGCAGGACGGATTCTTCTACGCCACCCATCGCCTCAGCCATCATCCGGCCCTCTTCCCCTGGATGCACCGCGGCCACCACCGCTCCGGCCAGCCCACCCCCTGGACCTCCTTTGCCTTCGATCCACCGGAGGCCCTGCTGCAGGCCTTCTTCCTGGTGCTGATCGTGATGCTTCTGCCGCTGCACCCAATCACCCTGGTGGCGGTGCTCGCAACGATGTCCGTCTGGGCCATCGTGAACCATCTGGGGCTGGACCATCTCCCCCATTGGTTTCCCCATCACTGGTTCGGGCGGTGGTTGATCGGACCGGCCCACCATTCGCTGCACCACCGCCACGGGGATCGCCACTTCGGGCTCTACTTCACTTTCTGGGACAGGGTTCTGGCCACCGAAGACAGCCGCTATGAAGCCACACTTAACCAGTCCCCTGGTCCAGGGGTTCTGCCAGTCCCGCCAGGGGGATCGATTCTTGATGGAGGCGCTCCAGCAGCCGCAGCCGGAGTTCCGATCCCGCATGGCCCTGGGCCCCGGCCTCAGTGACCAGCAGCACAGCCACCAGGAGGAGGGACAGCACTCGCTGACCCAGTCCCCAACGCTTGCGTCCCATCCGAGCAAAGCCTTCCTTCCAGCTCACCGTAAGCAGCCCATCCCGTTCAGGCACCCGCCACCTAGCCTCAGACCATGGCTTCCGCCCTCACCCCCGCTGCTCCAACACCCACCGAAAGCTTTGAGCTGATCGTGGTGGGTGGCGGTCACGCCGGCTGTGAAGCGGCCCTGGCGGCCGCCAGGCTGGGCATCCACACCGCCCTGTTCACCCTCAACCTGGATCGCATCGCCTGGCAGCCC
>JAYKHG010000020.1:0-2662 GCA_035284825.1 Cyanobacteriota bacterium
GATGTGCTTGTGGTCGACCTTCCCCCTGGCACCGGTGATGCCCAGCTCAGCCTCGCCCAGGCCGTCCCCATGGGTGGAGTGATTGTTGTCACCACCCCCCAGCAGGTGTCCCTACAGGATGCCCGTAGGGGGTTGGCGATGTTCGTGCAGATGGACATCCCTGTGCTCGGCGTGGTGGAAAACATGAGCTGGTTCCTTCCTCCCGATCAGCCAGAGCGGCGCTATGCCCTCTTTGGCAGTGGTGGAGGTGCCCTGCTGGCCAAGGAAGCGGGCGTTCCTCTCCTGGCCCAGTTGCCCATGGAGATGCCCGTCCGGGAAGGGGGTGATGAGGGTCGGCCGATCGTCCTGGCCCAAGAGGAATCGCCCACCGCCCAAGCCTTCTTGGCCTTGGCTGACCAACTCAGCCAACGTCTCACCCTCCACGGAGCAGCGGTTTAAGCCGATGGTGGCCCTTGCAGAGCACCGCCGTTCGGCTCGCCGCACCACCTCCAGACCGGCATGGTTGAGGGCTGACTCCATCGACTGGATCCTCTGGGGTGTTCCCCTGATCCTTTGTTTTTTGGCCGGAATCCTGATCGCCAGCACCCAGCGCCAGGCCGACTACGCCGATTGGTATCAGCACTGGATCACGGCGGCGGTGGGCATGGTGCTGGCCCTGATGGCTGCCCGTCTCCCCATGGACAGGGTGCAGGTGGCGCAATGGCCGATTTACATCCTCACGAATTTGAGCCTCGTGGCCGTGCGGTTTGTCGGCACCTCCGCCCTGGGCGCCCAGCGCTGGATCAACATCGCTGGATTCCATGTTCAGCCCTCCGAATTCGCCAAGGTGGCCGCCATCCTTCTTTTGGCGGGTCTCCTGGCCCGCTACCCCGTTGAGCGGCCCGTGGATCTGATCCGGCCCATGGCGTTGATCAGCGTGCCCTGGGGGCTGGTGTTTCTGCAACCGGATCTGGGCACCTCCTTGGTTTATGGGGCCATCCTGTTGGTGATGCTCTTCTGGGCCGGGATGTCGGGCAGTTGGCTGCTGCTGCTGCTCTCCCCCCTGGTGACGGCGATCATCTCCGGTGTGGCTCCTTGGGGCCTGGCGATTTGGATTCCCCTGATGGCCCTCCTGGCCTGGACGTCGCTTCCGTGGAAACGGATTGGTCTGACGGTGGTGACTGCTGTGCAGGTGTTTTTCGCTGCCATCACCCCCCACCTTTGGAACCATGGACTCAAGGAATACCAGCGTGAGCGTCTGGTGTTGTTTCTCGACCCCGCCAAGGATGCCCTTGGCGGGGGCTATCACCTGCTCCAAAGCAAGGTGGGCATTGGCTCAGGAGGACTGCTGGGGACGGGCCTGATGCATGGCCAGCTCACCAAGCTCCGGTTCATTCCCGAACAGCACACCGATTTCATCTTCAGTGCCCTAGGGGAGGAGATGGGCTTCATCGGCTCCATCCTGGTGGTGGTGGCCTACCTGCTGCTGTGTTGGCGCCTGCTCCACATCGCCCTCCATGCCCGTACGGACGTCGAATCCCTTGTGGTGATTGGGGTGGGGGCCATGCTGATGTTTCAGGTGGTGGTCAACATCTGCATGACCATCGGCCTGGGCCCGGTGACGGGCATCCCTTTGCCCTGGTTGAGCTATGGACGCTCGGCCATGCTGGTGAACTTTCTCTGCATCGGCTTCTGCTCGGCCGTCAGCCGCCGCAGTCGTCCTCGTCATCCCTGGCGGTGAACTTCGTTGCCCTCAGCCAGCGGCTCGTCAGCGGAGTTCCCCCGGGGCGTTGTGATGAGGATTCCGTGCGTCGACTTTGGTGGGCCGCCCTGGCCACCCTTCAGGAAGATCTGCTGCTCAAGGAACCCGCTCCTATGAAGGGGGTGTGGCTTGCTTCTCCCCTGCCCGCCCTCTATGAACCCGCTCTGCTGGAGCATCTTTCCGGCTGGGTGTGGATTCCAGCGGGGCTGCAGGACCTACTCCCCCAGCCCCAGGCCCAGCCCCTCCTCCCCGTGGTGGAAAGGCAGCGGCCAGGCCCGGGCTCCAAGGATCTGGAGCTGACGGGAAGATTCCGGCGGCTTCCCTTGCGGGAGGAGGATGGGAACGACCCCCTTTTGCTGCTGATCACGCCCCGGCTGCAGGTGGTGATCCTGCTCGATGGTCCCCCCCAGGCCCGCCGTCTCGTGGTGCGCTTTGAGGCCGAGGTCATCACATCGGCCCTCCAAGGCCTGGATCAGCGCCTGGGTCAGGACGATCCCATCTCTGCTCTCAAACTGCGGCAGCGGCTCAAGGCGCTCGGCCCCCTCCATAACGATCCCGCCCTGGGATCCCGGTTCTGGCCCCTGCTGGCGGAACGATTGGCCGCCATGGCTCCCAGTGTCACCCTCCAGCCTGTGGTGCCCCTGGTGCCCCAGCGTTCAGGCCCCCCTGCGGACGATGTGGCCGCAGAACTGGCGCTTTTGGAGGCCCTCACCCATGAGGTGCGCACCCCCTTGGCCACCATCCGAACCCTGATCCGTTCGCTGTTGCGCCGATCCGATTTGCCCCCCGTCGTGCGACAGAGGCTTGAGCAGATCGATGGTGAATGCAGTGAGCAGATCGACCGCTTCGGCCTGATCTTTCTCGCGGCAGAGTTGCAACGCCAGCCCGGCCGGGGCCAACCACTGGAGCCCAGCCAGCTGG
>JAYKHG010000021.1:0-18277 GCA_035284825.1 Cyanobacteriota bacterium
TGCGGCGGGCCATCCGGGAGGCCGCTGAAGATCCCCACCGCCGCCCCGTGTTGATCAGCGGGGAACCCGGCCTGGAAAAGGACAACATCGCCGCGCTGATCCATTTCAGCTCTCCGGCCCGCCGTCAGTTGATGGTGCGCCTCAACTGCGCCCTCCTCCGCCCCGATGGCACTGAGCTCTTCGGCGCCGATAGGGACCACCCGCCCCTGCTGGAGAACCTGGGGGATGGGGCCCTGCTGCTGGACCAGATTGACAAGACCAATCCAACCCTCTATCCGGTCCTGGTGCAGCTGGTGCAGAGCAGCACCTGGACCGATCCCCGGGATGGGTCGTTGCATCGCTTCCCTGGACGGGTGTTCCTCACGGCCGAAACCAGCCAGGACCTGGGCGGCAGTGTCGTGTCCATTCGGGTGCCACCGCTGCGGGTGCGACGGGCGGATCTGGGGGAATGGCTCCGCTATGCCGTCCGCCAACGAAGTCGGAGCCTGGGCTGGAACCACCCTCCCGAGGTGAGTGATGCCTTGATCAAGCGTCTCCAGAACTACGACTTTCCAGGCAATGTGAGGGAACTGGTGACCCTGGTTGATCGGGCCCTGCGGCAATGCACCAGCAGCCATCCTGCCGTTCTCCCGGAGGACGTCTTCTGGACGGATCAACGGCGCACGCGACCGCGCTTCGATCTTTGGCGCTGGAAACCCAGGTTGCGGGAGTGGATGCGTGCCCCGCAGCTTTGGAACGGATTGCTGTTTGGCCTGGTGAGCTGGTTGTTTGTGGTGGTCAATCTCTGGCTTTGGCTGGGTCCCAGTGATCGATCCCACAACGGGGCGCTCAATCTCTTCTGGGCCTGGTGGTGGCCCCTGATTCTGCTCACCTTCCCCCTGGTGGGACGCCTCTGGTGTTCCTTTTGTCCCTTCATGGTGTGGGGGGAACTTGCCCAACGCCTGCTCCGGGCCCTGGGCCACCAGCCCAAGGCCTGGCCCAGGGGGGAAACCGACCGCTGGGCCGCACCCCTCCTGGCTGCCGGCTTCGCGGCCATCCTCCTTTGGGAATCCCTCGCGGACCTTCCCAACCGGGGCTGGCTCAGCAGTTGCCTCCTGCTGCTCATCACCGCTGGGGCCGTGCTGGGATCATGGCTTTACGAGAAACGCTTCTGGTGCCGCTATCTCTGCCCGGTGGGTGGCATGAACGGCCTCTTTGCCAAATTGGCCATCAGCGAGTTGCGGGCCGAGGTGGGCACCTGCAGCGGCAGCTGCAACAGCTACGCCTGTTTCAAGGGAGGACCCGCTGAAGGGGAGGGGATGGCCACACCAGGCTGTCCCCTGGGCACCCATCCCGCCCACCTGAGGGACAACCGCAACTGTGTGCTGTGCCTCACCTGTGCCCAGGCCTGCCCCCATCGCTCCGTGCAGCTCCGCCTGCGGCCTCCAGCCGCAGACCTGCAGCGGGACATGGATCCCCCCGAGGGCGAGGTGGGGTTGATCCTGGTGTTGGCCGGGGGGATCTGCCTCCACCACTGGCAACGGCTCCTTGGCGGGCTGCCCCTTGCCCCTTCAACCCTGGTCAGTGGCCCATGGCTTCCCCGCCTGGCCTGGGGCACGGCCGCCTTGGCTGTGCCAGCCGCGAGCTTAGCCCTGATCAGGGTTCTGGGCAGCCGGCAAAGGCGCGAAGTGGTGCTCCCCTCCTCCAGATCCGCCTCCCGGCTGAAATTGGCGCTCTATGCCGGTTTGCCCCTGCTCTGGTCGCTGATGCTCGCCGACCATCTCCCCCTGGGCATGGGAGAGGCCGGGCGGGTGTTGCCGGTGAGCCTCTCCCCCTGGCGTTCAGATCTGGCGGGCCTCCTTCCCGCATGGAGCGCGGATGGACATGTGGTGGCCTTCTGCCAAACCCTTGTTGTGGTGTGCGGGACGGCAGGAACGGTGGTGCTTCTGCGCCGTCTTCTCCAGCCAGCTTTGCCGGCTTGGCTGGGCATCACCAGCCTCACCGTCTTCATCGCTGGGGCGGGCCGCTGGCTGGTGGCCGGGCCGATCTAGGGACGGCAGATCCTCTGAAGATCCATGGGGCTGTAGAGATCCACCGGCGCTTCCGGGGTGCTCTCTTGAAAGGCACGCCGCTTGGTGAGGTAGTGGGCTTCGCCGATGCTGTTGCCCAGCTCAATCCTTGCAACACCATGGCTGCTCCGCCAGGCCTGGCAGGCGCCGAGGGTGTCGAACCCGGCGGCCTGAAGGGCAACAGGTTGGAGTAGCCCCAGGAGAATCCAGGCAGCGGCGGGCCATTGCCCCCCGGGAAGGCGTTTCACATGCCGCACCTGGTGGGGCTGCCCTAGGTACACCCAGGCCTGACGGCCATCCGCAAGGGAGCGCAGCTGACGCTGGTAGAGCCGAGGCACCCCTTCAAAGGCATCGATCTCGACAAGGGTGGCGGGGGGCACGCCATAGAGCTCCCCAAGGATCTGGCCTTCACCCCCGATGGCCATGGGGAATGGCCCCAGATCAAAGAGACAGGCGCCATCCAGCGTGGCTTCCCCCCCCCAGCGGGCGGCCTGGAGCTTGGCGTGGTTGGCTTGACCACGCTTGAGGGTGCCGTAGACAAACAACAGGACCTCGTCCGGTTCGTAGCGATGGATCTCCTGGTTGGGTTTTGATTGGTCAGCCAACCCTTCCCGCCCCCAGTGGCCCTGTTGACGATAATGGTGGCAATCGCCTGGCCTCCATGACCATCGCCCTCCTCATCGCCCTGGCAGGCTCCCTCGGGTTGATGGTCCTCATCGTCAAGCGCCTCGAGCAAGCCTGATCCATCCCTATCGCTGCATGGCTTTCATCTGGCCACCCCAGGCCTATCTCTGGTTTAAGGCCCTCCACATCGTTGGCGTGGTGGTTTGGTTTGCGGGTCTTTTTTATCTGGTGCGATTGTTCATCTATCACCGGGAGGCCGAGGATCTGCAGGAGCCCCTGCGGCAAGCTTTTCAAGAGCAATACGGCCTGATGGAGCGCCGGCTGGCCAACATCATCACCACTCCAGGCATGGCTGTTGCCGTGGCCATGGCCCTGGGTTTGCTCAGCGTGCAACCCGGTTGGCTGCGGGAGGGTTGGATGCACAGCAAACTGGCCGTCGTGGCGCTGCTCCTGGCTTACCACGCCTTTTGCTACCGCCTCATGGGCCAGCTCCAGCTAGGAACCTGCCGATGGAGCCCAAAACAATTGCGCGCCCTGAACGAACTGCCCACCCTGCTCCTGGTGGCTGCGGTGATGTTGGTGGTCTTTAAAAACCAGTTCCCAACGGGTTGGGCGACCTGGTTTTTGGTGATTCTGGTGGTGGCGATGGCCGCCTCCATCCAGTTCTATGCGCGCTGGCGCAGACTGCGCGCCGAGGCTCTCGCCGCCGCCCCCCCAGCCACCACCAGCCGTGCTTCGTCCTGAAGCCCAGATCCATCCCCTGACACCGATCCTGCGTCAGGTTGGACCCCAGAGTTGCCCGGGGCGCTTCAACTTCCATTGCCACACCACCCGCAGTGATGGAAGCCTGCGGCCCGGGGATCTGGCCTCCCAGGCCGTGCGCCTTGGCCTGGAACACCTGGCGATCACAGACCATCACCATGGAGGGGCCTATGACGAGGCCGAGGCTGCCCTGGTGCTCCATGCCGCGGAGGGTGAGGCGGTGCCACACCTTTGGCGTGGGGTGGAAATCAGTGCTCTCCTGGAAGGGTGTCTGGTGCATGTGCTCGGCCTTGGCTTTCGAAACCCCGCTCCATCCCTGGCCCCCTACCTCAAGGGACACGCCGTGATCGGGCCAGCTCTTCGCGCGGAGGCGGTGGTGCGGGCGATCCAAGAGGCGGGCGGGTTGAGCCTCCTCGCCCATCCAGCCCGCTATCGCCTTCCCCATCAGCGGCTGATCGCGGCGGCGGCGGCGGCGGGGTTCGATGGTGCGGAAGCCTGGTACGACTACGGCATGCAGGGCCGATGGGAACCGACGGCTGGGCTGTGTGAGGCCATCGCTTCAGATCTGGAGGATCGTGGCCTTTTGCAGAGTTGTGGCACGGATACCCATGGATTGGAGCTCCATGGCCGCTAGGGTTTGCGCACGCATTCCTCTTCACTCCGATGGGACTGTTTGATCGTCTTCTTGGAAATCGCGACGCAGCCAAGGGCAGCGGCACAGGTCCTTCCCGGGATGGGGTGAAAGTGGCCGGTTCGGCTGCTGAGGCCAATCCCAAAAAATCTGACAACACCTTCTTCCTGGATGCCGATGCCTCCAGCACCCTGGGGGACGTGAATTTCATGCGGCGCTCCAACACCATTCGCCACACCTTCCCTGGCACCTCCGACAGCCCTGGGGACAAGGAGATGGTGGCTGAAGTCGCCTCGATGGAAGCCCGTCTTGAGAAAATGACCCCGGGCTTGGCGGGCATACCCACCGATGTGGAGCCTGAGATGACCCTCACGGGAGGCGTGCCCAAGCCCGTGAAGAAAACCTTTGCCCAGCCGATGTCCGCCTCCCAGCTGGCAGAGAAATTGAAGGGCACCGCCGTGGGGGGGGTCAACAAGCCCGGTGCCCCTGCCGTCAGCCGCAAAAGTGCCGAGGCCGACAAGGATCAAAGCTCCACGACTGCCGCTAGCAAGCCCGGGGCCATCGATCCCTTCAAGGCCATGGCCAAGGATCTCAACGGCTGACCCCCCTTGATCCTCAAGTCAATGCCCCTGTTCGATCAGGGCTTCGCTGGCTAGCACCAGATCCTTGAGATGGTTGCGTTGCTCCTGGGTGGAGCTGGCCCAGAGTCCCCGATGGTGGGCCTCCAACAGTCGCTCAGCCATGTCCCTCAAGGCCCATGGATTGGCCTCTCTGAGAAAGTCCAGGGTTTGGGAGTGCCGGAGCCAGCGGTCACAGATTGCCCCGTAACTCCAATCCGGCACCCGGCCGGTACTGGCGTCATAGGCAAAGAGGTAGTCCAGGCTGGCGGCCATCTCAAACCCGCCCTTGTAACCATGCCGCCGCATGCCCTCCAGCCAGCGGGAGTTCAGCAGGCGAGAGCGGATCACCTTGTCTAACTCCTTCTCCAACCGATGCACCCGGGGTCTCTGGGGACGGGAATGGTCGCCAAACCAGAGGGATGGTCGTTGGCCCCTTACCCGTTCCACCGCAGCGCTCAAGCCTCCTTGGAACTGGTAGTAGTCGTCGGAATCCAACAGGTCATGTTCCCGATTGTCCTGGTTGTGGAGCACCACCTGCACCGCTGAGAGGCGCTCCACCAGACCGCCCCGATCGGCCACGGGCACCACGTCGGCGGCGGGGCCAGGCCCCTCACTGTCGTAACGCCAGCTGCTCCACACCAGGAAGGCATCGGCGAGATCGGACCGTTCCTCCCAATTCCCGCTGTCAATCAGGGCTTGAAGGCCGGCGCCGTAGGCCCCAGGAGCTGATCCGTACACCCTGCCCCAATGCCCTTGGGCCCGGACCATGGCGGCGAGAGGATTGATCTCCTCCTCCTCGGGCAGGGCGGCCACCAACCTGCAGGCATGGTTGAACCAATGCACCAATTGGGGAAAGGCATCGCGGAACAGCCCCGAAATCCGCAGCGTGACATCCACCCGGGGCCGCCCCAGGGTATGGGCCGGCACCACCTCCAGATCCACAAGCCGCCTTGATGGCCCATCCCAGCGGGGCCGCACCCCCATCAGGGCCAGGGCCTGGGCGATGTCTTCCCCCCCATTGCGCATGGTGGCCGTGCCCCACACCGAGAGGGCCAGGGTGCGCAAATCCTCTCCCTCCTCCATGAGGTAGTGCGACAGCAGTAGTTCGGCGCTGCGTCGTCCCAAATCCCAGGCCGCCTCTGTGGGTAGACCCCGGAGATCCACGCTGTAAAAGTTTCTCCCCGTGGGCAACACCTCAGGGCGGCCCCGGGTGGGAGCACCGGACGGTCCAGCGGCCACCCTGCGCCCCGCAAGTCCCCTCAGCAGTGCCTGCTGTTCCGCCATGCCGCAGGCCAACAAGCGGGGCATCAGCTGGTGGCGCACCTGTTCCAATGCGGCAGCGAGGGCTTCGCCCATCGGCAGTGTGGGCTCCCGACCCGCAATCCCAAGAAGGCCACGCATCCAGGCCAGGGCCTCCCCCTCCAACACGGCCACCCCATCCCCAACCCGCCGGAGGGGCTTGCCTGGGTCGTGGCTGAGGGCCTGCAGCCTCTGGCCATCCCCTGGGGCCAGGAGCGCTTCCTCCGTATCCCCCCAGGGGTCCAGATCCAAGCCCAGATCGAGGGCCAGGGCCTGGGTGAGGCCCGGACTGCCCCCCTGGGGGGGCCTGGCCAGGGCGAGCAGGAGCTCAGCGAGGGGCTCTCCTACGGGAAGCTGCCCATAGACATGGAGCCCCAAGCGAATTTGGGCTTCCTTGAGTTCGCAGAGGTAGCCATCCGCCGCCTCCAGACGCATGTCCAGGGGGTCGGAGCTGGTGCCCGCCAAGGGGGTTTGGAGCGCGGCGTGGGTGGGAAGCTCCAGCTGGCCCAGAAGGGTTTCCAGCTGGGGCCGAAGAAGTTCCGTGCGTCCACTGCCCAGTTCCTGTGCTTGCCAGTATTCGTCCAGTAGGGCCTCCAGCCGCTGCAGTTCGCCCTCCAATCCGGCCCTTCCCAAAGGGGGAGTGAGGTGATCGAGGATCACAGCCTGGGAGCGCCGCTTGGCTTGGCTGCCTTCCCCCGGATCGTTGACGATGAAGGGATAGAGATGGGGCATGGGACCCAGGGCCCACTCCGGAAAGCAGTCCTCGCTGAGGCCCACCCCCTTCCCTGGAAGCCATTCCAGATTCCCGTGCTTGCCCACGTGCACCACCGCGTTGGCCCGTTCCACCAAACGGATCCAGAGGTAGGTGGCCAGATAGGTGTGGGGTGGGGGGAGGTCGGGGCTGTGGTAGGTGCGGCTGGGATCCAGGTCATAGCCGCGGCTGGGCTGAATCAACACCACAACGGAGCCAAACCTCACCCCATGGATTGGAAAGGCCTGGCCGCCGATGTGGTGGGAGAGGGCGGCATCGTCTTCTGGAGGCCCCCAGGCCTCCTCCAGGGTCTGCCGTCCTCCCGCCGGCAAGCCCCCATACCAGGCCCGGTAGCACTCCAGCGGCAGCCAAGCCAGGGCAGGTCGGTGGTCACTCTCTGGATCATTGGTGCGGCCCCCCAGGAGCAGGGCCATCAGCGACCCCGCATCCATCGGCAGCTGGTCCGGATCGCCCAGGTCATATCCCGCGCTTTGCAAGGTGTGCAGCAGGGCGACGGTGCTGCTGGGGGTATCCAGACCCACCCCGTTCGCGAGGCGTCCATTCCGATTCGGGTAGTTGGCCAGCACCAGGGCCAGCCGCTTTTGGTGACAAGGCGTGCGGCGCAGCGCCACCCAGCGGGCCGTGAGTTCCGTCACCCAGGTGAGCCGGGCAGAATCCGGCACCAGCACGGTGAGGGGGCCGGCTAGGGAAGCCGCTGTCCCAGTGGCGTCATTGAGGGCCTCGCGGAACGCTCCAATCCTCGTGGTCACCCGACCATCCAGCTCAGGAAGCACCACCTGAAGGCTCAGATCCACAGGGCCAAGGCCCACGGAGCTGCGGCACCACCGCTCCCGCGGCCCGCTGCTGGTGAGCAGCTGCAGCACGGGCACATCCAGCCTCTCCCAGAGGGGCGCCCCCAGGCCAGCTTCCGCCATGGAAACGGATGCGAAGGCCGTGGAGCAAATCACCGCTTCCACCTGTTCCTGCGCGAACCAATCGCCCACCCCGGCTTGGATCACCGGATCTCGCAACCCGCTCACCCACAGGGCCCGAGGGCATAGGGCCCGTTCCCGCAGGGAGGACAACAGGTTGTCCATCAGGGCCACATCCCCTGCCTGCCGCAGGGCTCGATAAAGCACCACTCCAACCCTCGGCCCAGGATCCATGCGCCAGTCGTGGGCGAGGGGATCCGGCGCTTCGAGGGGAATTGGGGGGGAGGGAGTGGTGCCCTGGTGCAGCCGGATCAGAGCGTCGAGGGCAAGGAGGAGATTGTCTTGGCCGCCGATCCGGAAGCATTGGGCCAAAGAGAGGTTGAGGGCCTCGGGAACGCTGGCCAAGGATCCCAGCACCTCATCCTCTTCGGCGGTGCCCGCCAGCAGGAGCAGGTGGCGCTTGGGTGCCTGCTGTTGCCAGAGCCTCAGTTGGTCGATGCCGTAGCTCCAGTGGCCCCGACCCCCAAGGAGGCGCACCACCAGAACCCCTGTCTGCTCAAGGGTGGTGCTGATGTAGTGATCGATTCCCGCCGGGTGCTGGAGTTTGGCCAAGGGAACCCCCTGGAAGCGGAGCGGCGGGCGGCGGTTCTCGATCAATCGAGCCAGGGCCAACAGATCCGTTTCCGCGCTACTGAGCAGCACCACCTCAGCCGGGGGGTGGGTGGTGAACTCTCCGCCTGCGCCATCGGCTTCCGCTGGACCGGATGTGGTTGGTAGGCGATGCATCTCCCCATCCTGCTAGTTGCAGTGAGAAGATCGGGCCAACCTGACTGGCCCAATGCACCAGTTTCTTCCCTTTGCCTGGTTCGGCGGCAAGTGCGTGCCCTTCGCCGATGCCACCCTCTCGGTGGCCACCCATGCCCTGCACTACGGCACAGGTGCGTTCGGTGGCATGCGTGGCTTACCCAATCCAGAGGATCCAAAAGAAATTCTGCTCTTCCGGGCCGATCGGCACGCCCACCGTTTGAGCCAAAGCGCACGCCTCCTGCAGACGACGCTGGATGAACAGCAAGTGATGGAGGTGATCCGAACCTTCATCCAGGCGAATCGGCCTAGTAAACCCTTTTACATGCGCCCATTTGTTTACACCAGCGGCCTGGGGATTTCCCCCAGGCTCCATGATGTGGTCACGGATTTTCTGGTCTATGGAATTGAAATGGGAGATTACCTCTCACCAGATGGGGTTTCGTGCCGCATCAGCAGCTGGACTCGGCAGGAGGATCGCTCCCTGCCCCTGCGTGGGAAAATCAGTGGGGCCTACATCACCAGTTCTTTGGCCAAAACCGAGGCTGTCAAAAGTGGCTTTGATGAGGCGCTGCTGCTGAACAGCAGGGGCAAGGTGAGTGAGGCCAGTGGGATGAACCTCTTCATCGTCAGGGATGGGAATCTCATCACACCTGGGGTGGATCAGGATATTCTAGAGGGAATTACTAGGGCAAGTATCCTTGAAATAGCCCCTCGTATGGGTATCCCTGTGATTGAAAGAGCTGTCGATAAAAGTGAGCTCTTCATTGCCGACGAGGTCTTTTTGAGTGGCACCGCAGCCCGCATCACACCCGTCCGTTGTGTGGAATCAACGGACCTCCCCACCAAAAGACCGCTGATGGAGCAGCTGAGAGATCGGATCACCCGCATCACGGAAGGACGGGATCCTGAGTATGAACATTGGGTCACACGGATCAGGATCGAAGATTGATGCTGGCTCCCTCCGCCCCCGCCAACCGCCTAGAGCGCATCGGTTTTTTAGAGCGCCTGCACGGGGCCGACCGCCCCGTCCTGGTCTTTGATGGGGCAACGGGCACCTCGCTCCAACTGCTCAACCTGACGGCGGAGGATTTTGGCGGGCCAGCCCTGGAGGGCTGCAACGAGTACTTGGTCTTTTCCCGGCCCGATGCGGTGCAAACCGTGCACCGCCAGTTCCTTGAGGCTGGCTGTGACGTCATCGAGACCGATACGTTCGGGGCCACATCTATCGTGCTGGCGGAATATGGGCTGGAGGACCAGGCCTTCGCCCTGAATCAACGGGCAGCGGAGCTGGCACGGGAGATGGCGGACGCCTACAGCACAGCGGAAAAACCCCGTTTTGTGGCTGGTTCCATAGGTCCCACCACCAAACTACCCACCCTTGGACACGTTTCCTTTGATGCACTGAGGGCGTCTTTCCAGGAACAGGCCGAAGGCCTTTTGGCGGGAGACGTGGACCTGATGATTGTGGAAACCTGTCAAGACGTGCTCCAGATCAAGGCCGCACTCATGGGGCTGGAAGAAGCTTTCACCAAAACGGGACGCAGGGTGCCCGTGATGGTGTCCGTCACCATGGAAACGACCGGCACAATGCTGGTGGGTTCGGACATCGCCGCGGTGGTGGCCATCCTGGAACCTTTCTCCATTGATGTGCTGGGCCTGAACTGCGCCACGGGCCCTGAACAGATGAAGGAGCACATCCTCTATCTCAGTGCCCACAGTCCATTTGTCGTCAGTTGCATTCCCAACGCTGGCCTCCCAGAAAACGTCGGTGGAGTGGCCCATTACAGGTTGACACCCACGGAGATGAAGATGCAGCTAATGCATTTTGTCGAAGATCTTGGGGTGCAGGTGATTGGCGGCTGCTGTGGCACCACTCCCGCCCACATCGCCGCCCTGGTTGAGCTCTCCCAAGGGCTCAAAGCCGCTCCAAGGCCAGTGCGCACACGTCGGCTGGAGGAGGTCACGGACCAGGGCCCACGCCCTGCCCTCCACTACGAGCCTGCAGCGGCTTCGATCTATGGCGTTACCCCTTACCACCAAGACAATTCCTTCCTAATCATTGGTGAGCGGCTGAATGCAAGCGGATCAAAAAAGGTTCGGGATCTATTGAACGCGGAAGATTGGGATGGATTGGTTGGCGTTGCCCGGGAACAGGTCAAGGAGAATGCCCACGTGCTGGATGTGAATGTCGACTATGTCGGCCGGGATGGAGAAGCCGATATGCAGGCCCTTGTGACCCGATTGGTGACCAACGTCAATCTCCCTTTGATGTTGGACTCCACCGAATGGCAGAAAATGGAAGCCGGGCTGAAAGTGGCAGGAGGAAAATGCATCCTTAATTCCACAAACTATGAAGATGGCGATGAAAGATTCTTCAAGGTTCTCTCCCTTGCCCGCGATTATGGAGCCGGTTTGGTGGTGGGCACCATTGATGAGGCTGGAATGGCACGAACGGCGGAGCAAAAGTTTGCGATTGCCCAACGTGCCTATCGCGATGCCTTGGAATTTGGCCTGCCGGCTCGGGAACTCTTTTACGACCCACTTGCCCTCCCGATCTCCACAGGCATCGAAGAGGATCGCCGCAATGCCCTGGCAACCATTGAGGCCATTCGTCAGATCAGAGCCACACTGCCGGATGTGCATATCCTGCTTGGCATCAGCAATGTGAGCTTTGGACTCTCACCAGCAGCAAGAATTGTCCTGAATTCTGTGTTTCTCCACGACTGTTGTGAGGCCGGCATGGATGCGGCCATCATTAGCCCTGCGAAAATCCTGCCACTGATCAAGATCTCCCAGGAGCAACAGGATGTTTGCCGAGACTTGATTTACGACAGGCGCCGTTTTGATGGACCGGTTTGTATCTATGACCCCCTGACCGTTCTTACATCAATGTTTGAAGGAGTGAGCGCCAAAGAGGCTCGCTCCTCCGGGCCTTCCCTCAAAGATCTCCCCATTGAAGATCGGCTGAAGCAGCACATCATTGATGGTGAGCGCATCGGCATCAATGAAGCATTGGATGAAGCCTTAGGGGCTTACCCCCCACTGCAGATCATCAATCAATTTTTGCTTGACGGCATGAAAGTGGTGGGTGATCTCTTTGGATCTGGGCAAATGCAGCTTCCGTTTGTGCTCCAGAGCGCGGAAACCATGAAAGCGGCCGTTGCCCACCTGGAACCCCACATGGAAAAGGTGGAGAGCAGCAGCAAGGGGAAATTATTGATTGCAACTGTTAAGGGTGATGTGCATGATATTGGCAAAAATCTTGTTGACATCATTCTCACCAACAATGGCTATGAAGTTGTCAACCTTGGCATCAAGCAATCCGTTGAGGCCATTGTTGAAGCACAACAGCTGCATCAGGCCGATTGCATCGCCATGAGCGGCCTGCTGGTGAAATCCACAGCCTTCATGAAAGACAATCTGGAAACCTTCAATGCTGTTGGCATCAGTGTGCCGGTCATTCTTGGAGGGGCAGCCCTCACGCCACGATTTGTGCAAGGGGATTGCCGGCAGGCCTACCGCGGCCAGGTGATGTACGGGAGGGATGCCTTCGCCGATCTCCGGTTCATGGATGCCTTGATGGAAGCCAAGGCAACGGGCCGCTGGGACGACCAGCAGGGGTTTCTGGACGGTGCACCGGAGGCCCTCCAGTGGGGAGATGTGCCCCCCACGACAGAGCCAGCCATGGCCTCCTCAGGGTCCGAGGTCCCCGAGGACAAACCCCCTGCCCTTGACACTTCTGCCTCCACCAACCTGGAGCGATCAGAGGCGGTGCCACAGGAGCCAGCTCTGAAGCCTCCCTTTTGGGGAAGCCGACTGCTCCGGGAAACGGAGATTCCGTTGGAGGAAGTGATCGGATATTTGGATCGCAACGCCCTCTACGCCGGGCAGTGGCAACTTCGAAAAGCCCAGGACCAATCCCGTGAGGATTATGAGTCCATGCTTGAGTCGAAGGCGGAGCCGATTCTTCAGCACTGGCTTCAGCGGTGCCTGGAGGAAAAACTCCTCACCCCACGGGTGGCCTATGGCTATTTCCCCTGCGGACGGGAAGGGAATAGCGTTCACGTCTTTGATCCCGCCCCCCTGGCCACCGGTGATTCACCCCAGGGGGCTGGGCGCCTGTTGGGATATTTTGAGCTGCCACGCCAAAAAGGTGGAAACCGCTATTGCATTGCTGATTTCTATCAAGATCTTCAGATTTCAGCGGATGGCCATCAGCAACCCACCGATGTGCTGCCCATGCAAGCCGTGACAATGGGTGAAAATGCCACTGTTTTTGCCCAAGGCCTGTTTAAAGCGAATCACTACACGGATTATCTCTATTTCCATGGCTTAGCTGTGCAAATGGCTGAGGCCTTGGCCGAGTGGACCCATGCTCGGATTCGTAGGGAGCTTGGCTTCGCCAACCAGGAACCCGACACCTTGAGAGAAATCTTGGCGCAACGCTACCGCGGTAGCCGCTATTCCTTTGGCTATCCCGCCTGCCCCAACGTGCCTGACTCCCGCCAGCAGCTGGCCTGGCTTGGGGCTGAGCGCATTGGTCTCACAATGGATGAGAGTGACCAATTGGAACCTGAACAGAGCACCACGGCCCTGGTGGCTCTCCACAGCAAGGCGCGCTACTTCAGTGCCTGATCGCCGTGGCAGGCTGGGTTCGCTTTCAATCCCCTCGCCATGTCGCTCTCTGGACCCGATGCCATCGACCAGGCAATCGCCGCAGGACTTGACCTGGATGGTTCACCCATTCCCCAACCGATGTTGGACCTCTACCGGGAGGTGATGGCAAAAGAAAATGCACGGCCACGCAGCGGAGTGACAAAGTCGATGCGCAATCGAATCGTGCGAAGTGGTGCCAAACATCTCAGCAAAGACGACCTGGATGCACGTCTGAAAGCCGCAGGTTGGGAGGGGTTGAAAGACAAAGAAATTGCCTTCTACTATTGAGCTTCGCCTAGGAGCACAAATCTTCGAGGGTATCGATCACGTCCTGTTGAAACTCCTCCAAGGACTCTGAATCACTCAGATCAATTCCTTCCCCAGCAGCGTTCTGGCAGAGTTCTTGGAAGTGGAAGGCTCCTTCCCCATGGGCGAGAAATTCGATAGCGGAAGACTCACCACTTTCCTTAAAGGCGTCGCAGAGGGCGAGGAAGGCTGCATCTTCGGTGAAATCCCAGCTCATGAAGGGGGTGGTGCTAGACGACCTTTAACGCCTCCCCCCCGCGACTCGTCAACCACCTGGATGGATTTTGTGCGGGTCCTCCATCAGAATCTTCAAATTCGACCTGCCACGTTCCCGTGACAGCCCCTGAAACGTCCCCTCCAATCCCTGGCCAACCAGGTGCGTTGAATGTCCTGGGAGAACCCTTGGCCATCTGTGGCTGTAAGCCGATGACCGGCTGGTTCCGTGATGGATCCTGTCGCACCAATGGAGCCGATCTTGGTCGACACACGGTTTGTTGTGAGGTGAGTGAGGGCTTTTTGGCCTACAGCCGGGCCCAGGGCAACGATTTGAGCGCGCCGGCTCCCCAATACGGATTCCCGGGCCTCAAGACAGGGGACCACTGGTGCGTGTGTGCTGCCCGATGGTTGCAGGCCTATGAGGATGGAATGGCCCCCCCCGTGCGCTTGGAAGCGTGCGAAGCCTCAACCCTGGAGGTGATCCCCCTTGAGCTGCTGCGCAGCCACTGTGTTTGAGGTTCACCAGGGAATGGCCTGACCGTCCCAAGCCAGAAACGCCCCGGACGTCGCGGGGGTCTGCCGCTCGAGCACCGTCATCAGGTACGACGCGGCCTGTTCAGGCGTGAACAGGCGATCAGGCGCCACGGCGGAGCGAAAAGGCTCTGAGAGCGCCGTGGCTGTGGTGCCAGGGTGCAGCAGGGTGACGCAGGCCTGGGGAAGACGGCGCCCCCACTCCAGGGCCAACGTACGCAAGAGCTGATTCTGGGCTGCTTTCGCTCCCCGATAGGCATACCACCCTCCGAGGCGGTTATCGCCAATGCTGCCCACACGCGCGGAGAGGCTGGCGAAGTGAGACGGTGCCTCCCGGGGGAGAGCGGCTTCGATGGCCTTGGCGAGCAGGAGCGGCCCCCAGGCATTCACGGCAAAACTTCTCTGCAGCGCCATGGGATCCACCTGGCTGAGGCGCTTTTCCGGCTGCAATCCCTCGCCGTGCAGGAGGCCAGCCGCACAGATCACCAGCCTCAAGGGAAAGAGCTGCTCCCTGGCTCCTTCGCCCAGGCGCTCCAGGCTGTCCGGATCTGCCAGATCGAGTTGGAGGTCTGCCCCCCGTCGGCCGGCGGACCAGAGACGCAAGCGTGGGGCATGGATCTCCAGGGCAGCCAGGAGTGCCCTCCCGATCCCTCCGGTTCCCACCACCAGCCCATGCCCCTCCCAGGTCTGCCAGGGACGGGAGTGGTCGTCTCCAGCGGGCAAGGCAAGTGCTGTGGCTTGTCGCATGATGGCAGGAGATCAACAGAGGAGCGGAGCAACCTGCGGATCACCATGCTGGGAATGGGCGCGTGGGGGAGCACCCTCGCCGATCTCTGGCGTGTCCAGGGGCATGAGCTCCGCACCTGGACCAGGCGATCCGGGGACAGTCCGCAGGTCAGCCTCCCGGAGGCCGATCTGGTCGTGTCAGCCGTGGCCATGGCCGGTGTGCCGGCTCTTGCGGCCCAACTCGCACCCCATTGGCCAGATGGTTTGCCGCTGCTGAGCTGCAGCAAGGGCATCGACCCTGAGCAACTCTGTTGTGCCAGCCAGCTCTGGTCTGGACAGTTGCCAGCCACACCCATGGCCGCCCTCAGCGGACCCAATCTGGCCACTGAATTGGCGAAAGGGCTTCCGGCGGCCAGTGTGATTGCTTCGACGGACAGGGCCCTATCCCAACGCCTGCAGGCCGAACTGCGGGCACCCCATCTCAGGCTTTACACCAATCAAGATCCCCTGGGCACCGAAGTGGCTGGGGCCCTGAAGAATGTCATGGCCATCGCCGCCGGCATCAGTGATGGTTTGGGCCTTGGTGCCAACGCCAAGGCGTCTCTCCTCTGCAGGGGGCTCGCTGAGATGGGGCTCATCCTCAAGGCTCTTGGAGGACAACCCAGCACCCTGTATGGGCTCGCAGGCCTGGGCGACCTGTTGGCCACAGCCAACAGCCCCCTCAGCCGCAACTACCGTTTTGGACTCTTGCTGGCCCAGGGTTCATCTGAAGATGCTGCCCGCCTTGAGATTGGGGCCACGGTGGAAGGCCCCGGCACAGCAAGGGCCGCCGTCCGACTTGCCGATCGGGAGGGTTGGTCTCTCCCGATTTGTCGCCAAGTGGTGCAACTCCTAGAGGGCCATCTCACCGCTCCTTTGGCCGTGCAAGCCCTCATGGAGCGGGAACCACGCCCGGAGAACCTTCAATGGTGAGGGGCCTGCGCGGGGCGCTGGTGGAAGCCTTCAGCGACGAGCCCCTGGGGGGGAATGGGGCTGCGGTGGTGCTTCTCGAACAAGCCGCTTCAGCCCAGTGGATGCAACGACTCGCGGGGCGCCTGCAGCAATCGGAGACGGCATTTCTGCTCCCCCTCGAGGGGGAGAGCTGGGGTTTGCGCTGGTTCACCCCAACCCAGGAGGTCAAACTGTGCGGCCACGCCACCCTTGCCGCCGTTTTGGCCCTTGGCTCCTGGGGAGCCATCTCTCCTGGCGGGACCATGACCTTTGCCACCCGAAGTGGACCGCTGCGGGTGAGCTTGCTGACCATCCCTGGGGCCTCCCCGGACAACCCCGCTCCCATGGCCTGGATCGAACTTCCCAAGCTGCCCCTGACTCCTGTTCAGGTGGCTCCAGAGCTGATGGGCCTGCTGACGGAACGGTTGAACCATCCCCCCTTGAGGGGCTGGACATCCACGTTGGGCTATGAGGTGGCCCTGCTTCAACCCACAGCTCCGTTGGCCCAGCTGGAGGGATTGGCTACGGCCATCTCAGGGCCGGCCAGGCAGGGGCTGGTGCTGATGCAGGCCCTGGGGCCAGACTCAGCACGAAAGGTGGCAGGGGAAAAGGCTGATTACCAATTGCGCTTTTTTGCTCCTGGTCTTGGAATTGCGGAGGATTCCGTGACTGGATCGGCCCATGCCCTAGTGGCTCCGTTTTGGATGGAGAACCTCCATAGATCAAGGGTAGTGGGATGGCAATGTTCCGACCGTCCGGGGGGGATGGTCTGTGAGGCCAGTTCCTCAGCCATGATCCGCCTAACAGGTGCAGGGCATCTCTTGTGGGAAGGCACATTGTGGGCCGAGCCAGGGCAGTGGTCAGAACAGTCCCAGGCCTTGGACGAATGGCAGCGAGCCTGCGCTGCCTGAACCTTCCCCCCCTGGGACGACAGGCCCTCCGGCATCCCTTGCTCTTGACGGCCCCGCTTGCTTCCGCGGCCATTTTGATGGGATTTGCCTCCCAGGCTTTCCTGCGGCCAACTGTTGAGCCCCGGGGGGGGGATGTGCTGGATGCCCTCATGGCACCGCCGCCCCAGAGGAGGAGCGCAAATGTTGCTTCTGGGTCCTTCGGGGGCCCCCTTACCCAGGGCTCAGCTCCAGACCCTGGAACGTTGCGCGCCCGAAGAATCGGACCTGTGGCCACCGGCGGTGCGGAGCCCAAACTCGAAGCTGGCAATGGAGTGAACCTGGAGATTCGGGTGGCTTTGCTGAAACTTTCACCCGAACCCTCCCTGGGAGGAGACTCCGGTTGGAGGGTCTTCAGCAGAGATGGCCAAATCCTCCGGCAAAGCGGACCAGGTGAGGTCCATGGTTCAGAGCTTTTGGGGCCCCTGGATGAGGTCTGGATCGAACCCACCAAAGGTGGATCCCTTCGGGCTGATGGCCGCGCCTATGGGGGCCGTTTCAGGGTCCTCCGTGCGGCCAATGGCCTCCAGGTGGTGAACCACCTCCCCCTTGAGAGCTATGTCAGTTCTGTGGTGGGTGGGGAAATGCCCAGCTCCTGGAGTTTAGAGGCCCTCCGCGCCCAAGCAGTGGCAGCCCGTTCCTATGCCATGGCACACATGGCCCGTCCCGCCAGTGACCACTGGCACCTTGGGGACACCACCCGGTGGCAAAACTATGAGGGTCTGAACTCTGTTTCCAACCCGACGGTGCAAGCCACCAATTCCACGGCCGGTGTGATTTTGAGCTACCAGGGGGGGATTGTGGAAAGCTTGTATGCTGCAACGCAGCAAATCGTCGATGAGGCCCATAGCCAATTAGGAGCGAGCATGAGTCAAACCGGAGCCCAGGAACTCGCCCAGCAGGGCCTTCGTTTTAACGAGATTCTTTCCCACTATTACCAGGGCGCCTCCCTAGCCCGTTTGCAGTTTGGTGCGAGCTGAACGCTACTGGCAGGCGGCCAAGGCTGTTTCCTCTAAGGCCCTTGATCAACGCGCTTTGGTGCCACTCCAAACCACCGAGGTGCAGCTCAGTGGTTTATCTCCATTCCTGTTGCGACGTTTAGAAGGATCACCCCCCAGGCACCTCGCCGCAGAAGGACCAAAGCCCAATCCCTTTCTCCCCTGGGAACAACCCCTGGAGGTGGGTCAGCTCGGCCGCAGCCATGTGCTGATTTTGAACAAGTATCCCGTGCAACCAGCGCACCTGTTGCTGATTACCCAGCAATGGCAACCCCAGGCTGGATGGCTGGTGGATGCCGATTGGAAAGCGGTGGCCCATGTGGCCGCAGACACGGGAGGACTTTGGTTTTTCAACAGCAGCCCGACAGCTGGGGCAAGCCAGCCCCATCGCCATCTTCAACTGCTCCCACGAAGGGCGGGGGAAGTCAGTTGT
>JAYKHG010000022.1:0-30953 GCA_035284825.1 Cyanobacteriota bacterium
CCCTGCTGGATTGACATGTTCGGGATAATAATAGTTATAGCCAATAAATGCTTGCACTGCAGCACCAGGCTTTCGAGTTTTGATATCTTCGGGATCCGCACCTAGAAAACGCAAATCGTCGAGAACCCACTGGTCATGACCCATCTCTTCTTCTATATTCTTATAGAGGTGAAAGCGTACTTGTCGGTATCTATCATCACAACGAGCCGCGGCGGCCGCCATTATGGGACAAAAGTGCCATACGATAAAATAAAGATCACTCAAGAAGCTGATATAATCCTGTTTGGACAACCCCTTGTGAATCATGCGATCGAGCTTGGGAACCAGCTCAAGCTGGCGCCGTTGCTGATCGGTGGCTTCAATCAAACGAATAAAAAAAGACATAAATGCAAAGATAAAGCAACATGAATTCTGTTTTTAAGATCGATTTCTAAGCTCTCTGCCCGCCACCGGAATGTCCGCTGTTGACACCTTTCGCTGAATGCTAAGTCACCGTATGAGCCATGGCGGAAGCCACGCAGTGAGGCTGCTCAGATCTTTCGGTGATCCTGATCACCACTGCGGCAAGTGGACCTGGGTCGTCCTGACAGCCTGCAACAGAAAACCCGCCTTCTGGGGAGAAGACGGGCTGTGAGTGAGATCTCAGTTGGTCATCAAATCGGAGCGGCGGGATTTGAACCCACGACCCCCACTACCCCAAAGTGGTGCGCTACCAAGCTGCGCTACGCCCCGGCTCAACGAAGGTATCACAGCGGCCTGGGGGGTTGGCGCTGGCGGGCCAGCCGTTTCAGCAGCCGTTGCGTGAGCCGGTCGCGGCCCAGGGCGGCATAGCCGCGGATCCGCTCCTGGTGGGCCAGTTGGCGCAGGCCAGCCATGGTGAGCGACGCCAGACGCAGCTCCGGCAACCGCTGCCAGGCCTGGGTTGTCACGGGCAGATCCGAACCCTCCCGGCCCTCCCGGAAGCCAAACAACGCGCTGCCGGCCATCCACTCCGGCACCAACACAAACAACACCGCCAGCAGCCCATAGAGCTCCACCAGGCCCCTCGGGAGGGGATGGAGCCGGCGGGAGCCCTCCTCCTGCTCCGCCGGGGAGTCGTCCTCGCCGCTCATACCTGCTCGCTCCGCAAACAGGTGATCCTCATCGGCAGCTGCTCCAGCGTGAGTTCATCCCCGCGCAAAATCAAGCGGACATCATCATTGCGATAGATCAGGGCCGGATCGCTGCTGGTCTCCCGGAAAAAAGTGGTTTGTGATCCCCTGCTGATCAACGTGGCCTGGGACGCGTTGCGCTCCAGCACCACGCCCCCTTTATCAGCGCAGAGATAGCGCTCCTTGATGTCGTAGTCCTCCCACCAGGGGGACGTCATCGCCACCCAACCCAAAAGCATGGGGAGGAGCACCATGGCTGGATTCAGGACAAACGGATGGGGGCATTGTCCCCGCGCAACACGCAATGGGGAAGGCTCCAGTCGTAAGACTGCCAAACCTCCGCCGGCAACCGGTAGGCCGCCCCCTCAAAGCCCCCCAACCGCACCCCAGAGGGCTGGGCGGAGCAATAGGGGCGGCTGCCGGGCTTGGCCAGGTATTGCTGGTGGTATTGCTCGGCGAAATAAAAGGTTTGATCGCTGGCGATCTCCGTGGTGATCGGCCCATAGCCCGCCTCCCGCAGCAGGGCGCCATAGGCCTGGGCGCTCGCCTGGGCCAGGGCCACATCGGCGGGGCTCGTCCCATAGATCGCTGAACGGTATTGGCTGCCCCGATCGTTCCCCTGGCCATCGCCCTGGGTGGGGTCGTGGCACTCCCAGAACAGCTTCAGCAGATCACTGAGCCCCACCTGGCCCTGATCCCACACCACACGCACCACCTCCGTGTGGCCCGTGCGGCCGGAGCACACCTGCTGATAGGAAGGATCCACCACCTTCCCGCCCGCATAGCCCACGGCCGTGGTGATCACCCCCGGCAACCGCCAAAACCCCTTCTCCGCCCCCCAGAAGCACCCACAGCCGAAAACCACCTCCCCCTGGCCGGGCTGAACGGCCGCCGCAATCGGTGTGCCCAGCACCACATGGGTCAACTCAGCGGCCTGCTTTGTAGGCGTGGGGGAAGGGGAAAACAGGTCGAACACCTTGGCTGCCGGTGGGTCAGGGGTGGGCTGAGCCTAGGGGCAGGGGCCCATTCACTGCTTCGGCACGAAGGCAATGTGGTTGATCAAGGTGGTGGTGAACGCAAACAAAAGAAAGGGCAAGGAGAGCACCAGGATCAGCCCCACCCCCACCAGGGCAAACATCGGTTTGCTCGCCCCCATCAGCGCCAGCCCCGCCGCCAGGCTGACAAAAATCACCAGCATCCAGATCAAGATCTGCCCGTAGATGTCTCCAAAGGTGAGCGTGCAGCGCATGTCGTAGGCCTGGGTGAGGGCCGAGGCGGATGGAGCGGTGGGGGTGGAAGTCATGGCGGAAATAAGGGGACGCCCTTCAACGATGGGAAACCTGCCCCTCAGCTAAGCGGGCCAGCCCAGCTCCTGTCTGGTCTCTCAACAACAATTGAGGGCCGCCCACCCGCCAACGGCCGTCCGGGGCCCCTCAGGCGGTTTGGAGCCGCTCCGCCTGCTCCCGCTCCCACAGCCGCCGGTAGGTGCCCGGCACCCCCAGCAGATCCTGGTGGCGTCCCTCCTGCACCAGGTGGCCCCCCTCCATCACGAGGATGCGATCGCAGGCCGCCGCGGCCGAAAGTTGGTGGCTGATGAGCACCACCGTGCGCTGCCGCTGCTCCCGCACGGCCCGCAGGATCGCCGCCGCCGTGCGGTTGTCCACGCTCGCCAGGGCGTCATCCAACACCAGGATCGCCCGATCCACCAGCAGGGCCCTCCCCAGGGCCGTGCGCTGCCGTTGTCCGCCGCTGAGGGTGATGCCCCGCTCCCCCACCAGGGTTTGGAAGCCATCGGGAAACCCCCGAACATCTGGGGCCAACTGGGCCAGCTCCGCCGCCGCCTCCACCCGCTCCAGCGGCGCCTCCGGCTCCCCGTAGCGCAGGTTGTCCGCCAGGGTGGCCGTGAACAAAAACCCCTCCTGGGGCACCAGGGCCACCTGGCGGCGCAGATCCTCCAGCGACAGGGTGGTCACATCCAGGCCATCCAAAAACAACTGCCGTTCCGGCACCTCCACCATCCGCCCCAGGGCCCGGGCCAGGGTGCTCTTGCCACAACCCACCGGGCCCACCACCGCCACCAGCTCCCCCGGCCGGATGGAAAACGACAGATCCTCCAGGGCCGGTTGGGGGCGGCCGGGATAGTGCACCGTGAGCCCCCGGGCCTCCAGGCTGCCCACCGCCCGGTGCTCCAGGGGCTGGGGTCGGGGGGGCGACACGATGGCGGGCTGCCGCTCCAGCAGCGTTTCGATGCGCTCCAAACTCACCTGCCCCGTTTGGAAGGTGTTGAGGGTGAAGCCCAGCAGGGCGGTGGGAAACACCAACCGCTCCACATACAAAATCAGGGCCACCAGTCCCCCGATCGTGAGCCGGCCGTTCTCCAGCTGGGTGCTCCCCAGGCCCAGCAACACCAACAGGCTGATCGACGCAATGCCTTCAATCAAAGGGAAAAGCACACTGCGGCTCCGGGCCGGCCCGAGGGCCGCATCCCGATAGGCCCGGTTGGAGACGGCAAAGGCCTCCTGCTCCACCTTCTCCTGGCCATAGATCTTGATTGCGCTGATGCCAGAGAGGTCTTCCTGGAGCAGGTTGGTGAGTTGGGCGAGGGCCTCCTGCTGGCGCCGTTGCTCCCGCATCATTCGCCCGCCGAACTTGCGCACCCCCAGCAGCATCAGGGGATACAGGGCCACCGCCGCCAGGGTGAGCCAGGGGTCAATCGCCAGCATCGCCGGCAGGGTGAGCCCATAGGCCAACACCGTATTGGTTAGGCTCAACACCGCAAACCCCAGCAGGCGGCGCACGTTCTCCACATCGCTGGTGGCCCGGCTCAACACTTCCCCGCTGGAGGTGGCCTGCACCCAAGCCGGCTCCTGCCGGAGCAGGTGGTCGAACAACTGCTGCTTGAGATCCACCTCCACCTGGCGCCCCACCCCAAACACGAGCATCCGCGACAGGAGCCGCACCAGGCCCATCACGGTGGCCAGGCCGATGATCCACCCCGCCTGCCCCAGCACCTTGCTGTAGCTGAAGCCCTCCTGCAGGTCCTCCACCACCCGGCGCACGATCAAGGGGATCGTGACCCCCAGCCCATTCACCACCAACAATGCCAACATCCCCAGCAGCAGCTGGCGCCGATGGGGCCACAGGTAGCGGCGAAGCAGATCGAGCCGCAGAGCACGCATCAGCGCAGTGGTGGTCAGGGAGCTGCCCTAACCTAGGGGCCGGAGCCAGAGGGCCCTTCCCCCATGCCGCAGAAAAAGGGCGTCGCCGCTCCAGATTCCCCACCCCCCGCGGGCGCCACCCAGGCGGAGGGCCAGAGCCATCCCCTCTACCGCCAGGACCGGGCCACGGTGGATCGCCTGCTGGCCGCCAAAACGCCCGCCGATGCCGACCTGGTGGATGCGGCACGGCTCCTCGCCCGCTACGACGGCTTTCCAGGCGCCTTCGACCTGAAGGACGCCCTTCAGCGGGCCGTCCGCCTCTGGGGCCTCGACCGGGACACCCTGCAGGCCAAGACCCGGGCCCTCTGGCAAGGGGGTTACAAACCGGGGGCCAGCGATCCCCAGGCCGAACCCGTGGGCTCTGGTTTTGATGCCAGCAGCGATCCCGCACCGTGAAGTGCCCCTTTTTTCTGCCGGGGCTCGCCAGTTCGGCGCATTTCAGGTGATAGTAGAAACGTCCCCATCACCCGGCCCGGTGTGCCCTGCACCCGGGCTTTTTCTTGCCCGCTTTCTTGCCCCCGTGCCAAGCGCCCCCCTCCCCCCTGTTGGGCCCTCCCTCCTGGAGCAGCTGCTGGGGGGGCAAGACCTCTCCCCAGCCCAGGCGGAAACCCTCATGGCCGCCTGGCTTGAGGGGAGCCTGGATCCCGCCCTCACGGCAGGGCTCCTGGTGGCACTTCGCGCCAAGGGGGTGAGTGGCGAGGAACTGGCCGCCATGGCTCGGGTGCTGAGGGCCGCGGCCGCTTCCGTGGGTCGCCGCCCCCCTGGTCCCTTGGTGGACACCTGCGGCACCGGGGGCGATGGCGCCAACACCTTCAACATCTCCACGGCGGTGGCCTTCACCGCCGCGGCCTGTGGCGCCCGGGTGGCCAAACACGGCAACCGCAGCGCCAGCGGGCGGGTGGGCTCGGCCGATGTGCTCGAATCCCTCGGCATTCGCCTGCAGGTTCCCCTCGATCAGGTGGTCGATGCCCTGCAAACCACCGGCCTCACCTTCCTCTTTGCCCCCGGCTGGCATCCGGGGCTGGGGCCGATGGCCCCCCTCCGCCGCGGCCTGGGGATCCGCACGGTGTTCAACCTGCTCGGCCCCCTGGTGAATCCCCTCACCCCGGAGGCCCAGGTGTTGGGTGTCGCCCGCGCCGATCTCCTCGATCCCATGGCAACTGCCCTCCAACAGCTGGGGGTGAAGCGGGCGGTGGTGGTGCACGGCCATGGCGGCCTGGATGAGGCCTCCCTCAGCGGCCCCAGTGCCCTGCGGCTGGTGGAAGGGGGCGAGATCCGCGCCGAACACCTCCACCCCGAGGCGCTGGGCCTCACCCTGGCCCCCCTCTCCGACCTCGCCGGCGGGGATTCCAGCACCAACGCCGCCATCCTCGAAGCCGTGCTCCGGGGCCAGGGCACCGCCCCCCAAGCGGACGTGGTGGGGCTGAACACCGCCCTCGTGCTCTGGGTGGCGGGCTTGGCGCCCTCCCCCAAGGAAGGGTTGGCCCGGGCCCAGGAGGCCCTGGCCACCGGCGCCGCCTGGCGGAAGGTGGAGGAGCTGCGGGAAGCGCTGCCCGCGCAACCCCCGGCCGCAGAATGACCCTGGCCCCCCGCTCCCTTCCATCCCCCACCGTGCCCCACTCCCCAGGTGAACCCGCCCTCCTCGTTTTGGCCGACGGCACGGTGCTGGAGGGGAAGGCTCTAGGTGCCCGGGGAACGACCATCGGCGAGGTGGTGTTCAACACCGGCATGACGGGCTACCAGGAAGTGATGACCGACCCGAGCTATGCGGGTCAGCTGGTCACCTTCACCTATCCGGAACTGGGCAACACGGGGGTCAACCAGGAAGACCTGGAGGCCCCCGCACCCCATGTGCGCGGAGTGATTGCCCGCCAGCTCTCCCCCTGCGCCAGCAGCTGGCGCGCCCGGGAAGAACTCGAACCCTGGCTCCAGCGCCATGGGGTGGTGGGCATCCAAGGGGTGGACACCCGGGCCCTGGTTCGCCTCCTGCGGGAGGGTGGCGCCATGAATGGGGGCATCGCAAGCGACGGCACCTCAGCCGCCAACCTGCTGGCCCAGGTGCGCTCCGCCCCCTCCATGGCGGGCCTGAACCTGGCGGCGGGCGTCAGCACGCCGGAGAGCTACCGCTGGACCAGCCTCTGCAGCGCCTCCTTTGATGCCCGACCCCAGCCCCTGCCCGAGCGCCCCTATCGGGTGGTGGCGGTGGATTTCGGCATCAAGCGGGCCATCCTTGAGCGGCTGGTGGCCCATGGCTGCGAGGTCACCGTGGTGCCCGCCCAGAGCACCCTGGAGGAGGTGCTGAGCCACAACCCCGAAGGGGTGTTTCTCTCCAATGGCCCGGGGGATCCCGCCGCCGTCACCGAGGGCATCCACCTGGCCGAGGGGCTCCTGGGCCAGGGCGATCTGCCCATCTTTGGCATTTGCCTGGGCCACCAGATTCTTGGCCTGGCCCTGGGGGGCCGCACCTTCAAGCTGGCCTATGGCCACCGGGGCCTCAACCACCCCTGCGGCTCCCCGGGGGAGGTGGAGATCACCAGCCAAAACCATGGCTTCGCCATCGACCCGGCCACCCTTCCCAGCGAGCGGGTGCGGGTGACCCACCACAACCTCAACGACCAAACGGTGGCCGCCCTCGCCCTCCACCACCAGCCCGTGTTTGGCGTGCAATACCACCCGGAGGCCAGCCCCGGCCCCCATGACGCCGATCACCACTTCCGACGCTTCACGGCATTGATGGCCGAGCGGCGGGATTAAAGGGCATTCCCTGGCAATTGCGGCAATTTTCCCCTGGCCATCATCCACCTCGGCAAACGCCCACTACACTTCGCCGGACAACCGTTGCTGGAGATCGACCAATCGCCGACTTGCACCGACTGACCGTCTCGTTGCGGGGGGGCTGTGAACGCCAGAGCCATGGCCTGGTGTTCAGCTTCACGGGTCAGCTCGACGCCTATTCCGATAAGCAGTTTATTGAGTTCATTCAGAAGGAGTCGGCTGGGGGCAAGCTGCCCCTGGTGATTGATCTGAGCAAAATTGATTTCATCGATTCCTCTGGGCTTGGTGCCCTTGTGCAACTGGCCAAGGAATGCACGGATAAGAAAGTGCAGTTTCTCGTGGTGGGCAATGCCCGTGTGGTGCAAACCGTCAAGCTGGTGAGGTTGGAGCAGTTTCTCCACCTCCAGCCTGATCTCGACACCGCCCTTGGCCAGCTCGCCTCCTGAAGCTTCCGCCCACTGGCTCACCAACCTCCCCATCCTCGCGCCGGATGTGGATCTCAACACCCTTCAGCTGGCTTGGCTGGGGGATGCGGTGTGGGAGTTGCACCAACGCCTGCTCCGCTGCCAAACCCCTGGCCGACCTTCAGACCTCCACAAACGGGTGACGGCCAAGGTGCAGGCTGGGGCCCAGGCCCTTGCCCTGGAACAGCTCCGCCCCCACCTCCACCCTGAGGAGCTGGAGCTTGTGCGGCGTGGGCGGAACCGGGCCGGCCGGGGGCCCCGCCCCCAGGAAGCGTCCCTCTATGGGCAGGCCACGGGATTTGAGACGATGGTGGGCTGGCTCTTTCTCCGGGATCCGCGCCGCTTGGCCGAACTTTTGGATCACCTTGAGGAAACCGACCCCCTCCATTGCGCTGCGGACCATGAGCCCATCCCCCAATGACTCCAATCGCCGGCGGCCCATCCGCCGCGGCGACGGCCCTGGCATGGGTCCGGGAAGCCCGAGGGACTTCTCCAGAGGACGCCCGGGGCGGGGGGCGGGTGATCCCCGCAAAGGATCGGCCAGCGGCACCTTTCGCCGACGGCCCCCACGCCCCGAGGGGGATGCCCCAGCGGAGGGCCGCCGTTGGTCACGGGATCGGGAGGAGGCCCCGGGCGCGGGCCCTGGGGCAGGCCCTGAAAGATGGCGTCGCCCTGAGGGGGCAGGCCGCCCCCGCACCCCCTCCCAGGACGGACGGCAATGGCGCCCCGCCCGCCGGGACGAAGGCTTCAAACGTCCCCTGCGCCCCCAGCGCCGGGACAGACCCCCGTTGGTGGAAGAGGAGAGGCCCCAGGGGGAGGTCCACGCCGGTGCCGCCCCCAGCGAACTGATCTGGGGTCGCCACGCCGCCCTGGCCGCCCTGGAGAGTGGGCGCCCGATCCATCGCATCTGGTGCACCCCTGAGATGCGCTTTCGCCCCACCTTCCTGCAGCTTCTGCGGGAGGCCAAGGGATCAGGCGTGCTGGTGGAGGAGGTGACCTGGGCCCGGCTCGGCCAGATCAGCGGCGGGGCCGTGCACCAGGGCATCGTGCTGCAACCCGCGGCCGCGGACACCCTCGATCTGCCCAGCTTGATCGATGGCTGCCGCCAGCTGGGGGAGTCCCCCCTCCTGGTGGCCGTCGATGGGCTCACCGACCCCCAAAACCTCGGCGCCATCCTCAGGAGTGCGGAGGCCCTGGGCGTCCACGGCCTGGTGCTCCCCCAACGGCGCAATGCCGGGCTCACCGGCTCGGTGGCTAAGGTGGCCGCCGGCGCCCTGGAACACCTTCCGGTGGCCCGGGTGGTGAACCTCAACCGTGCCCTGGATACCCTCCGGGAGGAGGGCTACCGGGTGGTGGGCCTGGATACCAAGGGCACCGTGAGCCTGGAGGAAGCGGATCTGGAGGGTCCCCTGGTGGTGATCACCGGCTCGGAGGGCCAAGGGCTCTCCCTCCTCACCCGCCGCAGCTGCGATCTGCTGGTGCGCATCCCCCTCAGGGGGGCCACCCCCAGCCTGAATGCCTCCGTGGCCACGGCCCTGGTGCTCTACGAGGTGGCCCGCAGGGGCTGGATGCGGGGGCTGCAGGGAACGGCCCCACCCCCCCGCCTGGTGCGTCCGAACGTGCCCACCCAACCCCTGGAGCCAGCCGCCCCTGAAGAGCGAACGACGGAGCCCGCCCCAGAAGCCCCCGCCCCCGCAGATGTCCTCCCGCCCCAGGAGATCTCCACTGTCCAGGAGATCTCCACGGCCCAGCCCAGTGAGCCTGAGTTCCCCAGCCCGGAGCCCCTGGCTGAGGACATCCCCAGCCCGGAGCCCTTCGCGGACGACATCCATCTGTGAGAGGGGGCCCTGGGGGGCTGGCGCACCATGGGCAGAATGGGCATATTCCAGCTCTTCTCCATGAATCCCCTGCTCTGGCCAGCGCGCAGCCTTGCCAACGCGTTTGGCGTGGCCTGGTGGGCTCGGGTGGAAACCCGCTCTCCCGATGCGGTGTATTGGTTTGGCCCCTTCGTCAGGCGCAACACCCTGGAGGCCGCCCTCGTGCCCTTCCTGGACGACCTGCGCTCGGAAACGCCAGCGAGCATGGAGCACCGCTTGCTGCGCACCTCCCGCAGCGAGCCCTACACCGAACTGCCTTCCCCATCCCTCCCCGCCTAGGCCCAGATCCTGCGGGGGAAGAGGTCTTTTCGGCTGGGCTGATAGCGTCCAGCAATCCGATGGTGCGCAGGGATGGGCATTGCCGAATGGCGCGGCAAATTGCAACGGGGTGAGGTCTCCGCCCGGGACCTCACGGAGGCGGCCCTGGCGCGGATTGATGCGGTGGAGCCCCAGGTGCATGCCTTCCTTGAGGTCTGCCGCGACAGGGCCCTGGCGGATGCGGACCGCATTGATGCCCAACGGGCCGCGGGCGACGATCTGCCCCCCTTGGCGGGCATCCCGGTGGCCATCAAAGACAACCTCTGCACCCGGGGCATTCGCACCACCTGCTCCAGCCGGATGCTGGAGCACTTTGTGCCCCCCTACGAATCCACGGTGACCGAACGGCTCTGGCGGGCGGGGGCCGTGTTGATCGGCAAAACCAACCTGGACGAGTTCGCCATGGGCAGCTCCACGGAAACCTCCGCCTTCGGGCCCAGCAGCAACCCATGGGATCCCACCCGGGTGCCGGGGGGCAGTTCCGGGGGCAGTGCGGCGGCCGTGGCAGCGGGCGAATGCCTGGTGTCCCTCGGCTCCGATACGGGGGGATCCATCCGCCAACCCGCCAGCTTCTGCGGCGTGGTGGGGCTCAAACCCACCTATGGCCGGGTGAGCCGCTGGGGGTTGGTGGCCTTCGCCAGCTCCCTCGACCAGGTGGGCCCCTTCAGCACCAGCGTGGCCGATGCGGCGGAAGTGCTGCAGGTCATCGCGGGGGAAGACCGCCGGGATGCCACCTGCCTGGCGGCCCCCGTGCCCGACTATCTGGCCGCCCTCAACCAGCCCCTGGCGGGCCTGAAGGTGGGGCTGATCCGGGAGTGCTTCCAGGAGCAGGGCCTCGATGCCCAGGTGAAAGGGTCCGTGATGGCCGCCGCCAAGCTGCTGGAGGGCCTGGGATGTGAGCTGGTGGAGGTGAGCTGCCCCCGCTTCGACGATGGGATCGCCACCTACTACGTCATTGCCCCCTCAGAGGCCTCCGCCAACCTGGCCCGCTACGACGGGGTGAAATACGGCCTGCGCAGTGAGATCACCGACAGCAACGACAACTTGGCCGTCATGACCGCCCGCACCAGGGCCGAAGGTTTCGGGGATGAGGTGCAGCGGCGGATCCTGATCGGCACCTATGCCCTCTCCGCCGGCTATGTGGATGCTTACTACAAGCAAGCGCAACGGGTGCGCACGCTGATCCGCAGGGATTTTGACCAGGCCTTCGCCCAGGTGGATGTTCTCCTCACCCCCACCTCCCCCAGCACCGCCTTCCGCTTTGGCGCCCACAAGGAGGATCCCCTGGCGATGTATCTGGCCGACCTGCTCACCATTCCCGCCAACCTGGCCGGCCTGCCGGCGATCAACGTGCCCTGCGGCTTTGATGACCAGGGTCTGCCGATTGGGCTGCAGCTGATTGCTGGGGTGCTCGAGGAGGGCAAACTGCTCCAGGTGGCCCACCACTACGAGCAGGCCGCCGCCGTGATGACCAACCGGCCCGCAGCCCCCCTGGTGCCGTAGCACCAGATCTAGCGGCTGGGGAAGGCCTCCGCCCAGGCAACCACTACTGTTAGTGGGTTGGATCTCCTAAGGTGGGCCCTGCTGTCGGGCTGGTGCCGTGAGTTTTGTCTCTCTCCACAACCACAGCGACTACAGCCTCCTGGATGGGGCCTCCCAGTTGCCGGCCCTGGTGGAGCGGGCCACGGCCCTGGGGATGCCCGCCCTGGCCCTCACGGATCACGGGGTGATGTATGGGGCGATTGAATTATTGAAGTGCTGCAAGAAAGCGGGCATCAAGCCCATCATCGGCAACGAGATGTATGTCATCAATGGCAGCATTTCCGAGCCCCAGCCCAAGAAAGAGCGCCGCTACCACCTGGTGCTCCTGGCAAAAAACAGCACCGGTTATCGCAACCTGGTGAAGCTCACCAGCATCTCCCATCTGCAGGGGATGCGGGGCCGGGGCATTTTTGCCCGGGCCTGCATCGACAAACAGCTCCTCCAGCACCACAGCGAAGGCCTCATCGCCGCCACGGCCTGCCTGGGGGGAGAGGTGCCCCAGGCGATTCTCCAGGGGCGGCCCGATGCGGCCAGGGAAGTGGCGCGCTGGTACCAGGGGGTGTTCGGGGACGATTACTACCTGGAAATCCAAGACCACGGCGGCCCCGAAGACCGGCTGGTGAACGTGGAGATGGCGCGCATCGGCAAGGAGCTGGGTATTGAGCTGATCGCCACCAACGATGCCCACTATCTGAGCAGTGGCGATGTGGAAGCCCACGACGCCCTGTTGTGCGTGCTCACGGGAAAGTTGATCAGCGATGAAAAGCGCCTGCGCTACACCGGCACCGAATACCTCAAGAGTGAAGAGGAGATGGGGCGGCTCTTTGCCGACCACCTGGAACCCGACACCATTGCCCGGGCCATCGCCAACACCGGCAACGTTGCCGAAAAGGTGGAGGACTACGACATCCTCGGCCGGTATCAAATGCCCCGTTTCCCCATCCCCGATGGCCACACCCCCGTGAGCTACCTCAAGGAGGTGGCCCTGGCTGGCCTCCGGGAACGGCTAAAACTCCAAGCCGGTGAAGAGCCCGAGCCCCTCTATCAAGACCGCCTGTTCTTTGAGCTGGACGTGATGGAAGAGATGGGGTTCCCCACCTATTTCCTTGTGGTCTGGGATTACATCCGTTTTGCCCGTGATAACGGCATTGCCGTGGGGCCCGGCAGGGGATCGGCGGCGGGCTCCCTGGTGGCCTATGCCCTGGGGATCACCGCCATTGATCCGGTGAAACATGGCCTGCTCTTTGAACGCTTCCTTAACCCGGAGCGCAAGTCGATGCCTGATATCGACACGGATTTCTGCATCGAACGCCGGGGTGAGGTGATCGATTACGTCACCAGGCGCTATGGGGAAGACAAGGTGGCCCAGATCATCACCTTCAACCGGATGACCTCCAAGGCGGTGCTGAAGGATGTGGCCCGGGTGCTGGATATTCCCTACGGCGAAGCGGATCGGCTGGCCAAATTAATCCCGGTGGTGCGGGGCAAACCCGCCAAACTCTCCGACATGATTGGCGCGGAATCTCCAGCGCCAGAGTTCAGGGAAAAGTATGAATCAGATCCCAAGGTGCGCCACTGGGTGGATCTGGCTCGCCGGATCGAGGGCACCAACAAAACCTTTGGTGTGCACGCTGCGGGGGTGGTGATCGCCGCCGAACCCCTGGATGAACTCGTGCCCCTGCAGCGCAACAATGATGGCCAGGTGATCACGCAATATTTCATGGAGGATGTGGAGTCCATGGGGCTCCTGAAGATGGATTTCCTGGGGTTGAAAAATCTCACCATGATTGAAAAGGCCACCTCGCTAATTGAAAAGAGCAGCCAGGCCACCATCGCGATGGATGCGCTCCCCGAGGAGGATCCAGCCACCTTTGATCTTTTGGCCCGAGGGGATCTGGAGGGGATCTTTCAGCTGGAATCCAGCGGCATGCGCCAGATCGTGAAAGATCTCAAGCCCTCCTCCCTGGAAGACATTTCATCCATTCTCGCCCTCTACAGACCAGGCCCCCTGGATGCGGGGTTGATCCCCAAATTCATTAATCGCAAGCATGGCAGGGAAGCCATGGATGTGGTGCATCCAAAGCTGGAGCCGATCCTGAAGGAAACCTACGGGATCATGGTGTATCAAGAGCAGATCATGAAAATTGCCCAGGATTTGGCGGGCTACTCCCTGGGGGAGGCGGATCTATTGCGGCGTGCCATGGGCAAGAAGAAGAAATCGGAGATGGAAAAGCACCAAGATCTTTTTGTCAAAGGGGCCCAGGAACGGGGTGTGGATCCCCAGGTGGCCACAAGCCTCTTTGAGCAGATGGTGTTGTTCGCAGAGTATTGCTTCAACAAGAGCCATTCCACCGCCTATGGGGCGGTGACCTACCAAACGGCCTATTTGAAGGCCCACTATCCCGTGGCCTACATGGCCTCCCTGCTCACGGTGAATGCGGGCGACAGCGACAAGGTGCAGCGTTATATCTCCAATTGCAATTCTATGGGCATTCAGGTGATGCCCCCTGATGTGAATGCCTCCGATGAGGATTTCACCCCCGTGGCCAATCGCATCCTCTTTGGCCTCTCCGCCATTCGCAATCTGGGAGAAGGCGCGATTCGGCTCCTGATCGAAAGCCGCAGGCAGGATGGCCCCTTCACCTCCTTGGGGGATCTCTGCGATCGCCTGCCGGGCCACCAGTTAAATCGCCGGGCCCTGGAAGCCCTCATCCACTCCGGCGCCCTGGATGCCCTCGACCCCAAGGCCAACCGGGCCCAACTGATGGCCGATCTGGATCTGGTGCAGGAGTGGGCCAGTGCCAGGGCCCGGGATCGGGCCAGCGGCCAAGGAAGTTTGCTGGATCTCCTGGGGGGGGCCATGGGCTCTGGAACCCCCACGCCCGCGCAGGCCTCCCTGGCCCCCAAGGCGGCGCCGGTGGCGGAATATGCCCCCACGGACAAATTACGGCTGGAAAAGGAGATTGTTGGCTTCTACCTCTCCGATCACCCCCTCAAGCAATGGAATGGAGCGTTGAGGTTGTTGGCGCCCATCTCCCTGGCGAGCCTGGAGGAGCAGCCCGACCGCGCCAAGATCAGCCTGATCACCATGGTGGCGGACTGCAGGCAGGTGACCACCCGCAAGGGGGATCGTATGGCCGTGCTGCAACTGGAAGATTTAACCGGCACCTGTGAAGCGGTGGTGTTTCCCAAAAGCTATGGTTGTCTGGCCGACCACTTGATGGTGGACGCCCGGCTGATGGTTTGGGCTTCGGTGGATCGGCGCGACGACCGGGTGCAGGTGATCGTTGACGATTGCTGCGGCATCGAAGAGCTTCGCCTGCTGATGGTGGAACTACCGGTCGACCAGGCGGGAGACATCGCCATCCAGCACCGCCTGCGGGAATGTCTGCAACGCCACAAAGCCGACCAGGAGCTGGGGGTGCAGCGGGTGCCGGTGGTGGCCAAGATCAGCACCGATGGAGGCAGCCGCTATGTGCGGCTGGGCCATCAGTTTTGTGTGGGTGACGGCCCCTCGGCCCTGAACACCCTCGAATCCGCCCAGTTTCGGGCCACCCTGCTGGGGGCCTCAGGTCAGCGGCTGTGAGGGGGGTTTAAGACGGGTCCTTGCCTGCGGTTTGGGATCCTTCCCGCAGGGCCCGCAGGGAGGCCTTCATCCTGCCCAGGTTCACGGGAATCTGCTCTCCCCCCAGCAGGCTGCCGGCCTCCTCCTCCCAGCTGGCGGACAAGACGCCATAGCTCAAACCCAGCAGACCCAACAGGAAACACCCCCCTGAGGCCAGCAGGGTGGCGGAGGGTGGAATGTCCAGGATGTGGCGGCTCACCAACAGGTAGCTGGCAATGAACACCCCCATGCCCAGAACCGTGGGGATGCCCGTGGCGATGGTGATGCGGCGGGCCATCCTGTTGGCCACCGCCTCGGGAATGGCCTGGCTCGAGCGGGAGGGTTTGGCCTTCGCCGGCCCAGGTCTGGCGGGGGTGTTTTGGCGCGGCTGCTTGGCCTTGGCGGCTCGCCGCTGCCGATCGGGGGCCATGGACGCTCAGCCGCGGATGCCGAGCTTTTCAATCAGGGCGGCGTAGCGCTCCTCGCTCTGGTGGCGGAGATAGCCCAACAGCCGCTTACGCCGGCCAATCATCTTGAGCAACCCCTGCCGGGAGGAGAAGTCGTGGATATTTTTTTGCAGATGGCTGCTGAGTTGGCTGATCCGATCACTCAGCATCGCCACCTGAACTTCCACAGATCCGGTGTCGGTGCCGTGTTGCTGATGGGTGTTGATCAGTTCCTGCTTGCGGATCGTGGTGAGCGGCATGGTCAGCGCCTGGCGCTTTGCAATCAATTCCAAACTTTACCGCGTGACAGCCAGGGCCCTCAGGCAGCTGCCCTGGACAACCAGCGCAGGCAATCGCCCAGCCAGCGCTCCCCATCGGCCCCGGGATCCACCCCCTGGGCCGCCACCGCCCTCAGGGCGGAATGGATCTCCATCCGGTCGTACCCCATGGCGATGAGGGTGCTCTGGAGGTCATCGCTCACCAGGGATGGGATGCCGGGCGGGCCATCGGCCCCGTCCGCGGTGGCAACAGTGCCAGAAGATGCCACCAACAGGGGAAAGCGATCCAGCAGCTTTTGCCGCAGCTCCAACGCCAACCTCTCGGCGGTGCGTTTGCCAACCCCGGGGGCCTGACTCAACAGCCTGGTGTTTCCCTCCACGATCCCACCCACCAGTTCCTCCAGCCCCATGGAGCCCAGCAGCGCCAACCCCATCTGGGGGCCCACCCCATTGACGGCCACGAGCTCGCGAAACAACTCCCGTTCATGGCGGCTCTCGAAGCCAAACAGGGTCCAGCCATCTTCCCGAATGGTGTGGTGCACGTGCAGGGTGATCAGATCTCCAGGGGGAGGCAACTGGGCCCAGAGCCGCTGACTCACCTGCACCTCGTAGCCCACGCCCTGGCAGATCAGCAACAGGCCAAAGCGGTTTGCCTGCTGCCAGGGGTCCTGCAGTTGTCCCTGCAACCAACCAATCATGGCCCTCCCGTGAACAACCCAGTGTGCCCTCCTTGCCAAGGGGCGCAAAGCCCAGGGGCGCGGATGGCTAGCGTCGGGCCAGAGAGCTCTTGCACCGTGCCCACTGGTTCCATCCGGGAACTCCACCCACCCCCGATGCCCTGGGGGTTCCGGTGGCTGCGGGGGGCCTTCCACCTGGCTGTTCTGGTGGTGCTCCTGGGCTGCCTCACCCTGGGCCTCGGGGCCTGCACGGCCACCAGCGGGCCACCGCAGGCCACCCTGCTCCAAGCCCTGGCCCTGCAGATCCAACTCACCCAGACGGAGGTGGCCCAGGCGTTGAGCCTCGAAAGCGTGGGCTTGCCCGCAGTGAGCCGGGTGCGGGTGGAACAGCAGGAGCAGGTCAGCATCGGAGAAGGGCAGGGCCTCAGGGTGGCGGGTCGGTTCGACTGGCGGCTGGGGAAGGATCCCTTCCGCGTGGATGCGCCCTTCGAGATTTTTTTGGAACGGGGTGAGCGAGGGGAAAGCTGGCGCCTCGCCCGGCCCGCCGGGCCTGCCCCCGAGGGGGAACAGGAGTGGCGCACCTATCCCCTCCCCCTCCGCGGCAGCCCCAGCTGAGCAGGGGCGGAGAGGGGCATAGCCCTGGACCGACCCCGCACAATGGGAGCGCTGTTCCCATGGTCCAGGCCTTGGCCCTTCCACGCCTGCACCCCCGCACGATCGAGGCCGTCAAGGAGCGGGCCGACATCGTCGACGTGGTGGGGGAGCACGTGGTGCTCAAGAAGAAGGGACGGGAGTTCGTGGGGGTTTGCCCCTTCCACGACGACACCTCCCCCTCCATGACGGTGTCGCCCGCCAAGCAGATCTACTACTGCTTCTCCTGCGGGGCCGGAGGAAACGCCATCAAGTTTTTGATGGAGTTCCAGCGCACCGGCTTCAGCGATGTGGTTCTGGAGCTGGCCCGGCGCTATCAATTGCCGGTGGAGACCCTGGAGGGTCCCCAGCAGGAACGGCTGCGCCAGCAGCTCTCCCGCCGGGAACGCCTGCATCGGGTGCTCAGCTTGGCGGCCGGCTGGTTTCAGGCCCAGCTCCGCAGCCCCGAGGGGGCTTCCGCCCTGCGCTATTTGAAGGACACCCGGGGACTGAGCGAGGCCACCCTGGCTGATTTCCAGCTCGGCTATGCGCCTGAGCGCTGGGACGGCCTCCTATCCCACCTTTCCACGGTGGAGGGCATGGGCCCCGAGATCCTGGAAGCCGCTGGCCTGGTGGTGCCCCGCAAGGGGGGCAATGGTTTTTACGACCGCTTTCGGCACCGGGTGATGGTGCCGATCCGGGATCGCCAGGGCCGGGTGATCGGCTTTGGTGGTCGGTCCTTGGATGGGGCGGAGCCCAAATATCTGAACTCCCCGGAAACGGAGGTGTTCGCCAAGGGGAGCCACCTGTTTGCCCTGGATCGGGCGGCGGATCCGATCCGCCGGGCCGATGCGGCCGTGGTGGTGGAGGGTTACTTCGATGCCATTGCCCTCCACGCCGCGGGGATCACCCATGCGGTGGCCGCCTTGGGCACGGCCCTCAGCCGCCAGCAGATCACCCAGCTCTGCCGCTGCTGCGACAGCAAGCGGCTGGTGCTCAACTTCGATGCCGACCGGGCTGGCGTGCGCGCGGCGGAGCGGGCCATCGGGGAGGTGGAACATCTGGCGCTGCAGGGGCAGGTGGATTTGCGGGTGTTGCAGCTCCCGGAGGGGAAAGATGCCGACGAATTCCTCCGCGCCCAGGGGGCAGGCAACTACCGGGCCCTGCTGGATGGCGCACCCCTCTGGCTGGATTGGCAGATCGAGCAGGTGTTGCAGGGGCGGGATCTTTCCCGGAGCGACCTGTTTCAACAGGCCGTTGCCGCCCTGGTGGCCCTGTTGGGCAAGCTTCCCCAAAGTGCCGTCCGCAGCCGCTACCTGCAGAAGGTGGCCGAACGGCTCTCCGGGGGGCAGGCCCGGCTCACCCTGCAGCTGGAGAACGACCTGCGGCAACAGGTGAAGGGCCAGCGCTGGCATGGGCGGTCCAGTCGCTGGGACACCCCTTCAACGGCGGGCATTCAGGAGCGGGCGGAAGGGGAAATTCTCCAGCTTTATCTCCATTGCCCCCACCTCAGGGCGGAGATCAGGCAACACCTCAGGAGCTGGGAGCAGGAGGATTTCTGCCTGCAGCACCATCGCCTGCTCTGGGCCGCCATCACCGAGCTGGAAGAAGCCCATCTCGGGGCTCCGCGTCTGGAAGCCATCAGTCGGGGGACGGATTCGGGGGCCGAGCTGGCGGAGGTGCCCCTGCTTGAACGGCTCACCAGCCAACTGGCCATGGAAGACAACGGTGCACTGAGCGGCTCCTTGGACCGCTTCATGCCCCTGCTCGAACCCGGCGAGCTGCAACGGCAATCCTTCCACCAACCGCTGCTGCACCTCCGTGGGGCCATTGCCAGCAGGGCTCGGCTGGCGGCGGAGAAGCGCTGCCGCCACCTGCTCGACACCTGGAACGCCCAACGGCTCCACACCCTGGAGCAATGCCTGGCCCGCCTGCTGGAAATCGATGCGCCCCCCGCCAATCCCTCCTCCCCCGCTGCCGACATGGAGTTGCGGCTGCAACAGCTTTTTGAGGAACTCAACCACGATGCCCTGCGCCTGCAGGCCGACTACTACGCGGAACGCCGCCATTTGCGGGATCTGGATGAGCACCGCCGGGCCGATCTGGTGGAGATCGTGGGCACCCCCTGATGCTGATCCGCGACAGGCTGAGGCTTCAGGGATATCGAGCTTCTTGAGGGCTCCTAGGGTTGAGGTGTGTGGAGAGGCCCCATGGCCACCGTTCCCTCGGGCTCATGCGTCAGTGATGGTCCAATCCCCGCCGATGAGGAGCTACGGCTGCGGGATCTGGAACGTTTTGGCTTGGTGGGCGGCAACAGCGACATCCACCTGGATCGGCTGGTGGAGCTGGCCCAATTAATTTTTGCGGTGCCGATGGTCGCCATCTCGTTGGTGACCGCCGATCGGCAGTGGTTTCTGGCGGAGAAGGGGTTGAACGTGCGGGAAACCCCCCGGGGGGTGGCCTTCTGTGCCCACGCGATCCTTGGAGACCAGGTGATGGTGGTGCCCAATGCCCTTGAGGATGAACGCTTTTGCGACAACCCCCTGGTGGTTTCCGAGCCCCAAATCCGTTTTTATGCCGGTGCCCCCCTGCGAAGCGGCAAGGGGCACAACCTCGGCACCCTCTGTGTGATCGACCGCCGGCCGATGCGGCCGACACCCGTTCAGATCCGTGAATTGGAGCTGTTGTCTGAGCTGGTGATGCGGGAGCTGAATCTGCGCCAGGAACGGTTCCTTTGCCCCGTGACCGGCCTGCCGATCCGCCAGCAATTCCTACGCATTGCCGAGCAGGAGTGCACCCGGGCACGGGAAGAGGGAAAACAGCTGTCTCTGCTGCTGTTTGATATTGACAACTTCCGTGCCATCAACAACCGCTGGGGGCACCATGCCGGCGATGAGCTGATGGCTGATCTCTGCAAGATGGGGCGGCAATTTCTCCGTGAACAGGACTTTGCCGGTCGACTGGGCGATGGGGAGTTCGCCCTTCTGTTGGTGGATGCTTCCCCCCAGGAGGCGCTGGCGACGGCCGAGACCCTTCGCCAGGCCGTCACCACCATGCCTGGGGTGCACAGCCACTCGGATCTGCGGCTGCACATCAGCGGAGGGCTCACCAGCCTTGGCCCCCAGGACGGGGGTTTTTACCCCCTGTTGCACCGCGCTGAACAGGCCCTTCACCTGGCCAAAAGCAATGGCCGCAATCAGATCGCCACCCTCTTCAATGGCATCGCCAGCTAGGCCCAAACCCGTGGCACATCCCTGAGGCGGGTGGTGGCGCAACCCGACAGCCGGGAGCGACGCATGGTCCAGGTGGCGTGGAGACCACAGGCCGCCCACTGGATGGTGCCCTGGCCATGGCGGGCATTGAGGGCATCAATGGTGGCGAGCAGGGCCTGGCGACGCTCTTGGTGGGCGGGTGTCAGGGGCGTGAACAGATGGTGCTGGAGCTGATCGTCAGGCTGGAGGGCCTGCAGGAGCACACCGGCTTTGTGCAGGGGCTGATGGGGGCGGAAGAGGCGATCGGCCAGGGGCAGGGCAGCGGCCAGGAGCACGGCGGTGTCGTTGCTGGCCAGGGGCAGGGAAACGGTGGCGGCATTGCTGTAGAAAGGGCTGGCCGTAAAGGGGCTGCTGCGCACAAACACCGTGATCACACCGGCCACCTGCCGCTGACGGCGGAGTTTTTCCGCCGCACGGCTGAGGTAGGTGGCCACGGCCTGGCGCAGCTCGCCCAGCAGGGTGATCGGCGTGCTGAAACTGCGGCTGACGCAGGTTTCCTTCTTCGCCGGCGGCAAAGCCACCAGGGGCAAACAGGCCTGGCCTTGCAATTCCCGCTGCAGGCGCAGGCCCACCACCCCACAACGGCGCTGCAATTCCCCTGGGGGAATGTCGCGCAGCTGGCGGGCCGTGCTGATGCCCCGCAGGCGGCACCAACGGGAAAGGCGCCGGCCGATGCCCCACACATCTTCAATGGCCACACGATCCAGCCAGGGATCGGGATCCGCCAGGGCACCCAGATCAAACACCCCTTGCTGCCGCAGGCCATCGGCCTTCTTCGCCAGGCGATTGGCCACCTTGGCCAGCACCTTGGTGGGGGCAATGCCAACGGCCACCGGCAGCCCCAATTGCTGCTGTACCGCCTGGCGCAGGTCTAACCCCCAGGCGGTGAGATCCGCCGGGAGGCCATCGGTGCCACGGGGCCGATGGAGCAGCCCAAAGGCCTCGTCAATGGAATAGATCTCCAGCTCTTCCACCCAGACTTCCAGGGTGGCCATGAGCCGCTGGCTCATGTCGCCATAGAGGCTGTAGTTGGAGCTGCGCACAATCACGCCATGGCGCTCCAGCTGGCGTCGCACCTGAAAGAAGGGAGCCCCCATGGGGATGCCGAGGGCCCTGGCTTCAGCACTGCGGGAGACGATGCAGCCATCGTTGTTGGAGAGCACCACCAAGGGCTTTCCCACAACCGCAGGATCCAGCACCGCCTCACAGGAGGCATAAAAGTTGTTGCCATCGATCAGAACGGTGGCCAGGGGCAAGACAAGAGAGGGCGCAGGCCCAAGAGCACCACCCGTAATAGTACTGGTGTATTAGCCAGGGAGGGTGTCGACGGGGTCCGTGTCAGAGGCTGCAACTCTGTCGAAATTGCAAACTATCCGGGGTTTGCTCCTCCACCGACCATCCATAGAACTGGAGCATCTCAGTGAATTGGCAGACCTGCTTGTTGCTGTTGAAGGCCTGACAGGAGGCTTCGGTGCCCGCATCCACCGCTGTGGGCGCTGGAGAATGACAGGCGGAATAGAGGGTTTCACCGCGTCGATAGATCTGCCATGTGCCCTTGAAAGGCTTGGCATGGTCCACGAGGGTGAGCAGGAGGCGCCCCTGTTCCGTAGCGCTTGATGCCGTGGCAGATAATTCCATGGTCAGCTGTCTCCAAGAATGAACACTGACCTTTCTGTAGCTCCATTCACTCGGGTTGGCAGTGCAGGATGAGCATGGCCACACCTGACCTTGAGCCCTACCTTGAGATGCAGAGGGTGGAAGCCTGGCTGGGCCACCGCCGGGTGTTTCAAAACCTCTCCCTCACCCTCTTCAAAGGACAAAGCACGGTCGTTCTAGGGCCCAATGGAGCGGGCAAAAGCTCGCTGATCCGACTCCTCAGTCGCGAGCTTTATCCCGTCGTGCGGGAGGGGAGCTGGCTGCGGCTGTTTGGGGCTGAAACGATCAACCTTTGGACCCTGCGCTCTCGGATCGGAGTGCTGTCGCAGGATCAACACAGCACCTACAGGGGTGATGTAAAGGCGTTTGATGTGGTGCTTTCGGGATTTTTTGGCTCCGTTGGATTGGGTCCAAGCCAGCAACCCACGGACCAGCAACGGCAGAGGGTGGCCAAACTCATGGAGGAGCTGGATTTGGCCGATCTGCGGGGGGAATCCTTCAACGGTCTTTCCGAGGGCCAGAGGCGACGCCTTCTCTTGGCAAGAGCCCTGGTGCATGATCCGGAGGTGTTGGTGCTGGATGAACCCAGCAACGGTCTAGACCTCCAGGCGAAGCACAAGCTGCTCGATCAGATTGGCCAACGCATTCAAAAGGGCACAACCATGCTGCTGGTGAGCCATCGCATTGAAGAGGTTCTGCCGGACTTCCGTCGGGTGGTGTTCCTCAAGCAGGGCTCCGTGGTGGCCGACGGCCCCAGTGATGCGTTGCTGAGGGATGGTCCACTGAGTGCCCTATTCAACACTCCGCTTCATGTTGTGACCTACGGAGGCCACAGACAGGTGCTTCCAGCTCAAGGGAGGGGCTGAGGCCAGCAGAAGAGAGATTTCATGCAGATTTACAACGGATCCCGTGGGAGACTTGTGGTTTCTCCATGCGGTAGCTTGGCTTCCTTCTCCAGATCAGCCTGGGAAATTGCAACGGGCTGGCTGTAGACCAAACCCCCGTTGAGTCGTTACACTGCATTCGTACTAGGGACACGAATCATGTTGACCGGAGCAGACCTCCTCAGCAAAGTGAAAGAGCTGGGTGATGTCTCCAAATCTGAGCTTGTGCGCAGCTGCGGCTACGTCAGCAGCAAAAAGGATGGCACCGAGCGCCTTAACTTCACCGCGTTCTATGAGGCGCTGCTGGAAGCCAAGGGGGTAAACCTTGCGGAACACGGCTCTTCCAAAGGCAAAGCAGGACGGAAACTGAGCTATGTGGCAACGGTGCAGGGGAACGGGAACCTGCTGGTGGGGAAAGCCTATACAGCTCTTCTCGACCTCAACCCTGGCGATGAATTTGAAATCAAATTAGGTCGTAAGCAAATCCGCCTGGTGCCTGCAGGCGCTCCAGAAGAGGAGTGAAGCCTGCCGTGGAACGTCCAGTAGGGGCAGATGGCTGCCCCTAGCATTCCCCTATGGGCTGGGTTTGATGCTTGAAATCGCCCTTGCGATGGTGGAGCAGGAGGGAAAGTGGCTGCTCCAACTTCGTGATGATCTCGATTGGATCGTGGCCCCGGGTTGCTGGGGGCTGTTCGGAGGGCACATGGAGCCTGGTGAAAGCCCTGAAGAAGCCCTGAGGAGGGAATTGCTGGAAGAAATCAGTTGGCAGGCTGGATTGCTCCGTCCCTGGTTCACCCACCACAACCCCCAACGGGTGGCCCATTTCTTTCTCACCTCCCTGGTTGAGCCCCTCAGCAGCCTGCGGCTGCGGGAAGGCCAGGATTATGTATTGGCTGAGACCACAGCCTTGCAATCAGGGCGGGTGTGGAGTCCTGTGCTGCAGGAATTCAGGCCCCTAGCCCCCTCGTTGCAAGTGGCCCTGGAGGAGCTGAAGCGAGGTTCACAGTTCTCAACGAAAAGCTAGGTAGCTCTGCTCAATTCACTTGTGTCAGTAGTCCAACACCGATACGTTGGACACATTCGAGCTTTTCAACACAAATGACCAGCCTTCCCATCCACGGTTCAGCCGATGTGCTTGGTGCCCAAGCCAATCCAGAAATGGAATTTCTTCAGACATTCGACGGAGGTGGCGATCCTGTCGAGGCCTACTTCGAATGCATCAGCCAGTGCTCTCTTGAGGATGGGGAGTGCGTCACGGTGTGCACGACAATCCTAAGGGAAAGCTGAAGCTTGTAGAAGAGTCCCCCGGAAAGAAGGCAACAAAAAAGCCGAGAAAGGGTTTTCACACCTTTTCTCGGCTTTTGGTTTGGTCAGGGATGCCCTAGGGACCGTGCGGAGATCAGAACCACTCCGCCACCGCTGCCTCCTTGGTGTTCACCTGGGCATGGGGGGTGGACCGGCGGAAATCCAAGGTGATGGAACGCTTTTGCTCGCCATCAGCGGCAACCGCCTGGATGGGGTAATTCTGATCCCCATCGGGGAAGGGCACATGGAAGCTGAAGGTGCCATCGCTAGAGAGGGGCACGGTCTCATCGCCCACGCTGAGGGTGGCTGCGGGATCAGTGGCTCCATAGACGATCAATTCGGCATCGGCCACCAACCAAAAACTGCGTTGGCGGGGGGCAATGCCAGCACCCGAGGCCTCCCGGCCACTAGCCCAAGGGCCCGCACCAGAGAGGTGACCGCCCGCAGCCCCATGGGCCCCGGCCCCTTGCTCATGGAATTCCTCAGAACCGATGCGGTTGCGGTAAAAACCAACGCTGGACTGCTGATAGAGGCGCTCATGGAGCCCCGACATGGGGAGTGGGGGAAGCGACTCGGGGGTTTCTTCCTGGGTGTCCTCGATGGAGAAGGGGAAATAACCCACCATGCTGAGGTCGACATCAGCCGGCATCCTGGCTGGGGAGGAAAACCCAAGGGACATCCAGCCGCCGCCCGCGGTGCGATACCCCAACTCCACCCGATAGTCCCGATCGCCGAGGGGGATTGGGATGTGCCATTCGCTGGCGGAGGCCGCCACCAACAGCTCCTGAAGGGTGTGGGGGCGGCCATCACCCGCCGGACGGTCGGTCACATCGGTGACCCGCAGGGCCAATTGTTGGCCGCCTTCGGCCAGGGCACGCTCCCGCACGTGGCTGGGGATCCCCCAGCGAACCACGGCCCACTGGGGATCCAGCGGCTGAAACGCCACCCAGGTGGAGAACAACTCAGCCGCAGGCGCACTGGCCACGGGTTCGGCTGTGGTCAGCGGGGCATCGGAATGGGTCGGAGTGGGGTCGTTGTAGGAACCAACCGCGATGGGAGTTGAAGCAGGGAGGGTTTCGAGGGGGGCAGGAGGCAGAACACCCTCCTGGTGGGAAACCTCAAGGGGCCGACTGGGCAGGGGCTCAAGTGCGGCGGGCACCTCGGCGACGGCCTCCCGTGGGGCGCGCACCTGGATGGCCGTGAGGAGATCACTCCTCAACATGCTGCTGTAACGCCCCACCCCAAGGCGTCTCGCCAGCTCTCTCAATTGAGAAAGTCGCAATGTGGCGAGTACTGCCTTCGAGAAACGGGACGTGTCCATCACGGCTTTGGAAAAACTTCACAATTTTCCCCGAACTCCCGGCCATTGATCCCATCTGTCAGGGCACCCTGATGCTTCGCGGGGGCAACACCCAGTAAGGGGTCGGCAACCACGCAGATGGATCGGGGGCTGGGGGAGATGGGAAAAATGAGCACTTCTACCTGGGAATTTGCCCCCAGGGTTCAGCCAACCCACCCCTCCAGATCGCTACATTCAAACTGGCTGCTGCTTCAGAACGTCTATGGCCTCAATCGCTGAACAACTCCAGTCCTACCGAACGGCTTTGGAGACAGCACAAGCCAAGGGTGATGAAGCCACGAAGCGCAAACTGGAACAGAACATTAAGGACTTGGAAGATTTCAGCCAGCGGCACCCTGAAGCCAGCGAAGCCCCTTCCCCCCTGGAAGTGTTCTGCGATCTCAACCCCTCAGACATCAATTGTTTGGTCTACGACGATTGAACAACAGATGGATTTCACCCCCTACCTCCTGACCTCGACTCCAGAGTTGTCTGAGGTGGGTTTGCTGTCTGTTCAGATTCTTGGACGAATCGCCGTTGCGATGAAGGGGAGATTCCTGCTGAGGGCTGTGTGCAGGAGTTTCGGGGAAAACAACACAATTTCCTGTGCCGTTACTGACCAGGACAGCTGTTTGTCCTATTTATCTTCCGCCCCAGATCCAGCCTATGAGCTGTTGATTTGCACGGATTATTTGGAGAGTGGCAACGGTTTCGAGTTGGTTCGCCAGGCCAAGGAAAAGCATCCGGAATTGCACTGTGTGGTGCTGGCCCTAGGCGATGTGATTCCGGCTGAATTTGTCGATGCCCCCTGGCTGGAGGCGGTGGTGGCCGAGGCGGATTTTGTGGAAGATCAACAGCCTCTCAAAGCGGCGGTGTTGGCGGTGATGGGAGGCCACTCCTACAGAAGCCCCTCCCTGCGCACTGGCCTGCTGCCCTATCTCAGTTGTCCAAGGCTCACCCCCCGGGAATACCAGGTGTTGGACCTGCTCTCCAGCGGCATGAGCGACCGAGAAATTGCCAAACGCCTGATGGTGAGTGAGGAAACAGCCCACACTTACAGCAAGCGCCTGCTGCAAACCCTTGGGGTGAGCAACCGGCTGCAGGCCGTCCTTAAAGGGATGCGCTGCGGCATGGTGCAGCTTTGAGGGCCCCTGCCGTGGAATTGCCCCCAAACGGGGGCAGACCCGGCGGCCCACGACCGTCCATGCTGGAGAGGTTGCCGATGCGGTGCCATGGCTCAGTCCTCTCCCTCCAAACTCACCATCGGAGAGCTGCAAGCTGGCTACCCGCTTTACTGCAAGGCCATGCGAATTTTGATCCGGGAAGAAAAAACGATGGAGCAGATCAAGCGCAGCGTCTGCTGGCATCGGCTCACCACCCTCCATGCCTGCATGCCAAGGCAATACAAGGACCCTGAACACCTCTACTTCCATCTCAGACGGGAACTGAGCCAGGTCACGTGACAGGGGGTGGCACTCAGAGGGCACCACATTCCGTGCTGCCCCCATGGCCTGCCGCCCCCCTGCCACAACCGTTGAAGACACCCTGGTGGCGTCCCTCATCGCCCTGATGGAGGGGGGCACTGCCCCCTGGCGCCGGGAATGGGACTGCAGAAGTGGGGGGCACCACGTGAATCTGATCTCCGGTCGTCCCTACCGGGGGGCCAATCCCATCCTCCTCACGATTGGTCTGCACCAGCGGGGATCCAACCTTCCCTACTGGTGCGGAGTGGGGGAAGCCAAAGCCCATGGCCTCCATCCAAGAAAGGGCTCCAAGGCCGTCACTGTTCTGAGGCCCCAGGTTCGCCGGCAGGCCACCGCCTCCGGGGCAGCTCCCCGCGACCCGCAGCACAGCGATCTTCCAGTGCCCATGGAGGACACCCAGCGGGGACGCTCCTGGGTGAGGTATGTGCCGGTGTCGCTCTTCAATGCCCAGGATCTGGAGGGCGAAGGGCTGGTGGGGCTGATCAGCAGGCGCCAAACCGGGGACGCGGAGCGCAAACGGGCGGAACCCGAGCGGCTGGCCCACGCGGAGGCGGTGCTCCAGGCCTGGCCCGTGCCCATCCAGCATGGGGGCCCCCTGGCCTTTTACAGCCCCCAGACCGACAGGATTCAATTGCCCGATCGCGGGGCTTTTGCCTCCAGCTCTGCTCTTTATGCCACCTGGGCCCATGAGGCCCTCCACAGCACGGGCCACCCAAGCAGGCTGGGGAGAGACCTCAACGGTGCCCTTGGCAGCACGACCTACGCCCGGGAGGAGCTGGTGGCGGAGCTGGGGGCCGTGTTGCTGGGGGATCGGCTGGAGATCGGGAGCAACGTAGCTAACCATGCGGCCTACTTGGCCGAGTGGATTCGCCTGTTGAGGGAGTCGCCCCAATTGTTGTATCGGCTGTTGAGTGAAGCCAGAAAGGCGGCTGATTTGATCTGTCCCGCCGAACCGGTCACAGGGCCATAGGGGAACAAACTTCGGCCTTGGGGGGGGAGTGGAGCAAGGTGTCCAACAGGGGGGCGAGGGCCACCTTGGCCAGGCGTGTGGCCCGATCGGACACGGCATAGGGCAGCCAGAGATGGCCGCCATGGATCAATCCGCCACAGCTGTAGACCACGTTGGGCACGTAGCCATCCCGCTCATCCTTCGCGGCGCGCAGCAGGGGTTGCCTCAGGCGCCCGATCACCCGGGAGGGATCCTGCAGATCGAGCAGGGCCGCGCCGATGCAATATTCCCGCACGGGGCCCACCCCATGGGTGAGCACCAGCCAGCCAGCCTCCGTTTCCAGGGGGGAGCCGCAGTTGCCCAGCTGGATGAACTCCCAGGGCTCCTGGGGCCTGAGCAACACCTGGGAGTGGTGCCAGCAATCGGGCTGGTCACTGCTCATCAGGTGGATGTTCTCGCTGTCCTGGCGGCCGAGCATCAGCCAAGCCCCTTCGACTTGGCGGGGGAAAAAGGCCAGGCCCTTGTTGCGAATGGCGGAGCCCCGCAAGGGACGCAATTCAAAGGAGCGGAAGTCGCTGGTTTCAATCAGCTGACTGTGGATGCCCTGGCCGTCGTAGGCGGTGGCCGTCGCCAGATAGCGCGGTTCATTGCCCTGGAGGCGAACAAAGCGGGCATCCTCCAGCCCATTGCTCTCCCGGGCCGTCACGGGAAACAGCACCCGCTCACTGAGCAAACTCTCAGGGCTGTAGCTCACCCTGTAGTGGCCATCGCCCCCCATCAGGCTGGTGATCTCCCCCTGATAGACAAAAGGCGAGACGGGATCAAGGTGAATCTGCCCATCGGCGCTGATCACCCCACCACGAAACTCGATGGAGGAGATGTGTCCTTCGCCTGTGGCCCTCAGGCTGAGCACCACCCTCAAATGGCCTGGGAGCAGCCCTCCCTGCTCCGGGTGGGGGACGAGGGAGGGGTTGAAGAGGGCCGCCGATTCCAGGGAATATTCATGGGTGAGGTAGTAGCCCAGCAGGAGCTGTTGCTCCGGCGAGAGGGGATGCTGGGGCTCCAGCGGGGCCAGCACATCGTGCCAACGCTGCCGTGCCAGATGCTCAAGGGTGCGGTGGCGATCACCAAACCGTTGCCGCAGGCGCTCCAGCTCCTCATCACAGGTGGGGCCATCCAGGGCCGAAAGGCGCTGCATCAGGCATTCGAGGCGCTGCACATTGCCCTGGCCGCCAGTGGGTTTCACCACCAGGGTGGGCAGAAAGGGACGCAACAGCACCCGGCTGGGATCGGGCTCCAGGTGGAGGGGAAGCCGTTCCAAAGACAGGGGTGCCACCGGGGAAGCGGCGGGATCGCTCATGGGTGACTGGTGACGTCTTCACTGGTGAGCAACTTCATGTCAGCCAAGGCCATCAGGAAGGAGAGGGTGGATTCAGCCCCCTGGTTGCGGTTGACCCCGGTGGGTTGAAGCCCGTCGAAGCAGCCACCATTGCTTGCATCGTAGAGAGGTTGGTGCAAATCATTGCGCCCCAAAAACCACTCGAAGCTGCGAATCGCCTCCCCCCGCCAGTGCTCATCACCCGTGGCATGGAACGCTTCAATGCAGGCCGCCACGCTGGCGGTGGCCTCCAGGGGCTGCTGATCGTGGGTGGGGGGAAGTTGGCCTTGCACCCAGAAACCCTCCGAACCGATGGGACGGAAATGGCCTTCGGGGGCGGATTGGGCCTGCTGCAGCCAGGTGAGGGTCTTCACACCCATGTCAAGCATGTCGTGGCGTTGCAGCCAACGGCCGCTGAGGATCAGGGCCTGGGGGAGGCGTGCGTTGTCGTAGCTCACGATGGGCTCCAACCAGGGCCATTCGGCGGTGCCGTGGGCTTCAAAGGCGGAGAGGAGCCGTTCGGAGAGATCCAGGCGCCAACGGGCGGCCAGCAGATCGCCATGGAGCACCCGCAGGTATTCGTGCAGACCGAGCACGGCGAAGGCCCAGGCCCTGGGGGAGGTGAAGGTCTCCAGGGCGGGGAGGGCCTGCTCGAACAGGCGGGCCGCCCAGTTGCGGAGGTTGGTTTGTTCCGTGCGACCAACGATGGCACCCAATCCCCAGAGGGCCCTGCCATGGCTGTCTTCTGATCCCACGGTCTCGAGCCAACGGCGGTCGAAGGCCATGAAATTGCGGAAGCGGCCAGTGTCGCGCTCAAAGGCGTAGTGCAGAAAACCAGCGGCGGCCGACTGGAGGCGGTGCAGGCCGTTCAGGGGCTCACCGAGGTGTTCGAGCTGGGCGGTGAAGAGGAGGGCGCGGGCATTGTCGTCGGTGCAGTAGCCATGGTTGAAATCGGGCACGCTATGCACGGCATGCTGAAACATGCCGGTGGAATCGGCCATGGCCTTCAGATGTTGGAAGCGCCAAAGGGGCAGCTCAGCCCCCTCCACGGCAAGGGTGGCGGCGGGCCGCAGGGTGCGGGCCCTTCCTTCTCCAGCGTCGAGCAGGCGCTCAAAGAGTTGGGCGTAGCGCTCTCCCACGGCACTCCACACCATCTCCCGTCCGGCGAGATAGGCCTGCTTGCGCATGGCATGGAGCCGGGTGGGCGCGCCCAGCAAGCCATTCACGGCGGTGGCGATGGCGACCCCATCCCGAAATGGCACGAGTTCACCCCGGCCCTGAGCCAGGAGCTCCTCCGCGTGCCAATAGGGGGTGCTCACCACGGCCTTGCCGGCGCCGTAGCAGTAGGCCAAGGTGCCGGAGGTGATCTGGGCGGGGTTGAGGTAAGGAGTGAGGTAGATGTCAGCGGCACCGATGTATTCGATCAACTGCTGATCATCCACGTAACGATTCACAAAGATCACATTGTTTTCAACACCCAAACTTTGGGCCAGCCGCTCCAGGGAGAGGCGATAGGTTTCGCCTTCGGCCCGCACCAGATTGGGATGGGTGGCCCCCAGGATCACATACACCAGATCGGGATGGTGGGCAATGATCCCGGGCAGGGATTCAATGCCGTATTCAATGCCCTTGCCTGGGGAGAGCAACCCGAAGGTGAGCATCATGGGCCTGCCGGCCACCCCGAATTGGTCCTTGTAGAAGTTGGG
>JAYKHG010000023.1:0-2810 GCA_035284825.1 Cyanobacteriota bacterium
ATAGGTTCAACGTACCTCAGCCCGCCTGATCCCGTGGGTTTCCTCACCCAGCCCCTGCAGCAGCTGGGCAACTGGCTGGCCCACACCGACCTGGGCCTGGGGCTGCTGCTGGTGGTGGGTGCCTCCATGGCCCTCTCCCATGTGTTTGCCCTGCTGGCCAATCGGCTCAGCGGCCGGCAGATCCTGATCCATCTCCTACTCGATGGGCTGATCCTTTCGGTGGCCTTGCTGCTGGCCCTGGCCATCGACATGGTGCTGCTCAAAGCGCTGGCCTCCCGACCCGTGGCCCCCAGCGCCCTGGTGGCCGGGGTGGCCCCCTGCCTGCTGCCCGCCACCTTCTACGTGCTGGCCGCCGCCCCCTACGTGGGCCCGATCATCGCCGGCACCATCTGGGTGCTGGTGCACCTCAACGTGGTGGCCTACGTGCACAGCCAATTCGCCCTCCCCGCCCGGGAGGCCCTGCTGCTCTGCAGCCCCGGCTATGGGCTGGCCGCAGCCCTGGTGTGGCTCCGTTTCCGCCAGAGCTGGCAGGCCAGCTACACCACCCTGGCCTCCCATCTCGGCGAGGGTTAACGATGGCACCCCCCTCCCTCACCCCAGCCCTCCGCGCCGCCATTCGCGCCCAGACGCGGGACCAACGGCAGGTGGGCCTCGGGGCCGTGGCGGTGGTGGGCCTGGGGCTTGGCGTGCTCCTGGTGGGCCACCTGATTGGCCCCCTCGACCAGTTGCTGAGCGATGCGGAACAGGCTCCCCTGCTGCGGGTGCTCGTGGTGCTGTTGCTGGTGCTCATCCCCACCGCCGGCATCTATTCGCTGGTGAGCCAATTCGCCTTCTGGGAGGGATGGATCGGCAGCCTGCCGGAGCCCGCCCAGCTCTTCTCCCCCCAAAACTCCCGCATCCACTCCACGGCAACCCAACCCCAACCCCACTACGTGGTGTATCTCGATGGCATCCATCTGCACGCCAGCGACCATCCCCCCCGCATCACCGCCTTCCTCTCCCTGCTGCAGCAATCCCTGGGGCCCCGCATCAAGCTGTTGAGCGGCATCGAGCCCTACACCGTGCTGCCCGTGGGCCTGGCGGAGGATCCGGGCAGCGCCTGGTTCTGGCGGCGGCTGTTCAACCTGCAGGAGCAAAATCCCAGCGCCCTGGTGCAGGTGCTCGCCGGCCTGCTCGTGCAGGCCAACAATGTGATCAAGGTGGGCATCTCATCCGATCGACGCTACGGACCAATCGTGAATATGGAGCAGGCCTTGAAGGTGGCCGAACGGCTCGCCGAGGTGGGCTTCGATCCCTCCTCCGGTGCGCCCATCACGCTCTTGGGCTACAGCGGTGGGGGGGAAATGGCCATGGGCATGGCCGACTACCTGCGCCGCATCTGTCGCTCCCCGGTGCGCATCATCACCTTCTGCGGCGTCTTCAGCGGCAACCAGGAGCTCTCCAGGGTGGAGGGCATCACCACGGTGGTGGGCACCCGTGATCCCCTGCAGGTGGTGGGCCGCATCGCCTTCCCCGGCCGCTCCCCCCTGCTCCCCTTCACCCGCTGGAACCAGGCCCTGCGCAGCGGCACCGTGCGCCACACCCTCATCCCCGGCATGACCCACAACGGCAACCAGGGCCCCTTCTCCGAACGCCACCGGGATGCGGTGATCCAGGCGATTCAGGCGGCGATGGCCGCCCCCTCCGCTCAATCCCGCGCCAACTGACCCACCACCAAAAACGGGCTGCTGAGGGGCTGACACACCCGCAACCGCCCCAGGGCCTCCATCGCTGAACCACCCTGGTGGAAACCATCGAAGGGCAGGGCGAGCAGGGCGTCCTGGTAGCGCTCCAGGGCCCCACGTTGGCCCCCATCCAGGGGGGTGGCGGCGTTGAGCACCGCCCGGCAGCGCCCCTGGAGCCGTTCTCGCCAGAGCCCCCCCAGCAGCACCGGAAACATCTCACATCTGCCCTCCAGGCCCTGCTGCAGCAGGGCAGCGCTGTCGATGCAGAGGCCCAGGGGGCCATAGCCCCCATGGAGCAGGTGCCGGGCATCGGCCTCGAGGTTGTGCACCAGGGCCATGGCATCGCAGAGATTGAGCGCCTCCCGGAGCCGTTGCCCCTGATAACGCTCACCGAGGTAGTGGATGGTGCCGTTGTCGCGATCGTTCTGCCACGGACGGCGCAGATCATTGAGCCCCTCCCAGCCGCAGAGCCCCTCCATGCCCTGGTAATACTGCAGCCGGATGGTGTCGTCCCCCCGGCTCCACTCCATCTCCAGGCAGCAATGGGGCAACAGCGACACCCGTTCATCGCCGGCGCCATCCAGCAGCCCTGTGCGGATCGGCAGGGCAAGCGGCACCTGCCGCCAGCCTGTCCCCCCCGCCTCAGGCAGGCAGGCCCCCAGCCCGAAACTGGTGACGCCACAGCGCAGTTGGGCCCAGATCCGCCACCCCTGGCGCTCCAACTCCCCCACCAGCTCCGCGCCGCTGCGGCAACCCTCCAGGGCCCAGGGGTCGCCCCCCAGCAGGTTGGCGCCAAGGCGATTCAGGGCCCGGGCGCAGCGGCTGTTGCGCTCCAGCTCCTGGGGCGTTTGCCCAGGGCTCAGCCCCCGATTGCCCCATTCCAGGCCGCCGGTGAGGGCGGCAAAGCTGTCCTGGTGGGATGGGTGTGGTGGGGAGGGGTGGCCCCGGGCCGGGGGAGGCGTGGGCTCGGCTGGCCCATGGGTGAGGAGATCCGCCAAGCACCCTGGCAGGACGGAACCATCCCTGTCGGCCCAGAGGGTGAGGGCTGCGGAGCGGGGCTGGGCCGGGGGCGGCAGCAGATGGGGC
>JAYKHG010000024.1:0-6142 GCA_035284825.1 Cyanobacteriota bacterium
ACCCGGGGGAACGGCCGCCTGACCTCAACGGGACCAATGGTGCAGGAGGAGCGGCTGCAGGGCCTGAAAGGCGCGGCCACGGTGGGAGAACTGGGCTTTCACCGCTGGATCCATCTGGGCAAACGACTGCCCCGCCTCCTCCACCCAAAACACCGGGTCGTAGCCAAAACCACCCTCCCCCAAGGGCTCACGGAGAATGGTGCCCTCGCAGACGCCCTCCACCTCGACCACCACCCTGCCCTGGGGATCGGCCAGGGCCAGGGCCGCCACGAATCGAGCCCCGCGATCAGGGGGCCCTTCCCCCGTTCCGGCGTTCTGCTCCACGGCACTCAACTCCCCCAGCAGGCGTTCAATCCGGGCCCCATCCGTGGGGGCATAGCGGGCGGAATGGACCCCCGGGGCGCCCCCCAGGGCACGGACCTCCAGGCCGGAGTCGTCGGCCAAGGCCCAACAGCCTGTCGCCTGCGCCACGGTGACCCCTTTGATCCGAGCATTCTCAGCAAAGGTGGCTCCCGTTTCCTCCACCTCCAGGTGTGGCGGCATGGGGGAGATGTCCAGGCCCCAGTCGGCCAGCAATCGTGCAAACTCCCGCACCTTGCCGGCATTGCCACTCGCGATCACCAGCCGGGGGGGTGGGTTCAGGGGAAACGTTGAGGGAGGAGGAACTTTAGGCCTGCTGGATCCTCAACTCGCCTCCGCCAGCTCCCGGGCCCAGGCCAGCACCGCCTCCACCCTTTCGCTGGTGGGCGCTTCGCAGTAAAGGCGCAGCAGGGGCTCCGTGCCAGAGAAACGAAGCATCAGCCAGTGGCTTGGCCCCAGGCGCAGTTTCACCCCATCGGTGCGGATCACCTCCAACACGGGGTGGCCGGCCACCTCAGCGGGAGGGGACGCCGCCAGCCTGGCTTCCAACCGCGTCCTGGCCGCCATGTCTGCAAGGCGCAAATCCAGGCGGTCGTAGGCCGCCGCGCCACCACAGCGCTCCTGAAGGGCATCGAGACGGGCACCAAGGGGCACCCCGCCCTCCACCAACGCCTCGATCAGCAGGAGGGCCGCGAAGGGGGCGTCCCGCTCCGGCAGGTGCATGCCAAAGCCCACCCCTCCCGATTCCTCGCCCCCCACCAACACCTCGCCAGCGAGCATTTCAGCGGCGATGTATTTGAATCCCACGGGCTTTTCCAGCACGGGGCGCCCCAGGTTTTCGGCGACGAGGGCCATGAGATCCGATCCGCTCACGGTTTTGACCACGCCGCCAGGCAGCCCCCGGGCCCGGACCAGGTGATCAATGAAGAGGGGCATGAGCAATTGGGTGCTGCAGAAGCGGCCGGTTTCATCCACCGCCGCAATCCGGTCGCCATCCCCATCGAACACGATCCCCATGGCGGGCTTGCCCTCCGCGGTGGACCGCTGCACCGCGCTGATCAGCTCCTGGAGATAGGGGGCCAGGGGTTCCGGTGGATGGCCCCCGAACAGGGGATCCCTCTGGGCGCGGATCTCCTGGATCACCCCACTGGCCACGGCCCCTTCCCCCAGCAGGGCCGGCAACACCCCCGCCGCGGAGCCATGCATCGGATCCACAATCACCCGCAAGCCAAGGCGCTGCAGCCCTGCGGCCAGGGAGGCCGTATCCACCTTGGCCTGAAGGCCGCCCACATAGGCCCCGAGGGCATCAAAACGCTCCGTTGCCCCCGCGATCGGCACCGTGATCCCCCCGGCCGCCAGGCGCCGCTCCACCCGTTGGGTGAAATCTCCCTCCACCGATCCGCCGAAGGGACCCTTGATCTTCAGCCCCAGCCACTCCGGGGGGTTATGGCTGGCGGTGATCACCAGGGCACCCAGGGCACCCCGCTCTACCACGGCCCAACTGGAGGCTGGAGTGGGGGTGGGGGTGGCCGCCAGCACCGGCTCTAGCCCCGCCCCACGGACGGCAGCCGCAATCGCCTCCGCCAATTCAGGGGCCAGGAACCGCCGGTCGTAGCCCAACACCACTTCGCGGCTGTGGAGCCCAGCGGGCGCACTGCTTTCCAATTCCCTGGCGGCGGCCGCAGCCACCGGCAGGAGGCGCTCCACGGTGATGTCCACCCCCAGGATGCCCCGCCAACCATCGGTGCCAAAGGCGATCGGGCTGGCCTCAAGGGGCAGGGGAGCGGAGACCATCAGGGGCGGAAGTGTCGTCGGGCTGGTCGTAGCAGCCTGCCAGCTTCCCTGGGCCAACACAGGTGCCGGCCTGGCGGGAGGCCACCTGCCTGCCAGTAGGCTTGCCCCATGGGGCAGCCCACAGAACACCATTCCCCTCGGCCTCCCCTCACCGACACGCTCCTCCGCGGGTGGTTGCGCTGCCGCCGGAAGGCCTGGCTCGATCGCCATGGCCCCAGGGATGTCCAGCGCTGGAATGCCCACCGCTCCCTCGCCCTGCAGGAGCAGCTGCTGTGCTTTCAGCAATTGCTGCCCGAGAAACCCCGCCGGGGCCCCCAGGCCTGCCAGGAAGGCGCCCCGGCGGTGATGGGCCTGAGGCTGCGCAGCCTGGGCCCCCAGGGGATGTCGGTGGAGGCCCATCCAACCCTGCTGCTGCGCATCAATGGCGCCAGCCGTTGGGGGAGCCATGGCTACCGGCCGGTGCTGGCACGGCAGGGACGACGCACCACCCGGGAACACCGCCTCCTCCTGGCCCTTTGGGGGCGTCTGCTGGCGGAGGATCAGGAGGCGCCGGTGCCCCATGGCCTGGTGCTGGCCCGCCAGGGGGAGCGCCTTGTCCAGGAACGCCTCAACCTCTCACCGGCCCTCGAGGGGCAAGTGGCGGAAAGTCTGCTGCGGTTGGCGGAGGATCTCCAGCGGCCCAGTCCTCCCCCCTTGGTGAACGATCGCAAGAAATGCACCCTCTGCAGTTGGAGGCTGCTGTGCGATCAGGAGGCCGCCCGGGAAGGACACCTCAGCGAGGTGAGTGGCGTAGGGAGCAAGCGGCGGGATCTGCTGATGCAGGTGGGGGTCCAGAGCCTGAGGGATCTGGCGGAGGCGGACCCCACCCAGCTGGCCGCTTCCCTTGAGGTGCATGGCGACCAACACCGGGACATGGCTCCCCAGCTGGTGGCGCAAGCCCGGGTGCAGGCCACGGGCCAACCGGAGCGCCTGCTGGCCGGAGATGGGTTGGGGGAACTGGAGGAGGCGCCGGGGGTGTTGATCTACGACATTGAATCCGATCCCGACACCGCCGAAAACTTTCTCCACGGCTTTTTGATCCTTCCCAAACCCGGCAACGGGCCCAGGCCAGCCCCTCCTCCCCCCGACAGCCCCTCCTCCCTGGGGCGCTACCGCCCACTCCTCGCCCTGGCGGAACATGGGGAGCAGAGGCTATGGCAACGACTTCAGGGCCTCTTCAACCGTTATCCCGATTGGCCTGTGTTGCACTACGGGGAAACGGAAAAGATCCAACTCCTGCGGCTGGCGGAACGGCAAGGGGTGAGCGAGGCAGACCGGGCGGCCCTGCAGCACCGCCTGGTGGATGTGCATCTGCGGCTGCGCCGACACTGGTTGTTGCCTGTGAACAGCTATGGCCTGAAGGCGGTGGCGAGCTGGCTGGGCTTTCGCTGGAGCCAACCCGGGGCGGATGGAGCCCACTGCCTGCTCCGCTGGCGGCGATGGCGCCAGTGGTGTGCAGCCTCCCCCCAGCCAGGCGCCTTCCGCAGGGGGCGCCGAGAACTGGAGCGCATTTTTGACTACAACCGGGATGATGCGCTCGCCACCTGGGCCGTGGCCCACTGGCTGCTCCAGCCCCCTCCAGCGGAGGGGCCTAGGGGGGATTAGTGAGTCAGATGAAAGGTCTGGGCCATGCTGGCCCTAGGTCTCTAGGGCCTTGCGAATGTCTTTGGTGAGCAGAAAAACATGGAGCGGATCAGTCGGAGACGGCAGGAAGCCAAAGTGGGCGTAGAAGTGCCGGGCTGCCTCGTCTTTGGCGTGGGCTGCCATGGCGCGAATACCTGCGATCTCCGCCGCTTGCACCGTGCGGAGCATGGCGTCCTTCAGGAGGCCTGAACCGATGCGCTTTCCCTGCCAGTCCAGGGAGACGGCCAGCCGGGCCAACAGCATCAGTGGAATCGGATGCTGGGCGAGGCCTTTGCTCAGTCGCTCCGGTGCAGCGCTGTGGCTGATCTCGGCGACGACGAGGGTGTAGAAGCCAATGACACGATCGTCGGCCAGGGCCAGATAGGTCTGGGCGGCGTTGGCTTGTTGATTGAGGAAGGCATAGCGCGTCAGAAAGCGATTGAGGGCTTCTTGACCGCAGTCGAAGTCCTCGACCCTGTGATGCCGCGACAGCTTCTCGATACAACACCGGATCATGCCGGTGGGTTGTTCTCAAAGACGCTGGGTTCGTTCAGCAATCTCTGCAGGCGGGGGTGTGGACGCGGCGGCGCATCGAGGGCCGTCAGGAAGGCTGTCCACTGCTCATCATCAAGCCCGAACTGCCTCCGGGCACTCAAGGACTCATCGGCGCGATCCAAAGCGCTCTGCAGTACGAAGTCACTGACCGAGCGCCGTGCCGCTGCTGCAGCCTGGTGTAGAACCTGCTTGGCTGCCGGGGTTAGCCGCAAGTCCAGCTTTTCGGAACGCGTGATGTGTTCTGGCATGGATTCCACCTCCCCTCCAAGGGCATCCTATCAAAGCCGCCCGACAATGTCATGACAATTCTCTCGCGGGGGTTTTTCGGTGGCCAACAACAGCGTCCTAGGGGGGATCGCTGAAGGCCTCGGGCCTGGAGAGGCTCACTTCCAGGGCTGATTCGCCTGCCAGGGCCAACAGGGTGGGGCTCCCCAGGGCCTGACGGCGCACCATCGCTAAACCCACCCAGCTGCCATCGCCCAGCCGCAGACAGGAGGTGATCTGCCCCGCCCGATCGCCGGCTGCCGTTTGCAGCAGCAACCCGGATTCCATGCCCTCCAAAGCTTCCGCCCTTGGGGAAGCCTGCCAACGGCGCAGCTGTTGCTTCACGCCATCGCTGCTGGCCAGTTTGGCGAGGGTTTCCTGGCCCACGTAGCACCCCTTCTGGAGGCTCACCCGATCGGCCAGGCCCAATTCAAAGGGGTTGAAGGCGTCGTTGATCTCCTGGGGCCAGGAGGGCTCCCCCTGCTGGAGGCGCCAGAGGGCGGCCTCCTCCTCATCAAGAGCCGCCACATCAGCAAGGGCTGGAGGGAGGGGCGTCTCGGCCTCCAGCAGCAGATCGCTGCCGAGCCACCAACCACCGCCACCCTCCAGGGGCCTCCATGGGCCCGATGGGTTGCGCGCCTGGCCCACCAGGCGAATCCAGCGGGCCGGCTGCAGGGGGCCCAGTTCCACCTGGTCTGCGGGAAAGAGCACCCGATCAAAGGCCACCCGCAGGGCGGGGCCATCCCCATCGGTGAGGGCCAACCAGGCTCCATTGGCGTCCACCAGCACCTCCGCCAGGCCCCGCAGGCGGGCGGTGGGGGTGAGACAACAGGTGGAGCGCCAGTCGCCGGGGCGGGCATCCTGGAGGGCCTGGCTGGTTTGGCCATGGAGCACCCGCAGGGCATCGGGCCCGGTGAAGCGCAGCAGGGAAACGGGGCGCTCCAGCCGCCGTGGGCCCGGGGGTGCCCAGGACCAGGGAGAGGGGATTGCAGTGGTCATGGAACTGGGGTGCTGGGGGTCGGAAGCGCTGCGGCCGCAGCTGCCACCTGCTCCAGCAGGAACAGGCTGTGGAGCTCCAGGCCAGCTTCGGCCAGGGCCGCTTCACCCCCCTCCTGCCGATCCACGATGGCCACCACCCGCCGCACGCCGTAGCCGGCTTGCCGCAGTTGCCCCACGGCCTTCAGGGCCGACCCGCCGGAGGTCACCACGTCCTCCAGCACGGTGATGGGGGCCCCTTCAGCGGGGAGGGGCCCCTCCAGCCAGGCGCCCGTGCCATGGCCCTTGGCTTCCTTGCGCACGATGAGGGCATCCAAGGGTCGTCCCTCCAGGGCCGCCTGGAGGGCCACCGCACTCACCAGGGGATCGGCACCGAGGGTGAGACCCGCCACGGCAACGGCATCGGGCTCCACGAGGGGAAGAAGGAGCTGGCCCAGCAGAGCGAGGCCCACCCCACTGAGGCTGACGGGCTTGCAATTCACGTAATGGTCGCTGGTGCGGCCGGAGGCCA
>JAYKHG010000025.1:0-4344 GCA_035284825.1 Cyanobacteriota bacterium
GGGTTTGCTCCCGTTCGTCATTTCCCCCGCCAAGACCAGCCCCCCGCTGGCGACCCACGGCATCGATCTCGTCGATGAACACGATGCAGGGGGCATTTTTCTTGGCCTGTTCAAAGAGATCGCGAACACGGCTGGCACCCACGCCCACAAACATTTCCACAAATTCTGAGCCGGAGATCGAGAAAAAGGGCACCCCGGCTTCCCCTGCAACGGCTTTGGCCAGCAGGGTTTTACCGGTACCGGGGGGGCCCACCAGCAACACACCCTTGGGGATCTTCGCGCCAACGGCGGTGAAGCGATCTGGGTTTTTGAGGAAATCCACCACCTCTGTGAGCTCCAGCTTCGCGCCCTCAATCCCAGCCACATCCCCAAACGTGACCTGGGTTTGGGGTTCCATCTGAACCCTCGCCTTGCTCTTGCCGAAGTTCATCGCTGGATTGCCTCCGCCGGATTGGGCGCGGCGCAGGAGGAAAAACAATCCACCAAGCAGCAGGAGTGGGAACAGCAGGCTGCCCACCGCCTGCTGCCATGGGGCAGGTTCACTGCTGGGCTGAACGGCGATATCGACGTTGTGATCCGTCAGGAGCTTGAGCAGATCCTTGTCTGGGGCAAGGTTGACCACGGCCCGCTGGCCATCGTTTTGAACCACCTGGGCGGTACCGCGGTCCGGGGAGATCAACACCCGGGACACCTCGTTGTCCTGAACGGCTTCAACGAAATCGCTGTACCGGAGCGTCCTTGGCGCCCTGGCGGGATCGGGCCGGTCGAGGAAGGCCGTGCCAAGGGCAATGAACACAATCACCAGGAGGGCATAGAGCCCTGCGTTCCGCCACCGTTTCTTCAAGGGTCGCCTCCGGACGAATGGATAAGGGAGTTAAGGAATGTTAACCATGGACGCTCAGGCCGCCGCGCGGAGCACCTCCACCACGCTACGGAAAGCGAACCACTCCGGAATGTCCTCCCCACCCCGCAGCATGCGGCGGAACTGGGTGCCGCTGAGCTTTTTCACATGCAGTCCCCTGGCCTGGGCGTGCTCGGCGGTCACATAGCCCTCCTCCTCCGTGTAGACGAGGTTGAGGGAGGGAACCGTTTCCATGCCCAGCTCAGTGGCCTGATCCCGGGCAAAATCCTGGGCTTGGTAGGGCCCGTAGAAATCCTCACCACTCAGGGAAGATTTGCAGCCGGCCATGTCGCGGCCAATGATGAAGTGGGTGCAGCCATAGTTCTTGCGAATGATCATGTGCTGCAGAGCCTCCCGGGGACCCGCCATGTGCATCGAGTAGGGCAGGTAGGCCCAGCGGATGCGGGGGTTGGCCACCTCTTCCGCCAGGCGCTCGTAGGTGCGGAAACGCACCTCTCCATCAATGTCGTCCTCCTGGGTCGGGCCACAGGTGGGATGCACCAGCACCACCCCCCCAGCGCTCACATTGGGAGCCTGGAGCGCCCGGGTGAACAGCTCATAGTGGGCGCGATGGATGGGGTTTCGGCACTGAAAGGCCACCACATCCTCCCCATGGGGAAGGGTCTCACGAACCTGGGCGGGGGTGCGACAGGGAAACACTCGCCGGGGGAGTTCCAGGCCCTGGAGACGGCCACCGAGATAGAACCGCCCCCGTTCACAGGCGATCATCCGGACCGCAGGGTGTTCCAGTGAGGTGGTGCCGTAACACCCCTGGGCTTCCTTCACCTTGTCGGGTTCCCAGCGACTTTCCACGGTGAAAATGGCCAGGTCCTGGCCCCGATAGGTGAGCAACAGGCGCTCGCCGATGGCCACGGAAGGATCATCGGTGTCGAACACGATCGGCAACCCAAACAGCAGCCCACTGGTGGTGCGGTATTGGCTCACCACAGAGTCGTAATCCTCCTGGTGCATGAATCCCCGCAGGGGTGAAAAGCCACCCACCACCAACAGCTCCACGTCGCAGGCGTTGCGGTCGCTGCACTCCAGACGTCGATCCACGGAGCTCTTGGCTGCGTCCTGCTCCTCGGCGGCAAGCATCAGGTTCACCAGGGAGCCGCCATGGGGCGGGATGAGGGCTGAGCGGGTGGCGACAGACATGGGACCCACGGGGCAGAGGGGGATTCTCCCAGATGGGGCTGCGATCCTCTTCTGGGCACAAAAAAGGGGTCCGTAGACCCCTGGGAAGCAATGGATGAAAGCTGCCTGTTGCCTAGGCCTTCTCAAGGCGTCCGTAGAGCTCACCGGTGATCTTCACATCCAAAGCCGCTTTCGTACCCATGTCGGTGTCTGAGGGCTGGATGGCGGTGAACACCCCAGCGAATTCCCCAGTGTCGGCATCCACTTTGGTGATGGAGAAATTCATCGTGCCGGTGCCATCCACATAGCGCTTGATGGTTTCGCCGCTGAACTCATCCCCAGCAGGCACCAGACCCACCGCACTGCTGTAACCCGTCGTCAGACCACGACCCTTGGGGTCGAGGAAATTGCTGGTGCGGTAGCTGGGTGCCCGATAGGCACCGGTCAGATCGGTGCTGGTGGAGAGGGTGTCGCCCAGACCCGTGGCCACAAGCTCCTTGCTGGAGAAGGTGAAGGGCACCTCCTCGCCGCCGGGAAGCAGAACAGTGATGGGTTGGAAATCAATCCCCCCCAGCTCCGTGAAGGTGAGGGTCTTGCCGTCAAGTTTCAGGTCACCGAACACTTGATCGAGGCTGGAGGTGTAACGGGTCAGGATTTTCCCTGCAACGAACTGAGCCTCCTGCCGCTTGTTGACGGGTTCACCTTTGACAAACACTTCTGAGGGGTGGAGACAGATCTCCTTGAGTCGATAGCTTGAGGAGGGGTCGAGGGGGATGGTGCCTCGAGCCGAATCTGGGAGGGTGGGGCAATCGTTGGCCCGCCCGGTGTTGACGATCTGGTCGTAGGTGAGGCTGTTCCGATCAACAGCCCTGGCACCACCGCTACAGGCGGTGACCAGAGTGAGGCAGAGCGCCAGCACAACGGCCAGCAAGGGACGAAAACGCATGGAGAGTGGCCGCAGGAACGGTTCGGAACTGGGCTTGAGGCGGATCCTACCGGTGCTCAACCCCCGAACCTGATAGATTGATGATCTCTCTCAACAACCTGTAGGAGCCCCTAGGGTCCTACCCACTCCTCCAAGGATGTTTGTTCAAGGATGACTGCCAGGCCCGACGCAACAGCACAAGCGCCATCCGCTCCACAGTTTGAGGTTTCCCGAGAGCCCACCGCCCTGGAGGAGGAGCTCAAGCCCCTCTTGAGCAAGATCACCGAAATGGCCACCTCCCGTGGGGGAGATCCCCAAGCCCTGCTGGTCCTTCTCCGCCATCTTGAGCAGCTGCATCGATCCATTCAAGACGGTCCCTTTCGCTCCAGTCTTCCTTCCGAAAGGAGTTCCCTGTTCAAGCTGCTCCAGGACATGGAGCTCAAGGGCGGCTGGCCCTACATTCCCAGACTGCAACTGCGCACGTTCCTGGATCTTCTCCAGGAAAAAGAGCTCCATCCCCAGCAGCTTGATTCCGATCCAGACCTGGCGGAGGCGGCCTAACCGTTCGCTCACTGCCTACGGGGTCAGTCCTCGTCAAAGGGCTCCTGATCCACGAGGTGGACATAGGGCTCAGCCAGCTCGGGGCGGTGAATCGCCAGGGCCCTGAGCAGGTGCCAATCCTCGAGGCTGGCAAAGGGGTGTGGGTAATCGTCTTCCTCCAGCCGCCTGGCGAGCTCAGCCATTTCAGATTCATCAAAGGCCTCAAGCCTCTCCCGGGAGATGGAGATGTCGGAGGGGCTGATGGGATGGGTCACGGAGGGCGATAATTGGATGGAGGGGAATTAGCTCAGCTGGTAGAGCGCTGCGATCGCACCGCAGAGGTCAGGGGTTCGAGTCCCCTATTCTCCATTCCAACCCATGGCGGGCAGGTGATGGGGTAGATAGGGAGGTTGCAGCCCGACACAAACGATGTCGCAGTCCAAACGCGAGCAGGTGGTCAGCCACCTCCGCTACATCCGCCAGGAGCTTCGCGAGATGCACCAAGGCGTGATCGAAGATGGGCTGCTGCCGGAAGCTGGAGAGCTCAGGGGGGTGATGGCGCAAATGGAAGCCCTGCTGGAACTGCTGGAGGGGAAAACCCCCCGCAAGAAGGAAGGCGAACCCTGAGGCGGCCCATGCGCGGTGTCATCCACCCTCCGTGGACCAACAGGAAAGGACGATCCCCGTGGCGGCTGCCCCCCCTTGCCAACCATTATCCCGACTGGTTTCCTTGCGTCGTCCCCATCACCTGCCCGGGCATCGGCCTCGGGCTTTTTTATTGGCATCCCCTATAGGTAGGGTGAAAGGGCTGCCACACCACCAGAAATGGTGTAGATATGGG
>JAYKHG010000026.1:0-27421 GCA_035284825.1 Cyanobacteriota bacterium
ATCCCGACTGGTTTCCTTGCGTCGTCCCCATCACCTGCCCGGGCATCGGCCTCGGGCTTTTTTATTGGCATCCCCTATAGGTAGGGTGAAAGGGCTGCCACACCACCAGAAATGGTGTAGATATGGGGTAGCAGGGTTCCGGGTCGGGTGATGGGGATCACCGCCGGCCCACAAGGTCCACCCCCCTCGGTGGCCCTTGTGGATCCAGCCAAAGGCAGCCCTGCCACCCTTTCCAAACCATCGTTATCCTGATTTTGAGGCCCCACCTTCCAAAGAGGGCTCCGAGCACCCTTGCCTTACCAGAAAACCCGATTTCAGACCACCATCGCTGAGGCCGGATCGAGCCTCCAGAGCTGGGCGAAAAATCCTTGGCGCCGGTTGTCTCTTCTGCTTGTGGTGCTGCTGATCAGTTTTGTGATCGGGGTGGGGTTGAGCACAGTCTCAGGGGCGCTGGACCAGATGGATTTCATCGGCGCAATGGTCTGCGTGCTCGTTCTAGAAATGAGTGTTCGTTTGCGGAGGACCCTCTGGCAGGGCCGCGGGGATCAGCTGCCGTTGCAACTGGTGGACATGACGCGGTTTGGCCTGCTCTATGGGCTGCTGCTGGAGGGCTTCAAGCTTCTCTAAGTCCAGCCTCCTCTGGCATGGCGGCGGCAAGCAGATACAGCAATGCCATGCGAATGGGCACCCCATTGCGGACCTGTTCATCCACCTGGCTGTAACGGGGATCATCCAGCAGATCGCCAGAGAGTTCCACTCCCCTGTTCACAGGGCCGGGATGGAGAACCGGCACGGGCTTTCCACAAAGGGCCATCAACCGATGGCTGAGGCCATAGCGGCGGTGGTAGCTGTCGAGGCTTGTGAGCAAATTCTGATGCATTCGTTCCTTCTGGATGCGCAACGTCATCACGGCGTCAGCCCCTGGCAAGGCCTCCTCCAGATCCCTGACAACCCGCACAACGCCTCGGTTCGCCACCGGATCCACCGCCTGGCCTGGCGGTGGGGAAGAGGTGAAGTCCATGAAGTCCATGGGGAGCAGGGTGGGTGGTCCACACAACACCACCGAAGCTCCGCAGGCGGTGAGGGCCCAGAGGTTGGAACGGGCAACGCGGGAATGGAGCACATCCCCCACAATCACCACGCGACGGCCCACCAGGGCCTCGGGAGTTGGCTTCTCCGGCGCGAAATGGCGGGCCAAGGTGAAGAGATCCAAGAGGGCCTGGCTGGGATGGCTGTGGAGGCCATCACCGGCGTTGAGCACGGCCACCCCGGCGTTGAGCGCTTCCAGATCACGGGCCAGCTTTTGGGGCACCCCAGCACAGCCATGGCGCACCACCAGCACATTGCTCCCCATGGCCACGTAGGTGCGGGCCGTATCCAGCAGACTTTCCCCCTTGCTGAGGGAGCTGGAGGACGGGGAAAAGGTTTGCACATCTGCCGAAAGCCTGCGGGCCGCGAGTTCAAAGCTGCTGCGCGTGCGGGTGCTCGGTTCAAAAAAAAGCGTGGTCACCAGGCGCCCCTGGAGGGCGGGCAGCCTGCGGGCCCCCACCACGGGCAGGGCGCGAAATCGCTGGGCCAGTTCCAACACCGTGGTGTAGTCCCCCACCGAGAAGGAGGCCAGATCCAGCACATGGGAGTGGCCCCAGTCCGTCATGGACGCCAGTCCCCCTCCACCTGCCAGGCCAGCTCCTTCGCTGGAAGCGCATCCCCAAGGGCGCGGCGGCTGACGCTGCGGCTGGGGGACAGATACCACCGCCAGGGGAGCTCCTGGGCCAGGCGGATCCCGATGCGGGTGGTTGCTCTCACCGGCTCACGGCCCTCCCTCAGCCATTGCTCCATCCGATCCTGAAGCCTGGGGGGGCGGGGTGCCAACCAAAGGCCCTGATTCGGCTGGGCGAGGAGGCCATCGTGGCGGCGATCCAAACCAAAGCGGCGAGCCAGAAGTCCTGGCCCAGCGGCCACCCGTTCCGGTTCGCTTGGCAGGGCCAGGGCCCGCAGCAAAACGCCATTGGCCCAGTCGGGGCGGTCTGTGACCACATTCACGCAGTGGTGGATGCCATAGCTCACATAGACATAAAAGCGCCCAGGCTCACCGAACAGGGTTTCGTTGCTGGGGGAGCGGCGACGAGAGCCATGGCAGGCGGGCTCGGCCTGGGAATAGGCCTCCGTTTCCACCACCACGCCCCAGAGCAGGCCGCCATCGGCTTGCCGTTTCACCAGGAGGCAGCCGATGAGTTCGGGGGCAACCGCTTCGGCGGGACGGGCGAAAAAGGTGGGGCCAAGGGCGGGGGCCATCAACTGACGTTCACAATGGGGATGCAAGACAGTCGCGGCGGAATCCGGCGATGGCGGCCAGAATGCGCAGGAGAGAGAACCAGTCATGGACAACGGATTCACCCTCGCCTCTGTGCTGCTCTTCGGCAGCGGGCTGTTTTGCATCAGCACCCTCTTCTTTGGCACCAAAGGGGGGTTTTATGACAGCGACGACTACGACGGAAACGGAACGGCCCATTGACCTTGGGCTTAGATGCTGAACGCTCAGGGCAGACCAAGCCGTTCAGCCTCAGGACAATCGCCCGTGGTGGCCAGGTCTTCCATGCCGGTGAGGCGGCTCACAGAGGCTAGGCGTGTGCTGACGGCACCGATGGAATCCATGCGGACGCACACCTCCCAACTCAGGTGCTCATCACCCTCGTCGTCCTCCTCCTCGTAGCGGAAGGTCACCAGGTCGGGATCCACTTCCACCACAGTGGCGTCTTCAAGCCAGCATTGCTGGTCTTTTAGAAACACCCACACCGGTCGCTGCTCGACACAGTATTGGGCAAGCTTGCGGTGCAACATGCCGCTGCCGCGACTGCGCAAAGTTTAGGCAGATCGTCCATCCAATCCGTGTCCGTCATGACATCCACCAAGCCCCCTGACAACTTCTCAACAGAGGACATCCGGCTCGACCTTCGCAGCTGGCCAGAGGTGGAGACCTATCTCGGGCGCTGCAAGGGAATCATCCTCCCCCTGGGCTCCACCGAGCAGCACGGACCCACGGGGGCCATCGGCACGGATGCCCTCACCGCAGAGGCCGTGGCCCTCGCCGTGGGTCGTCTGTCGGGGGTGCTCGTGGCGCCCACCCAGGCCTATGGCATGGCCGAGCACCATCTCGGCTTTCCAGGCACCGTGAGCCTGCAGCCCACCACCCTGCTGGCGGTGCTCCACGACGTGGTGCTTTCCCTGGCCCGCCATGGCTTCGAGCGGATCTTCGTGATCAACGGCCACGGGGGCAACATCGCCACGGCCCGCAGCGCCTTCGCCCAGGCCCATTGCACGGCGGCGGCCCAGGGCCTCCCCGTAGCCCCCCGATTGCGCTGCACCCTGGCCAACTGGTTCATGGCGGGGCCGGTGATGCAGGAGGCCCGCAAGCTCTATGGGGAGCGGGAGGGTCACCACGCCACCCCCAGCGAAATCGCCCTCACCCTGGCTCTGGAGCCCTGCCTGGAGGCCAAACAGCGTCCCTTGCCGGAGCCGGCCCCCGCGGGCCCGATCCATGGACCGGCGGATTTCCGGGAGCGCCATCCGGACGGCCGGATGGGATCGGATCCTTTCCTGGCGAAAGCCGACCACGGGGAGCGCTTCCTCAGCCTGGCGGCCGAGGCCCTGGCAGCGGATCTGGAGCGGTTTCTGAAGGACTGAGCTCGGCGCCTTAATGTCGCTTTTTGAAGCCTGGATCAGGGATGGGAAGGATCAGCCCCGAGGACGTGCGCAAGGTGGCCGCATTGGCCAGGCTGGAGCTTCCTGAGGGCAAAATCGCCACTTACACCACCCAGCTGGAGCGCATCCTTGACTACGTGGCCCATCTGCAACAGGTGGACACGAAAGGGGTGCCGGAAACCACCCGGGCTGTAGAGGTGCCCAATGTGACCCGTCCGGATGCGGTGGAGAGTACCGAGATCCGGGACGATCTCCTTGAGCTGGCGCCCCAAAGGGAAGGAGATTTCTATCGGGTGCCCCGAATCCTTGGGGAAGACGCCTAACGGGTTGGCGACACCGCCGTGCGATGGAGGAGCTCAAGCACCCTCCGGCGGGAGTGGCGGGTGGGCATCAGGGCAGCAAGGGGGCGCAGACGACTGCGCCGCCGCTTGTGGCTACGAACTCCAAGCAAGATGTCGTAGAGGAAATTGAGGGCGTCACTACGCGTTTCGAAGAGGCCCAGCCGTTGGGGAGATCCCTTCGCATCGAGAAGATGGCGGGTGGCCAGATAGGCGGGCCGATATTCAAACCAGGGAATGGACGGCCACAGGTGGTGCACGAGGTGGTAATTCTGACCCATGATCAACCAATTCATCAACCGACTTGGATAGACCCTGGCGTTGTGCCAACGGTTTCTGGATTGAAAGGGCCGATGGGGGAGGTAGTCGAAGAACAGACCAAGGGTGACACCCACCATTAGGGCAGGGGCAAACCAGCAATTAAAGATGAATGGGAGAAAATCAAACTTGATGGCGGCGGCAATGATGAGCAGAAAAACCAATCTTTCCGCACCCCAGGCCCACAATTCATTGCCCCGCCAAAGGGCACGGCGGAAGAAGAAAATTTCGTGATAAAAAAATCGAGGAGCAATTAACCACAGAGGTCCAAATGTGCTCACAATATGGTCTGGATCGTTTTTCGGATCGTTCACGTGGGCGTGGTGCTGCAGATGCACCCGGGTGAACACTGGAAAACTGAAACCCAACAAAAGGGCTGCGCCATGCCCCATGGCCGCATTCCAACGACCATTGGGATGGGCCGCATTGTGGCAAGCGTCATGGATCACGGTGCCCTCCAGATGGAGCGCAAGAAACCCAAGGGCCAACAGCACGGGGAGGGGCCATCCAGCCACAAACCAACCCCAAATGGACAGGGCGGCCAAGGCATAGCCACCCATGAAAAGGGCCACGGTGGGATTCCACGCCGCCGGCGGATCCAGAAACTCCTTTGGAACGGATCGCACCGGAGCAGTGACGGCCCCGGGGATGGATCTGCCCTCGGGGGGAGCCATCGGGGATGTCGATGGATCCTGGATGGGGGGAATCACCTCGAGCAGAACACACACCGTCAAGCCGGACACACCTTAATCACTGGCGTCAGCGAATGAGAGAGGACCCGGCCCGCTGCCGCCCGCTAGGCAGAGGGGGGATATCCCTGGCTTGATTAGAGTGGAACGGAAAGAATCTGGCGAGTTTGGCATGGCTTTTGAGCGAACACACATCAATCCGCCAGAACTCTTTCACCACCCGGCCTACACCCGTGTGATCACTGTCGCCGCCCCTGGACGGCTGGTGTTCATCGCTGGCCAGACCCCCTCGGACGGGAATTACGAGCCCGTGGCCGTGGGCGACCTCCGGGCCCAGTATCTCCATGTGATGGAGTCGCTCAGCCTGCAGCTGGAGGCTGCCGGAGCCACTTGGGCGGATGTGGTGTTTCGCCGCATCTATGTGTTGGACATGGACGGATTCCTGGCCATGCAACGCGACCCATCCCTCCCCCAACCCTGGCCGGCCCATTTGCCCCCCCCAAGCACCCTGATCGGGGTGACGCGGCTCTCCCATCCCGATTTCGGAGTGGAGATCGACTTGATGGCCGTCACCCAGGCCTGAAGGTCCAACGGTTGGAGAGGGATTGGGGAGCCACCTGAAAGCGCTCTTCGAAATGGAGGGAAAATGTTTCCAAATCCCTATAACCACATTGGCGGGCCAGATCTTCCAGGGCCACCGGTTCTGGGCCATCGAGCCGCTGACGGGCCCAACAGAGGCGCTGATGGCGGAGCCACTCCAGGGGCTTGCGATCAAACACCGCTTGGAACTGCTGCTGCAGCTGGGTGCGGCTGAGGCAGGCCTGCCGCTCCATCCGCGTCAACGTCCAATCCCCCATGGGATCCTGCCCCATGGCCTCTAGCAGAGCGGCGAAGGCGTCCTGCTGGGCCTTTCCCAAGCGCACCCTGGCATGGGCGGGAGGGGAGGTGAGCTGGGGGTAGATCAGCAGGGCCATCAGCCGCTGCAGTTTGTCGTCCAACCCCATGTGGGCATTCCCCGAGGGGCCGTCGGTGCTGGCCAGATCAATCAGCTGCAGGCTGCGACGGATGAGGGACAGCAGACGACCCTGATGGGGATGGCTCTCCAGAAAAAGCAAGGGACGTTCAATGGGTTGGAAGGGGGTCGCACCAGGGCCCGCCATGGCGGAGGCCACCAGTGCCAGCTCCCTCGGGCAGAGGGTGAACATCACCCCACTGCAGTGGCTGGTTTCGAGGGTGTAGGCGTCGCCGGGAAGGAAGAGGGCCCCGTGGCCCGCCCGGGCGTGGTAGCTGCGACCATCGATGACAAAGCGCTTTTCCCCCAGGGTGGGCAGGGTGAAAACGGCCTTCGTGTGGGCATAGTTGGCCCCGTGGAGGGGGGAGTGGGCAGCCGCCGTGATCCCCAGCCGGCAGGCTTGCACGTGGACGGAGCGGTGCACAAAACGGGCCGAGGACCCACGGGGAGAGAGATCCCGAAGGGGAACGGCCCGACTGACCTGCTGGGCCAGGCGATCAGGATCATGCTCGAGGCTGGCGCGGCGATTGCCAAAGGGCAGGGGCAGATCCACGGGGGGAGGGGGGAAACCTTTCATGGCAGAAGCTGGAGCCGCTCCAGCTGAGGATGGGACTTTTGGAGGTACTGAAGGCGCAGTTTCAAAAGGCAGTGCAGGTCCTGCACCCTCTCGTAGGCCGCCACATCCACCCGGCACACCAGGGCCAGGCGATTGGTGAAGAGCGGCAGGGAATCCAGCGCCACCAGATGGGGATGGGCGTAAGCATTGAGGGGGCTGGTGTGGACCAGGGTGAGGGCATCGTCCGTCAGACCTTCCCAGGCTTGGACGTCATACCGCCGAAAGGTTCCCGCCACATTTCCCAAGCCCAGCTGGGCGCTGAGGGCATGGCTGCGGGGGTAGCCGGCCTCGGGAAGGATGGGAATGGGAAACCGGGCCAGATCAGAGATCTGAAGATTGGCTTCCCCCACCAGGGGATGGTCGGGGCCGGCGAGCAGGGTGACGGGTTGCTGCGCCAGGGGCCACACCACCACAGGAACCTCAGGGGTCTGGGGAAGATCGTCAGCCGCATCGGTGAGCCAGGCATCGATGACCCGGTCCTTCAGCAACGCCATCGGGCCCCCAACACCCACCGCATCATGGGGGCCCATGGCCCATCCGGGGGGTGGAGGCTGGAGCAAAAGTGCGGAACCCACGGGGAAACCCTCCAGCCGCAGGGGGTGCTGGCCCAGCAGACGGGCCAGTTGATGGATTTCTCTCTCCATTTGGAGCAGCAGGGAGGGCCCCTGAATCACCCAGCCTTCGGAACGGCGCCGCAGCCGGAGGCCGAAGGTGCTGAGGCAGCGCTGAACCCGCCTGGAGATGGTGCTCTGGTTGCAGAGCAGCGCGTCCGCCGCCCTTGGACCATTGCCATGCCAAAGCATGTGATCCAAACCTTCTAAATCTTCCCTAGTGACCATCTGCAGGGTTCAACGCCACACTGCACAAAACTTGCAGAACACAAATTCGTGCGAAATTTTAACGTCGATTTCTTGCCATCGTGAATGGGTGGCCACCTTTGATGGATGGCCACGGGATCATGGGTGCCGATGGCCCGTTGATGCCCACCGGGGGACTTGAACCCCCACGACCGAAGCCACTGGAACCTAAATCCAGCGCGTCTACCAATTCCGCCAGATGGGCCAAGTTGCCAGCTGAAGCATCCACCTGGCGTCACCTCCAAACCTTAGCCAAGGCTGGCCCCTCCCCAACCATCACAATGGGGGCCGCTGTCGATGGCCGCCAATGGTTGCCACCCTTGCAGGCCTCGGGGCTCTCTTCCTGGGTTTATGCCTGCTGTTGCTTCCCCTGCTGGCCACGGAGCTCAGCCGCCCGGGGGATTCCGCCTGGGGTGCCCTCGTGTTGGTGCTGGCCCTGGTGCTGGTCACCTGCGCAGACCGCCTCACGGGCTCCCCCATGCTCGCTGTGATCAGCGGCGGCCTGCTGATCGGCCGGCTCACGGTGGAGGTGGGCAATGGCCGCTGGCGCCAGCTCAGCCCGGAGGAGCAGGGGCGGCTGGGATCCTGGGAGCGGTGGCGCACCAGCCTCAGCCAATCGGGGGCCACCCTGCGGAATCTGGCCCAAGGCTGGGGCGCCCAGGCCTCTGGCCTGGTGGCCTGGTGGCGGGAGCAGCGCCAACCGAAAACCAGTGGCAAACGCTGGGTTCGCCGGGAGGAGGCCACCCCAGCGCCCGCAGGGGTTTCCGACACCGTCGGGCCAGGGGTGGTGGAGGTGACGGACTTCACAGAGATCGATGCCTTGCTAAGGGCGGCCCCTGAACAACCCCAGCAGGAGGCATCCCCGGACCACAGCAGTGAGGAGAAGGACGAAGCAGGCGAGGCGGGATAATCCCCACCTGCCGCCCCAGGCGTTGTGTCCACCCCACCGGCTCCCGCTGCCTCGTCCTACAAGGACACCCTCAACCTGCTGGATACACCGTTTGCCATGCGGGCCAATGCCCGCCAACGGGAACCTGAACTGCAGGCCTTCTGGAGGGAGCTGGGGCTCTACGAACGGCTGAGCCAGCACAACCCTGGAGCCCTGTTCACACTCCACGATGGCCCCCCTTACGCCAACGGGGCCCTGCACGTGGGCCACGCCCTGAACAAGATTCTCAAAGACATCATCAACAAACATGCCCTGCTCCAGGGTCGCCGGGCCCGCTTCGTGCCGGGGTGGGACTGCCACGGCCTGCCCATTGAGCTGAAGGTGTTGCAAACCCTGTCGCAGGAGGAGAGACAGGCCCTCACCCCCCTGGAACTGCGTCGTCGTGCCCACGCCTACGCCCTGGAGCAGGTGGCACTCCAGCGACGGGGCTTCCAACGTTGGGGCATCTGGGGCGACTGGGATCGGCCCTACCTCACCCTGGACAGGGCCTACGAAGCCGCCCAGATCGCCGTCTTTGGACGCATGGCGCTGGCAGGCCACATCTACCGGGGGCTCAAACCCGTGCATTGGAGCCCCAGCTCCCGCACAGCCCTGGCGGAAGCCGAACTCGAATACCCCGACGGCCACACCTCCCCAAGCGTCTACGTGGCGTTTCCGGTGGTAGAGGTGCCTCCCACCCTGCAAACCCCCCTCCGGCTGGCGGGCATCGAGGGGCCAACGGACCACGACCACCGGGAGCAGCTCTTTGTGGCCATCTGGACCACCACCCCCTGGACCCTGCCGGCCAACCTGGCCGTGTCCGTGAACGGCGCCCTCGACTACGCCATCTGCCGTGACAGCTCCTCGACGGCCCCCCGCTATCTGGTGGTGGCGGCGGCGCTGGCGGAGGGGCTCAGCCAAACCCTGGAGCGGCCTTTGGAGGCACTGGTGACCGTGAAGGGCGCCGACCTGGCGGGGATGCTCTACCGCCACCCCCTGCTGGATCGCACCAGCCCGGTGGTGGTGGGGGGCGACTACATCACCACCGAATCGGGCACGGGGCTGGTGCACACGGCTCCGGGCCATGGGGTGGATGACTTCCACACCGGCCGCGAGCATGGCCTCCCCGTGCTCTGCCCGGTGGATGAGGCGGGCACCCTCACCGATGAGGCCGGCCCCTTCGCTGGGCTCAATGTGCTCAAGGATGCCAACCCGGCCATCATCCAGGCCCTGCGGGATTCCGGCGCCCTACTCGCCGAACAGGCCTACGCCCACCGCTATCCCTACGACTGGCGCACCAAAAAACCCACCATCTTCCGCGCCACCGAGCAGTGGTTCGCCTCCGTGGAGGGCTTCCGCCAGCTGGCACTGGAGGCCATCGCCGCCGTGGAGTGGCTGCCGGCGAGCGGCCGCAACCGCATCGAGGCCATGGTGCGGGAGCGCAGCGATTGGTGCATCTCCCGCCAGCGCACCTGGGGCGTGCCCATCCCGGTGTTTTACCACCGCACCACTGGGGACGTGCTCCTCAACGCCGAAAGCTTGGCCCATGTGCAGGGCCTGGTTGCCGCCCATGGCTCCGACGTGTGGTGGGAACGGTCGGAAGCCGAATTGTTGCCCCCCTCCCACGCCGCTGAAGCGGAGCACTGGCGCAAGGGCACCGACACCATGGACGTGTGGTTCGATTCCGGCTCCTCCTGGGCGGGGGTGCTCGGGGGATTGGGGGACACCCCGGCGGAAGGGCTGAGCTTCCCGGCCGATCTCTATTTGGAAGGCTCCGATCAACACCGGGGCTGGTTTCAATCCAGCCTGCTCACGGCGGTGGCCGCCACCGGCCAGCCGCCCTACCGGCGGGTGCTCACCCATGGCTTCACCCTGGATGAAAAGGGACGAAAAATGAGCAAATCCCTCGGCAATGTGGTGGATCCCACGGTGCTGGTGGAGGGGGGAAAGAATGAAAAGCAGGAACCGGCCTATGGCGCTGATGTGCTGCGGCTCTGGGTGAGTTCGGTGGACTACTCCGCCGATGTGCCCCTCGGCCCAGGCATCGTGAAACAACTGGCGGATGTCTACCGCAAGGTGCGCAACACGGCCCGCTACCTACTAGGCAACCTGCATGATTTTCTGCCGGAGCGGGATCGGATCCCCGTGGCCGACCTGCCGCTGCTGGATCGCTGGATGCTCGGCCGCATGGCCTCCTTGATCGAGACTGTGAGCGCTGATTTTGAGCGGTTTGAGTTTTACCGCTTCTTCCAGGCCCTCCAGAACTTTTGCGTGGTGGATCTCTCCAACGTCTATCTGGACATTGCCAAGGACAGGCTTTATGTGAGCGCCCCTGACGACGTCCGTCGCCGCAGCTGCCAGACCGTGCTCCAGCTGGTGGTGGAGCGGCTGGCGGGCTTGATCGCGCCAGTGCTTTGCCACATGGCGGAGGACATCTGGCAAAACCTGCCCTATCCCGTGGCGGAACGCTCGGTGTTTGAGCGCGGTTGGCCCCGCGTGCCAGTGGAGTGGCAAGCGTTGGTGGACGCCACGGATGATGAGGCGGTGCGGAAGGTGTTGGAGTTGCGCAACCAAGTGAATCGCCAGCTGGAGGGGTGCCGCACCCGGGGGGAACTGGGAGCGTCCCTCGAAGCCCAGGTGCACCTGCGGCTGGAGGGCGGGGAGTCTGCCGAGGCGCTTCAACGGGGGTTGGAGCGCCTCAGGGCCAGTGGCCATCCATCGGTCGACAACCTCGCCGATTGGCTGCTGGTGTCCAGCGTTGCGATGGGACACCAGGACGGTCAACCGGTGCTGAGTGAAGCCCGGGAGGACGGCGTCAGCATTCGAATCAGCCGGGCAGAAGGCCAAAAATGCGAACGCTGCTGGCACTACAGCAGCGACATCGGCACCCACCAGTCCCACCCCACCCTCTGTGGGCGCTGCGTGGGGGTGCTGGAGCGGACCCCCTCCCACCCCTGAGGGCCACCGGATCGGCTCCCATGGCCACGCCAACCCTCCCAGCCGATCCCAGGCAGATCCTCCAGCAGGTGTTTGGCTATCCCGCCTTCCGCGGACCGCAGCAGGCCGTGGTGGAGCATGTGCTGGCGGGGGGATCCGCCCTGGTGCTGATGCCCACGGGCGGAGGTAAGTCGCTCTGCTATCAGGTGCCGGCCCTCTGCCTGCCGGGCCTCACCGTGGTGATCTCACCCCTGATCGCCCTGATGGACGACCAGGTGGAAAGCCTGCGCCAGCAGGGGGTCGCCGCCGCGGCCCTGCACTCCGCCCTGCCCCAGGAGGAAGCGGCCGCCACCTGGTCTGCCCTGGCCCAGGGCCGGCTGAAGCTCCTCTATGTCTCCCCAGAGCGACTATTTGCCGGAGAAGGGCTGCAGCGTCTTGGGCCCGTGTCCCTGTTTGCCATCGATGAGGCCCACTGCCTGTCGCAATGGGGCCATGATTTTCGCCCGGAGTATCGCCAACTCGCCCAGCTGGCCGGGCGATGGCCTGGGGTGCCGCGCTTGGCCCTCACCGCCACCGCCGATCCCCGCACGCGGCTCGACATCCTCCAGCACCTCCAGCTGGCGCCGGAAGCGGTGTTCATTGCCAGCTTCAACCGGGCCAACATCCGCTATTGGATCCGTCAGAAGGACCATCTGCCGCGCCAACTGCTCGCCTTTCTGGAGGAGCATCGCGGCGAAGCGGGAATTGTCTATGCCCGCTCCCGCAAACGGGTGGAGCAGGTGGCGGCACTCCTGCAGGGGGCTGGGATCGAGGCCTTGGCCTATCACGCCGGCCTGGATCCAGGGCACCGGTCGGCCGTGTTGCAACGGTTCCGGGCTGGGGGCCCGGTGGTGGTCGTGGCCACGATCGCCTTTGGCATGGGCATCAACAGGCCCGATGTGCGGTTCGTCGCCCACATCGATCTGCCCAAGAGCCTGGAGGCCTACTACCAGGAGACGGGCCGGGCGGGAAGGGATGGCCTCCCCGCCATGGCCTGGATGGTGCAGGGCGGGGGGGATGGGGTCCAACTGCGCCAGTGGATTGAGAGCTCTGAGGCCAGCGAAGAGCAGAAAGGCATTGAGCGCTCCAAACTCGATGCGCTGATCGGCTTTGCCGAGGCCGGCACCTGCCGCCGCCAACTGCTCCTGGCCCATCTCGGCGAAACGTTGCCCACCCCCTGCGGAAATTGCGACGTTTGCCTGGATCCCCAACCCTCCGTGGATGTGACGGAGCCCGCGAGGAAGGCCCTCTCCGCGGTGCACCGCACCGGCTACCGCTTCGGCGCCGCCCACCTGGTGGATGTGCTGCTGGGGGCCGACACCGCCAGGATCCGCCAGTTGGGCCACCAGGCGCTGAGCGTTTACGGCCTGGGCAAGGAGCTGGATCGGGGGCAATGGCGCAGCCTGTTTCGCCAACTTGTGAGCCTGGGGCTTCTGGAGGCCGATCCCGAAGCCAGGGGGGGCTTGCGCTTTGGGCCCCAGGAGCGGGTGCGTCCCCTGCTGCGGGGGGAGACCTCCCTGGCGGTGCCCCTGCCACCGCCCAGCCGGGAGCGGCGGGCCTCCTCCAGCAGGGATGGGGGAGCTCCCCGGCCCAGCCCCGACGACCTCCCGGGCAACGCCGCGGAGATGTTCCAGGCGCTGAAGAGCTGGCGGTTGGAGCAGGCCCGCCAGCAGGGCGTGCCGCCCTATGTGGTGTTCCACGACCGCACCCTGGTGGAGATCGCCAAGCGAAAGCCCAGCAGCGAAGCAGAATTGGCCGAGGTGAGCGGAGTCGGCCAGGCCAAACTGGATCGCTATGGCGCCGATCTCCTGGCCCTGTTGCAGAGGTTCGAGTAGGGGCATGGCGATTGTGCGAGCCGAACAACTCAGCAAGCGCTTCCAGGTGGCCGACAAGGAACCCGGACTGGGGGGCACCCTGCGCCATCTGGTCCGCCGCCGCTGGCGTTCGGTGGAGGCGGTGCGGGAGGTGAGCTTCTCCATCGAACCCGGCGAAATGGTGGGCTTTCTGGGCCCCAATGGGGCCGGCAAAACCACCACCCTCAAGATGCTCAGCGGTCTGATCCACCCCAGTGGGGGCATTGCCGACGTGGCGGGGTTGGAGCCGCGCCGGCGCCAGCGGCGCTTTCTGGAAACCATCACCCTGGTGATGGGCCAGAAGCAACAGCTGCTCTGGGATCTGCCGCCCCTCGACAGCCTCTACCTCAACGCCGCCGTCTACGGCATCGACGACGGGGAAGCCAAACGCCGCATCCAGGAACTGGCGGAGATGCTGGAGCTTGGGCCGGAGCTCACCCGGCCCGTGCGCAAGCTCTCCCTGGGGGAACGCATGAAGGCGGAGCTGATGGCGGCCCTGCTCCATCGCCCCCAGGTGCTCTTTCTCGATGAGCCCACCCTCGGGCTCGACATCAATGCCCAGGCCCGGGTGCGGGATTTTCTGGCGGCCTACAACCGCCGCACCGGCGCCACCCTGCTGCTCACCAGCCACTACATGGCGGACATCACCGCCCTGTGCCCCAGGGTGCTGCTGATTCATCAGGGACGGCTGTTCCATGACGGCAGCCTGGAGGCACTCACCAACCGGCTGGCGCCCTGCCGAGAGGTGCGCCTGGAGCTGGCCGAACCCATAGCTGCGGAGCGTCTTCGCAGCTATGGAAACCTGCAGCACCTCCAGGGGCGCCAGGTGCGGCTCCTGATCCCCCGGGGGGAGCTCACCGCACAGGTGGCGAAGATCCTGGCGGAGCTGGCGGTGGAGGATCTGGAGGTGCGGGACCCCCCCATCGAAGACCTCATCGGCCAGGTGTTCCGCCAGGGGGGAGTGGGATGAAACCGCTCGCTCGCCTCGCCCGGGTGCTCCTGGCCACCCAATACGCCCACATGCTGGAGTATCGCGCCGAGATTGCGCTCTGGGCCCTCTCTGGGCTGGTGCCCCTGATGATGATGGCCCTCTGGATTCACCAGGCCGATGGGGCCGGGCTCGGTGGCGCCGGCGCCACAGCGGGGCTGAGCCGAGTGGATCTGGCCCGCTACTTCCTCAGCGCCTTCGTCGTGCGCCAATTCACCATTGCCTGGGTGGTGTTCTCCTTTGAGGAGGACGCCCTGCAGGGCCGCCTCTCCCCCATGCTGCTGCAACCCCTGCATCCCCTCTGGCGCTACCTCAGCGCCCACCTGGCGGAGCAGGCCACCCGCTTTCCCTTTGTGCTGGGCCTGATGGCCCTCTTTCTGCTGATGGTGCCCTGGGCGTTTTGGATTCCCCCCCCGGGGCGCCTGGTGCAGGTGGTGCTGGCCACGGGTTTGGCCTTCGCCGTGAATTTCCTGGTGCAGAGCCTGATCGCCGTGCTCTGCTTCTGGAGCGAGCGAGCCAGCGCCCTGGAACGGCTGCACACGCTGGCGATGTTGTTCCTCTCGGGCTTGATGGCGCCGCTGGAGGTGTTCCCCCCCGCCATGCGCCAACTCGCCAGTTGGACACCCTTCCCCTGGATCATCCACTTCCCAGCGCGCCTGCTGGCCGGGGCGGAGTTGAACGTGGGCCAGGGCTTTGCCGCCCTGCTGGGGTGGTTGGCCCTGCTGCTGCCCCTCACCCTGCTGCTCTGGCGTGCGGGGGTGCGCCGCTACGCCGCCATGGGGGCCTGATGGGCCGCTATCTGCGAACGCTCCTTCGCTTCTGGAGCACCGCCCTGGCCAGCCAGACGGAATACCAGGCCAATCTGGTGTTCGACATGCTGGCCATCGGCGGCAACCTGGCCGGCAGCCTCTTTGTGATGGGGCTGTTCTTCCAGGGGGGGAGGAGCCTGGGGGGCTGGACCTGGCCTGAAGCCCTGGTGGTGCTGGGGGTTTACTCCATGCTCGATGGCATCGCCAACACCTTCCTGCGGCCCAACCTGAGCCGGATCGTCACCCATATGCAGGAGGGCACCCTCGACTTTGTGTTGCTCAAACCGATCGACAGCCAGTTCTGGCTCTCCAGTCGCACCTTCGCCCTCGGGGGACTGCCGGAGATCCTGAGTGGCCTCGCCCTGATGGGCTGGGCCGCCGTGGTGGCCGGCGCCCATCCCACGCCCGCCTCCCTGGGGGCGGCGGCTCTGCTGCTGCTGGCCAGCCTCACGATCCTCTACAGCCTCTGGTTTCTGCTGGCCACCACCAGCATCTGGTTCGTCAAAACTTGGAACGCCACGGAGGTGCTGCGGGCCACCCTCACCGCCGGGCGCTATCCCATCAGCGCCTATCCCGAAACCCTGCGGATGCTCTTCACGGTGGTGGTCCCCGTGGCGTTTCTCACCACCGTGCCCGCCGAGGCCATCCTGGGCCGGCCGTCCTGGACCTGGCTGCTGGCCGGTGGGGGGATGGCCCTGGGCTTCTTTGCCCTGAGCCGCTGGTTTTGGCGGCGGGCCCTGCGCTCCTACACCTCCGCCTCCAGCTGAGCCCTCACCAGGCGGCAGGCGATAGAAATACCGCCGGGGGCTGGGGGGCACCGATCCGTTGCTCGTTTTGGGGATCGAGGGGTCCGCCGAGCAGCTCGGCCATGGTGATTGAGGCCCCTTCCGGCAAGGCAGGGCGATCGGGATCAAAGGCCGTGGGATGGGTGACGCTGCTGGAGAAGCCGCGAAAGATGAGCAGCTCAAAGGGCTCCATGGGAAGGTCTGTCCCTGGGGGGGCGTCCACGGGACAACCCTCTCCATCGACCACCAGATGGCCCCTCAGGCGCAACACCCGGTCGGGCCGGCCACGGCTGATCTCCTCCAGGGCACCCAGGAGAGCGGCCACTGTGCCTGGAATGCCGTTCCGGTCAACATCTGCCTTCGGGGGCGGATCTGGCCGGGGGGGCTGTGAATCCACGCGCGCCAGGGCCCAGGGGATTTGAGCCTAAAACTCTCCCGCCACCCGGCCCTGGCGGGGCACGCGAAGCAAGAGCCACTGGAGAAGACCCACCCCGTAACCCACCAGGAGCACGTAGCCCACGAACGCTGCCACCCCGGGCGTCCAGGTGGCACCAAAGACGAAGCCCAACACCTTGGCCACCATCCCGTGCAGCCCCGAGGGGGCCTCCAGCCAGACCTGGCATCGCGGGCGCCCCAGGGCCCCGCCGACACAGGGCAGGGCCGTGGCCGCCAGGGCCGCGCTGGCGAGACCATAAAACGTGAGGCTCCAGCGCCAAAGTCGGGTGGTGAGGGGAAGGGGACGCCAGGGGGGCATGTCGGCCAGCTCTTCGTTGAGATCCACCCAGAGCCAGACCGTGGCCACCATCAGCAGGGGAGCCAGCACGAGCAACCCATAGCCCATGGGGCGGCCATGGGTGAGCAGCAACAGGGCGATCACCATCAACGACGCCACTTTCCAGTAGAGGCCCAGCAGCCGCAGCAGGGCTCCCTCCCGGCGCAGGGCAGCCCAGCCCAGCAGCACCAGGGGCACCCCGACGGCGAAGAGCAATCCCAGGCGCACGTCTAGCCACACCAGGGAGCGGTAGAGCAAATCCGGCACAGCCATGGAGTTCGGTAAGGCGCCATTATCCGTACACCCCGCGGGCGATAGCTTCCAGCGATGGCCCTTCCCACCTTCCCCTGGCTCCAATCCACACCCCGTGGCGCCTGGTGCCGCAGTGCCCTTGCCCAGGATGTGTCACTCCAGGGGGCCGTGGATGCCGTCAGCCAGCAGCTGGCGGGAACGGGTCGGGCCGATCTGGCCCTGGTGTTTGCCTACAGCGGTTTTGCCAGCGACCTGCCCCGCCTGCTGCCCCTGCTGAGCCAAAAGTTGCAGGCCGACCACTGGATCGGTTGCTGCGGTGGGGGAGTGGTGGGCACCGCCAAGCAGGAGGCCCATGAGCTCGAGGGGGAACCTGCCCTGAGTGTGTTGCTGCTCCATCTCCCGGAGGCTCTCCTCCAACCCTTCGCCCTGGACACCTCCTCCCTGCCGGATCTCGACGGACCTGCTGAGGCCTGGCTGGAGGCCCTGGGACTGCCTCGGGCCCCCCTGAGCAGTGAAGACAGCCCCGCCTCCATGGTGTTGTTCGTGGATCCCACCAGCACCACCATCAACGACCTGATCAGCGGCCTGGATTACGCCCTGCCCCACACCTTCAAGGTGGGGGGCATTGCCGGTCAGCACAGTGCCCCCCATGGGTCGCTGCTCTTTTCCAGCTCTGGCGAAGGGGGCAGTGGTGTTCGAAGTGGGGCGGTGGGCTGTCTGATCAGCGGCGGCTGGCGCTTGGACCCCCTGGTGGCCCAGGGTTGCAGGCCCATCGGCCCCGTGCTGGAGGTGGAACAGGCCCAACGCAACATCGTGATCCAGGTCAGCAAGGGCGGGGAGACCCCCCGCAGCCCGGTCGAAGCCCTTCAGCACATCCTTGGCGAGCTCAGCCCGGCGGAACGGGAGCAGGTGAAGCATTCCCTGTTCCTCGGGGTCGACCGCAGCGAACTGCTCCTCTCCAGCGGGGAGAACCATGCCTCAGCCTTTTTGGTGCGCAACCTGATTGGCGTGGATCCCCGCAATGGGGCGGTGGCCGTGGCGGAGCGGATGCGGGTGGGCCAGAAAGTGCAGTTTCAGCTTCGGGATGCGGAAGCGTCGCGGCAGGATGCCCGCCAACTGCTGGCCCGGCAGGCGTTTGAGGGGGGGGAGCCCTTGGCAGCCCTCCTCTTCGCCTGTCTGGGGCGAGGTGAAGGGCTCTATGGCGAAGCCGATGGGGATGTGAATCTTTGCCGGGAGGTGTTTGCCACGGTGCCCATTGGTGGCCTCTTCTGCAACGGGGAGATTGGGCCGGTGGGCGGCGCCACCCATTTGCATGGTTACACCGCCTGTTGGGCATTCCTTGTGCCCAACGACTGATGGTGCGGCAGCACGTCAATCCCCTCAGCCGCTTTTATCAGCTGCCGCGGCCCCTGCCCCCCCTCGCCGACCTGTTCCCCGATCCCAACCAGCCCCTCCATCTGGACATCGGCAGTGCCCGGGGCCGTTTCCTCTTGGCCCTGGCGCCCCTGGTTCCAGAGCGCAATCACCTCGGGATCGAAATTCGCAGGCCCCTGGTGAGTGCGGCGGAAGCCGACAGGGAGGCGGCCGGCCTGACCAATCTGCGCTTTGTCTTCGCCCATGCCGGCGTCAGCCTGCCCGATTGGCTGGCGGACCTCCCCCCCGGCCGACTGGCACTGGTGAGTCTGCAGTTTCCAGATCCCTGGTTCAAAACCCGCCACCACAAGCGAAGGGTGCTCCAGCCCGGGCTGCTTCATGCCCTGGCGGGGTCCATGGACGCGGGCGGCCGGTTCTTTCTCCAGAGCGATGTGCTGGCCGTAATGGAGCCGATGGTAGAGTTGGTGGAAGCGAGTGGCTGCTTCACACGGCCCGCCGCCGATGCCCGCCCCTGGCGGTCCACCAATCCCCTGCCCGTGGCCAGCGAACGGGAGCGATATGTCGAAAGCCAGGGGCTTCCGGTGTTCCGAGTGCTCTTTGAACGCAACGCGACCAAGCCACCGCCACTCGACGCACTGGAGGGCCTCGCGGCGGGCGGGGATGTCAGAGCAACCGATAATCCTGGCGAAACACTGGACACGCGCCCGTGACTGCCGTTGCACCCACCCCCCTGTTGCTGCGCTGGCAGGGGGTGCTGGCCCATCAACGCAGCGGTTGGCTGGGACAACATCTAGAACTCGTCGCCGGCCTCGTGCTCTGTGGCCTGATGGCCTGGCTGCCCCAGATCACCCGCGCCGGCCTGAGCCTGTTGATCTTTGCCTGCGGCCTCCTCTGGGTGATCTGGGCCCTGCGCACCAGGCCGGGCGGGCTTGGCACGATCAACGGCTGGCTGCTGGCGGTGCTGGCGGTGGCCGTGGTGGCGACCGGTTTTTCCCCAGTGCCGATGGCGGCTTTCAAAGGGCTGATGAAGCTGGTGAGCTATTTGGGGGTTTATGCCCTGATGCGCCAGCTTTTAGCCACGGCACCCATCTGGTGGGATCGAATCACGGCGTCCCTGCTGGCCGGCTCCTTGCTCACCAGTGTGATCGGCATCCGCCAGCTCTACGGAGACACCGGCGCCCTGGCCCGCTGGTCCGACGCCAACTCCGTGGCCGAGGGCACGGTGCGGATCTACAGCACCCTCGACAACCCCAATCTCCTGGGCGGCTACCTGCTGCCGATCCTGCCCCTGGCCGCCGTGGCGCTGCTGCGTTGGAACGGCTGGCCCCAGCGCCTCTTCGCCCTCGGGACCCTGGGCTCGGGGATCATGGCCCTGGTGCTCACCTTCAGCCGGGGCGCCTGGATGGGGATGGTGGCCTCCCTGGCCCTGCTGGGCCTGCTGCTGGTGTTCCGCTCCACCCGCTCCTGGCCCCCCCTCTGGCGCCGACTGTTGCCGATCGTGTTGCTGGGCGGGGGCGCATTGGCCCTGGTGGTGCTCGTCACCCAGGTGGAGCCCCTCCGGGTGCGTGTGATGAGCCTGGTGGCCGGCCGGGAAGACAGCTCCAACAACTTCCGCATGAACGTTTGGACCGCCGTGCTGCAGATGATCCAAGAGCGACCCTGGCTAGGCATCGGCCCCGGCAACACCGCCTTCAATTTGATCTACCCGCTCTACCAACAGCCCAAGTTCAATGCCCTCAGCGCCTATTCCATCCCCCTGGAATGGCTGGTGGAGGCAGGAATCCCAGGTTTGTTGTGCGGCGCTGGCCTGTTCTTCAGCGCCATGGCCACAGGATTGGCCCAGTGGCGTGCCCAAGGCCCCTTGGTGCTGCCGGCACTGGCCGCAGTGGCCGCCTTCGCGGGTCTGGCGGTGCAGGGCCTCACCGACACCATCTTTTTCCGGCCTGAGGTGCAGCTGATCGCCCTGTTCAGCCTGGCCACCCTGGCGGCGTCCGTCCACGGGGCCGGGGCCAGCCTGCTGGAGTCCAGGCGTCCATGAGCCCATCAGGCCGCCCCGGGCCGGGGGAGCGCCCGATGGTGCTGGCAGGATTTGATGCCGGCCAAACCCACACCACCTGCCGGCTGGCCACCCTCGATGGAACGCCCCTGGCGGAAGGCGAAGGGCCAGGGGTGGTCCATCTGGCTGCGGCTGATGGACCGGAGCGATTTGAGAAGGCTCTCCAAAAGAGCCTGGTGAAAGCCCAGGCCCACCTGGTGGATCGAGGCCCCCCCCAAGGGGGCTGGGCCCTGGGGGCGGCAGCCGTGGGGGCCAGCGGGATCGAACACGGCAGCGCTGTCCAAGACCTGGCTCTGGAGCTGGCTGCCTCCACCCTTGGCTTGAGCCGCGAGCGGCTCGTGGTGACGGGGGATGAGCGGACGGCCTTGGCAGGCGCCTTCCCCCAAGGGGAGGGGATTGTGGTGATCAGTGGCACCGGCACCATCTCCATCGGTGCTGACAGGACAGGCCGGCATCACCGCTGCGCTGGGTGGGGTTGGCTGTTGGACGGCGCAGGCTCGGCCATGGACATCGGCCGCGATGCCCTGGCCTTGAGCCTGCGCATGGCGGACGGGCGCCACCCAGACAACCCCCTGCGAGAGGCCCTATGGACGGCCCTGGATCTGGAGCTCGACCATCCCCAGACCCCGCAGCAGATCAAGGCCATGGTGGTGAGGTCAACCTTCGGGCCCGCCGGTTTCGCCGCCCTCGCCCCGGTGGTGAACCAACAGGCCGCCGCCGGCAATCCCCTGGCCCTTGGAATCCTCCGTCACCATGGGGAGGCCCTGGTGGAGATGGTGGTGGCCGTCGCCCGTCACCTGGCCCTCCCTGCTCCAGCCGTCTGCACCCTGGGAGGGGCGATCACCCATCTGGGTTGTTTGCGGGACGCCTTCGGTGGCGCCTTGAAGGATTCCCTGCCCCACAGCCGCTGGGAGGATCCCGCTGGGGACGGCTGCGCCGGTGCCATCACCCTGGCCGCAGCGGTGATGGCACCGTCGATCGAGGGCGCCCAGCCGGAGATCAGGCCACGTTGAGGAGGCGATCCGCCTCCTTCGCCAAAAGGTTTGTCCAATGCTCCACCTGATCGCTTTCAGCCGCCTCCACCATCACCCGCAGCAGGGGCTCCGTGCCGCTGGCGCGCACCAACACCCGGCCCGCTCCCGCCATCGCCGCCTCTGCCCTGGCGACGGCTTCCCGCATCGGCGCACACTCCTGCCAGGCGGTGCGGCGGGCAGGGTTGGGCACCGTGACATTCACCAATTTCTGGGGATAGGGCCGAAAACTTTGATCCATCCACTCCGCCAGGGTTTGTCCCCGGCCATGCACCAGGGTGGCCACCTGCAGGGCCGTGAGCAGGCCGTCCCCACTCATTCCATGGTGGGCAGAAAGGATGTGGCCACTTTGTTCGCCCCCCAAACCAGCCCCAAATTCCTCCATCGCTGCATGGACGTATTGGTCGCCCACGGGGGTGCGCTCCAGCACGCCACCGGCCTCCTGCCAAGCCCGCTCAAAACCCAGATTGGACATGACGGTGGCCACGATCCGATTGGCGGGGAGAAGACCCGACACGCGAAGGGCCGACCCCCAGAGGTAGAGGATCTGATCCCCGTCCATGACGCGACCCCGGCCATCAACGGCGAGCATTCGATCCGCATCCCCGTCGAAGGCAAAGCCCATCTCCGCACCCTCAGCCACCACAGCCTGCCTCAGGGGCTCCAGGTGGGTACTGCCGCAACCCTGGTTGATGCGTCCGCCATCCGGCTGGCCATGGAGCACCACCAGCTCTGCGCCGAGGTCGCGAAACACCGCTGCACTACAGGCCGTGGCCGAGCCCCAGCAGAGATCCAGCACCACCTTGCAACCGTCCAGTCGCTGTCCGGCCACGCTGTCCAACAGGGCCTGCTGGTAGGCGGCCATCAGATCGCTGCGCTGATGCACCGTCCCTGTCCCAGGGAGCTGTGCGTGCAGGTCGGGCGCTTCCCCCCTCAGACCCAACTCAATGGCGTGTTGTTGTGAACGGGCCAGCTTGGCGCCGCTCGGACCAAACACCTTGATGCCGTTGTCTTGGGGAGGATTGTGACTCGCGGACACCATGAGCCCCCCGGCGGCCCCCATGCGTTGGATCGTGCCAGGCACGGCGGGGGTGGGGCAGAGGCCCAACTGCCAAACATCACGGCCCGCTGCGGCCAGGCCAGCGGTAAGGGCCGCCACCAACATCGGACCACTGGAGCGCGAATCCGTGCCGATCACAAGGGGGCCTTCCGCCGGCAGCACCAGCCCTGTCCAGTAGCCCACCTGCATCGCCAGAGCTGGCGTGATCGCCGTGCCAACCCTCCCGCGAATCCCATCGGTGCCGAAGGCCACTCCCTGGCCTAAGGGGGCCCCGAGGGGGTGCACTGGGGCAGCAGCCATGGAGGATGGGCAGGCGGGAGAGACCCAGGCTAAGGGGGATCGCCAGGGGCCACCAGAGGGGAGGGCAGGTTCAGCTCCAACGGCGGGGCCACCACAACCAGCGCAACAGCTCAACCACAGCCCAGAGGACCATCAGGCCCACCACCGCACCTGGCAGCCACTGGAACGGAGGCCAAGGCCTCAGCAACCAGACCAGCCCAGCAGCCAACAGCACGCCCAGGGCACGACGGCGGCCCCAGGAGCCTGGCAGATGGCGCAGCAGGGGAGGAACGGGGGGGAGAAGCCGGCGCAGGGGCCGCATGGCCGGAGGACGAGAGGTGCTTGGCCAGAATGGCACCATCTGCTCCTTCGTTTTGGCTCGCCTCTCCCTGCTGCTCGTCGTGTCGTGCCTGGGCACGGGCGGTGCACTCCTGGGGGGCCGAGCCCTGCTGGAGAGGCGGGCCCCGCTGACGCCGGAAGCCTCCACCACGGAGCTGAAACGGGAGTGGCGTTGGTCCCCCGATCCAGAGAGACGGCGGGAGGCCGCCCTCCTGCTGGCCAGCCAGGGCCCCAAGGATGCCGAGGGCCAGGGCCAATGGCTGGCGGGCCAGGGTTGGGGTACGGGGCCATTGGCCGCCGTGGTGCTCAAGCAGGCCGCCCTGCAACGGGAACGGGTGATCGGAAAGGAGCAGGCGGTGCCGCTTTGGCGCCAATTGCTGCGGCGCTTCCCCCTGGAACCTCCCAGTGCTGATGCCCTTTATGCCCTGGGCCGTCAACAACCCGAGCTCCGCCAGGAGCTGCTTCGCCGTTTCCCAGCCCACCCCGCCGCCCTCGCGGCTGCCCTGGAGGCCGGACCAGGGTCAGAAGAGAGAGCCCAAGGCGCGTTGCACCTGGCCAAGTGGGGGGCCCGCTGGCCCGGGGCCAGTGAAGCCATCGCCACCCTCTGCACCAACCCATCCCTGAGTCCCGCCAACCGCGCCCAGCTGGGCCAGGGTCTCGCGGAGACGGGAGATGCCACTGGTGCACTGCGCTGCTTGGGGGAGAAGGGTCCGGATGGGGCCGTCGTGGCGGCCCTCAGTGATCCTGGACGCCTTGCCATCGCCCGCGCCTTTCTCAAAGGCACCACAGAAACCCAACGGCTAGCGCGACCGTTGCTGTTGGACATGGTGCAGCGGCGACCAGAAGCACCGGGAGCCGAAGAGGCCGTCCGCCTGCTCAGTCAACAGGAGGGCACCAACAGCGAGGCAGACAGCGGCGCATCGATCCTGCAGCAGCTCCCATCCCGCTGGAAGAACAGCGCCCCCGTGCAAGCCCGGCTTGCCCTCAGCGACACCAGCGGCAGGGCGGCCTTCGCCGTGCTGCAGCGTTGGCCGGCGGATCCTGCCAGCTGGGACCTGCAATGGGACGTGGCACGGCGTTTCCTGCTCACGGGCAACTGGGATGGCGTGGTGACCACCCTGAATGCCATTCCCGCGGAACAGCTCCCCCCAGCCCTGGCGGCGCGGCATCGTTTCTGGATGGGGTACGCCCAGCAGCAACGGGGTCAGGAGGAAGAAGCCACCCTCACCTGGAAACAACTGCTGGTGCACCACCCGGGGGGCTACTACGGCTGGAGGGCCGCGGCGCGGCTGGGCAAGGAAGAGCTCAGCCTGCAGCCATCCCCCCAACAGCCCCCTGACGGCCCGGGCGGAAGCCATTGGCAGCCCCTGGCCAGTGGTGATGGAGCTCTGGATCAGCTGTGGCGCCTTGGCCAACCCACGGAAGCCTGGGAAAGCTGGAGGGTGCGCCGGGGGGGCACCCCCCCCACGGAAAGCGCGGAGCTGTTGGTGGAGGGTCGGCTGCGCCAAGGGGTGGGAGATGACTGGACTGGGCTGGGCCAGCTGGAGAAGGCCGCCCTCCAGCTCAAACCCGATCAGTGCTTCCTCCTGCCCCAGCTGGAGCAGGCCCTGCATCCCAAGCGTTTTCCAGAAGCCTTCTCGCCAGCGGCCGCGGGACAGCAGCTGCCTTTGTCGCTCCTGCTGGGGGTGGCCAAGCAGGAATCCCGTTTCACCCCTGCCGTTCAATCATCGGCGGGTGCGGTGGGCCTCCTTCAGCTGATGCCCGCCACGGCGGCCGAGCTGGCCGGTGGCCCCGTCGCCATCCAGGAGCTGCAGGAGCCCACCCGCAACGCCGAATTGGGGGCCAAGTATTTGAGGGCCCTGCTGGATCAGTGGAAAGGGGATCCGCTAGCCACAGTGGCGAGCTACAACGCGGGGCCAGGGGCCGTTCAGGGTTGGCAGACTCCCGACCGCAGCCGCTTCCCAGAGCTCTGGGTGGAAGCCATTCCATACCCTGAAACCCGGATCTACGTGAAGAAGGTGTTGGGGAATGTCTGGAGTTATCAAAAAGAGCGACAGCCAGCCTGTTAACCCCTCCCCACGGGAAGCAGAAACATCGGGCCGAGGCTGCCCGCGCCGGCTAACCGCCCCAGGGACGCCCCACCAATCACCAGCAGCACCAGCAGAAAAACGGAGACCAGAGGGGGTGGAACCATCCGGGCCCTCACCATGTCCAGCCGGGCCAACAGCAGGGTGCAACCCAGCACGAGGACATCGGCCAACATCTCCAGGTGGAGCATGTAAATCCCCACCAGGGTGACGATGAGCAGGGTGGCCACCAGGCTCACCACCCGGCTCGTGGCCATGAGGGACGACACCTGACGCAGCAGCAGGTCGGGGATGGTGCACAGCACCACCACCACAGCGGCCTGCAGGCATTCCATCGTCCAGGTGAGGCCATTGATCGTTTCCTGTCCAGGCATGGCCGCATTGCTGTGGCTCCAATCCAGGCCCAGATAGGCACTCACGAGCACGAGGATGAACAGCATCGGCGCCCGGAAGGGAAGCAGCAGGTAGCGCAGAAAGGAGTTCATCCAGGCTCCAGCACCAGGCTGATCGCTCCAAAGGGACAACTAGGCAAGCATTGCTCGCACACCAGGCAGCGGGTGGCGTTGAACACCAATCGGCGTTCAGCGATGGGGAAAGCCAGCGCCCCACTGGGACAAACCCCGGCGCAAAGCCCGCAATCGACACATTGCTCAGGATCCACGCGAATCCCATTACGGGCCTTGCTCAGCCGCAGGCCCTGGCGTTCAAGCCAGAGCTCGGCCGCATCCAAGGCGTCGATGTCTCCGGAGAGCTCCACCACCATGGTGCCACTCTGGCTGGGAGCAATCTGAGCCCTGAGGATTTTGGAGGCGACATCAAAATCCACAGCCAATCGGTAAGTGATGGGCTGGTGGACAGCGTCCCGGGGAAAATAGAGGGTGAGGCGCCGCTTCACGGCCCATCGTGTATTGATCGGACCCTAGCAAGGGACTCCAGCGGCACAACCGGTGACGGTTCTGAAACCATTAAGGTCGATCCGTTGTCCTCGGTGAACCGAGCCCCATGGGCGAGCCTGTCACGACAGGGTCCTTTGGCCGTCTTGAGCGCATGGTGCTGGCCGCCCTGGCGGCGCTGCTCGCGCTGGCGCTGTTCTGGCTGCGGGGGGGCCTCCACCCGGAGGCGGCCCTGGAGAAATTGGCACGGCAGTCCCCCGAACTCACCGTGGCCCTGGCCAACGGCCAACCGACTCTGGTGGAGTTCTACGCGGACTGGTGCGAGGCCTGCAGGGCCATGGCCCCGGCGATGGAAACCATGGAGCGCCGTCACAAAGGAGAGTTGGACGTGGTGTTGCTGAACGTGGACAACCCCCGTTGGCAGCCCCAAGTGGATCGTTACGGGGTCAACGGCATTCCCCACCTGGAACTCTTTGACCGGGAAGGCCAGCGGATCGGCCAGGCGATTGGAGCCCGCAGTGGCGAGGAGCTGGAAGCGATCGGCTCCGCCCTTGTGGCTGGCACCAGCCTCCCCCCCCTGGCCGGCGCTGCCCCGACCAGCGCCCTGACCCAAGAAACCTCCCTGACCCAGGACACCCCCATCGCTCCCCGCAGCCATGGCTGACACCCTGTCTGATCCGCGCTTTCGGGTGGACACCATCGCCGCCACCCCAAATCCCCAGCAGTGCGTCTATGCCGCCATGCACCAGGACTACAGCGAGGGGTATGTCACCGCTGCGCGGCAAACCTGGCCGGATGAGCACCAAGCCGGTGAAATCTGCGTCAAGCGCCTCCTGGCGGGCGAGCGGGGCCACTACGGCCCCCTGGAGCATGCCCAGATCGTGCTCAACGTGGGCTGGTTCCCCCATTCGGTGATGCAGCAGGCGCGCACCCATCGGGTGGGCGTGAGCTTTGATGTGCAATCCATGCGGTACACGGGCGATCGGATCTGCAAGGCCGCCCGGGGCGAGCTGGAGCTGGAGGAGGTGTTCTACCTGCGGCCCGTGGGCGACTACGCCGACCGCCAGGGCAAGAAGTACCACTATTCCATCGGGCAACGTGCCATCGATCTAGACCTCTGCCGCGCCGCCGCTGAGCGCTACCGCGACCTGCTGGCCGCCGGCTTCGCCGAGGAGCACGCCCGCGGCATCCTGCCCTTCGACTACCGTCAGCACTTCGTGGTGAGCTTCAGCCTGCGGGCCTTTTTGCACTTCCTCGACCTGCGGGCCAAGCTCGACGCCCAGCAGGAGATCCGCGCCCTTTGCGACCTGATGTGGCCGCACCTTCAGGGCTGGGCCCCGCAATTCGCAGACTGGTATCAGAAAAGCCGGCTGCATCGGGCCAGGCTCGCGCCCTGAGTCTCCCTCA
>JAYKHG010000027.1:0-7593 GCA_035284825.1 Cyanobacteriota bacterium
GCAGGCTTGGACCACCCGGAGGCGGTCGAAGGGATCGCGGTGAATTAGAGGCAGATCGCGTACCGCCAACACATGCTCCACATCGATGGGCAGCTCCTCTCTGCAATGAGCTTAGTCAGGTTGGCGGCTAAGCTGAGGTGAACGATCCGGCCTTTGAAACGCATTCGGGAGCAGCGACAGGCGATTGAGCGTTTGCTGTGTCAGAACCGAAGCCTGCGTGCCAAAGCCGCCGACGCGATGGCTGATGGCTTCGATACCGGCGTAGATCTGGTGCTGCGGGAGTCGGATCTACCTCTACGCCACCTGTCCGCCGAATCTCCCTGGACACTGGAGCAGTCCCTTGATCCAGCCACGCTGTGCGACACCCGCGGCGACTGGGAAGACTCGTCAGTCTGAGCAGCACGACGCCCCGTGGTGTCGTTCAACAGGCTCATTTCGCCCAGATCTCCGCCAGATTGATCGCCAGCCCTGTAAACACGTCACCTCCCTCCAGCAGGGGGGCTCCCTCCAAGCGCACTGGCTCCTCTCCGCTTTCCCATGACAGCCACACCTCTACAGCCTGCTCAGAGGGAATCAACAACCAGCCAAGCCGGGCGCCGTTGGCCTGGTAGGCCGCCATCTTGCGGCGCAGGGACGCCAGCCCCCTGGGTCCACTGTCGCCGGGGCTGGCCAGTTCCACCACCAGATCGGGGCAGAGGGGAGCGAATCCCCGGCGTTGCTCCTCGCTCAGGGCACGCCAGCGCTCCAGAGCCACCAGCGCTGCATCCGGGCTGCGCACGGAGCCATCAGGCAGACGGAAGCCGGTGGAACTGTCGAAGGCCATCCAGCCGCCATTGGCCCGGGCCCAGGATTTGATTTGAAAGAAGAGTTCGCCGCTGCGGGAGCCCGTTTCGCTACCGGTGGGGGTCATGGGGATCAGGGAACCATCAGCAGCCAGCTCCAGCACGGCGTCGGGATTGGCCGCGCACACCTCCGCAAACTCCTCCGGGGTGAGGCGCAGGGTTGTGGTGAGGGCGATGGGAAGCATCAGGCCTTCGGCCAGGCCCATCGGATCGATCTCCTGCCGCGGGCTGGTTGGGGCAAGCATGCGCAGACCGCTGTTTGGCTTCAGCCTAGTTGGGCCAAGGCTGGTGGCCTTCACTCTCCCCGGCAGACGTTTGCCAGCCCATCGCTGAGCCAACCGCCGGCAGGGGTTCGACCCACCCAGCACAGCGCTTCTCCCTGGCTCAACGACTGCGCCTGCAATCAGCCCCATCACCACAGGCTGAGCACGTGGCCATAGGTACGGATTTTGCTGTCCGCACTGAGCAGCTGGACCCCCAGCGCTCGCGCCTGGGCCACCAGAAACCGGTCGGCGGGATCGGCGTGGAATGGTTCAGGCAGTCGCGTTGCCGCCACGGCGACGGCCGGATCCAGCGGCAACAGTTTCACGGCTGGATGCGAGGCCAGCACTGCCAACCAGTGCTCCACCTCGAGGCTGAGGGCCAAACGGCCGCGCCTTACCAGCATGGCCACCTCCCAGCAGCTGATCGCCGACACCATCAGTTGTGGCGAACCACCCGGTAGGGCGGCGGATTCGACCTGCGCCTCGATCGCCCCACCAGATCAGCACATGGGTGTCAAGCAGGATCACCTCATCGCGTCCCAGTTGTCATCGCAGGCCGGTTCGAACGGATCGTCAAAGCGAAGCACCGAACCCCGCAGCTGCTCCAGGGGATCGGCAGCGGGGCCATTAGGCGGTCGGTAGGGGCGTACCTCGATGCTGGGACAGCCGTGATCAGTGACCAGCAGGGGTTCGCCGCTGGCCTCCACCTGGCGGAACAGCTCCAGGGCATGGGCCTTGAAGTGGGATTTCGAGATCCGTCGCTGCCCGTCGGGCGGCGACGGGTTAGCCCCTATCGTTGATGGGTCCATGCGCCCTGAAAGGCCATGGTCATAAGACTAGGTCATTTTCAAGGAGTGACCTGCGCGCTCTGTTCAGGTGGGCAGCTCCTCCTCCACCGCCAACACAACCAGCTCGCTGATCCACAGTTCCTCCGGCAGGGCGTCGCTGGCCTCCCATAGATCCGCTGTGGTGATTGGATAGCCCGCCCCCTGGGCGATGGCGGCCACCGCCGCGGCATCCTCCGCGGTGGCCAGGGCCTCCAGGAGGGCGGCGTCGTGCTCGGCCTCCAGCAGAAAGCGGGCCAGGGGGGCCTCGATGGGGGCCAGATTGGGCTCGGGGGGGAACAGCTCCTCCGCCGGAATGCCGGTGGCGCGCCAGAGATCCGCTGCGGTGATCGGATAGCCCGCCCCCTGGGCGATGGCGGCCACGGCCGCCGCATCCTCTGCGCTAGCCAGGGCCCGCTGCAGATCTTCATCACCCTGGGCTTGGTGGAGGAATCCCAGCAGGGCTTCTTCCAGCGGAAGGCTCCAAGCCTCCTCCACCTCTATGGCGTCCTCAAGGGCTCCTGGATCGCCCACGAGTTCCTCCGGGCTGGCGGCACTGGCCCGCCAGAGATCGAGCTCTGTGATGGGATAGCCCGCCCCCTGGGCAATGGCGGCCACAGCTGCCGCATCAGGGGCCGTGGCCAGGGCGCGCTGGAGGCCCTCATCCCCCTGGGCCTGGTGGAGGAATCCCTGTATCGGCTCTTCCTCCAGCCAGGGATCAGGGAGGACAGCACCGGCGCCGGGGGAGGGATCTTGCTGGGAGGGCCGGCTCTCCATGGCGACTGCCGAGGGCTCTTCCGGCTGAAAGGGGTCCCCTGGGTCGGGAAGGATCTCCTCCGGGGTGGCGGCGCTGGCCTGCCAGAGATCCAGCTCCGTTACGGGATATCCCGCCGCCCGGGCGATGGCCGCCACCGCAGAGGCATCAGGTGCAACGCAGAGCATCTCCTGCAGCCGCTGATCGGTGTGGGCCTGCTCCAGGAAGGCCTCGAGGGACGCGAGCGACATGGGGAGGCAACGACACCATCACCTGCTTAGCAACGGCAGCTCCCTTCGCCCACGGGCTCAGGTCCCTACAGGGCATCGAGCCGCCGCCGGAGCTCCTTGAGGTCCTGCCAGGTGTGCCATTTCGGTGAGCCCTGCTCCCGGGAGGCGTTGCGCAGCAGATAGGAAGGGTGAAAGATCGGCACCAGCCACCGACCCTCCAGGGCCCCTTCCGTTCCCTGTTGCCACTGCCCCCGCAGGCGGGTGATGCCTCCCTTGATCCCCAGCACACCCTCCATCGCCGTGGCACCGGCGAGCACGATCACGGCGGGGTCGACCAGGGCAATCTGCTCCATCAGCCAGGGGCGACAGGCCGCCATCTCCTCCGGAGTGGGTTTGCGGTTGTCCGGTGGGCGGCACTTCACCACGTTGCAGATGTAAGCCTCCGAGTTGCTGTCGATGCCCACGCTGGCGAGCATCTGATCCAGCAGCTGGCCGGCCCGCCCCACGAAGGGCACTCCCTGGGCATCTTCCTGGGCGCCAGGCCCCTCGCCAACCACCATCAGCGGGGCTTCGGGATTGCCACGGCTGACGACCACCCGCTGACGGCCCTCGGCCAGGGCACACCGACGGCACTGCCCACAGGCGTTCGCCAGGGTGGCGAGGGCTGCGGTGGAGGGGGGTGGAGTATCCGGTGGGGACATGACCGATGGGTTGGCCAGAGGTGTGAAGTTTCCTGAAAAAACCCAGAGGGGCCTGAGCTGGCCGATCTAGTGCAGGATGACGCATCCCAATCTGCTGTGCCCGCCCTGATGTCGGCCCCGCTGAAGCTGTCGGTCAGGGCTTCCTCCCTGCAGCCCTCCCTCACCCTGGCCATTGCCGCCAAGGCCAAACAGCTTCGCGCCGATGGGTGCGACATCTGCAGTCTTTCTGCGGGAGAACCAGATTTCGACACGCCCGCCTTCATTCGCCAGGCCGCCGCTGCCGCCCTGGAAGCGGGCCACACCCGCTACGGGCCCGTGGCGGGGGAGCCGGCCTTGCGCGCTGCGATCGCCGAAAAGCTCAGCCATGAGAATGGCGTGGCTGCCACCCCTGGGCAGGTGTTGGTGACCAATGGCGGCAAACAGGCGCTCTTCAATCTGTTTCAAGTGTTGCTCAATCCAGGGGATGGCGTGGTGATCCCCACCCCCTGCTGGCTGAGCTACCCACCCATGGCGGAGTTGGCGGGCGCCTCCGTGCAGCCCCTCCCCACGGAGGCCAGCCGGGGGTTTCGCTTCACCGCGGCGGAACTGGAGCAGGCCATCACCCCAGCCACCCGGCTGTTGGTCCTGAACAGTCCCTCCAATCCCACGGGGATGGTGTTGGAGCGCTCGGATCTGGAGGCCATCGCAGATGTGTTGCGCCGTCACCCTGAGGTGGCCGTGGTGTGTGATGAGATCTACGAAGCCCTGCTGGCCCCGGGCTATACCCACCACAGCTTGGCGGCGTTGGCTCCAGACCTGGCCGGGCGGATCTTCATCGCCAATGGCTTTGCCAAGGGTTGGGCGATGACCGGATGGCGGGTGGGCTGGTTATTTGGGCCCGCCCACGTGGTGGCGGCCGCCTGCGCCCTCCAGAGCCAGTCCACCAGCAATGTCTGCAGCTTTGCCCAATTCGGCGCCCTGGCGGCAATCCAGGGATCCCGAGATTGTGTGTTGGAGATGGCGGAACGGTTCAACGAACGTCGCCAGCTGCTGAGCGATGGCCTGGCCGCGGTGCCTGGGCTGGGATTGGTGCCGCCCAAGGGTGCCTTCTACGCCTTTCCCGATATGAGCGCCTGGGGGCTGGATTCCATGACCCTCTGCAACCGCCTCCTGGATGAGGTGGGATTGGCGGCGGTTCCAGGCGTTGCCTTTGGTGACGACCGCTGCATTCGCCTCTCCTGCGCCGCCTCAACGGAGGCCATTCAAGATGGCCTGCAGCGGCTTGGCGCCTTCCAAGCCAAGCTCTGACACTGACATCCCTCCCCGCCACGCTGCATGCTCCAAGGCATTCCCAAGAAACTCGCCGTCATTGGCGACAGCGGGGTGTTTGGCTGGGGAGATCCGGAGGAGGGGGGTTGGTGTGAGCGGTTACGGCGGCACTGGATGGCCCTGCCCGGTGGGCCCGTGGTTTACAACTTGGGCGTGCGCGGCGATGGGCTGGAGCGGGTGGCCTCCCGACTGACGGCGGAGGTGGGCGTGCGGGGGGAGCTGCGCCGTCAGGTGCCCCAGGGGATCTTGTTGGCGGTGGGGCTCAACGACACGGCCCGCGTCGGCCGGCCCGATGGCCGTCCCCAACTGGCTCCGGAGGCTTTTCTGTTTGGGCTGCAGCAGTTGCTCCGCCAGGCCCAGGCGATGGCTCCAGTGTTTGTGCTGGGGCTCACCCCGGTGCTGGAGGACACCATGCCCTGGGCGGAGGTGCTCTGGTACGCCACGGCGGATGTGCAGGTGTACGAGGGTCTGCTGGAGGAGGCCTGCATGGAGGCGAATGTGCCCTTCCTGCCCGTGCTCAGGCCCTTTCTGGAGCAGCCCCATTGGCTGCGCTGGCTCGCGGAGGACGGCCTGCACTGCAACAACGAGGGGCACCATTTTCTTTTTGAGCGGGTGAGGCGCTGGCCTGCCCTCATGGACTGGGCTGGTCTGCAGGTGCAGGGGCTCGCCACTCCGATGGCTTGGTGAAGTCACTCTCCCCCGATCGGGGGAGCCAAAAATCCCCTGGATGGCGGAAGACAGGCATGGGCCGTCAGCCCGACGCTTTGGGAAGAGCGTGTTTTCACCCATGGCCTCTTCCGCCCATCCCCTCCCCCACTCGCCCCACCTGCCCCCGCGCCCCCTGCGCCGCCAAACCCCAGCGGATCGCCAAGGGCGGGAGCTGCAAAACCGGCGTTGGTTGGAGGCCTATGCCACCTGTGACGATCCCGTGGCCCGTCTCCGTTGGCGCAACAGGCTGGTGGAGGCCAACCTGGGGTTGGTGCACAGCGTGGCGGCGCGCTTCGCGGGGATCAGCCAGCTGCCCTATGGCGACCTCGTGCAGGTGGGTTGCCAGGGGCTGATTCGCGCGGTGGAGGCCTTTGACGGCCACCGGTGCCGCTGCCTCAGCACCTTTGCCGTTCCCTATGTGCGGGGGGCGATCCAGCATGAATTGCGGGACCGCGAGTCGTGGATTCGGCTGCCCAGGCCCATCTGGGAGCTACGCCAACGCCTCAGGGGGCTGCAGGAGGAACGCCGTGCCCAGGGGCTCGCCCCCCTCGGACGGGATGGTCTGGGGAAGGCCCTGGGATGCACGCCCATGGAGCTGGAGGAAGCGGAGGGGCTTCGGGAGGTGGCCCATCCCCTCAGCCTCGATGCTCTCCAGAGCAGCAGCAGTGAGGCCGATGGCTGTGACACGTGGCTCGATCAACTCGCCGATCCCCACTCCCTGGGGAGTGAGGCACCCTCCAGGGCCTGTGCCGGGGGCGATCGCCAACAGGGCGAGCAGATGGCTTGGCTGCGGGGTCAGCTCCATCATCTCGACCCCCTGCAGCGGGAACTGGTGGTGGCGCGGGTGGTGGTGGGCTGCAGCTGGGTGGAGCTGGGCCGCCAACATGGCCTTCACCCCCGCATGGCCGAACGCCGCTGCAACGCCGCCCTGCGGCAGTTGCGGGAGTCGGCTGAACGTTGGCAGCACCGCCCCCAGCCGTGAGTTCAGAACAGGGGCTTGAACTGGAGCGCCAGACCCATGGCCAACAGCGCCGCCAAGAGGGTTTGGAGGCCGTTGACAACCTCATTGGTCAGCCAGGCCGCCCGCTGCTGCAGGGTGGCGCCGATCAGGCTCTCCATCAGGGTGGCCGTCACCCCCACGGCCGTCACCAGGGCCAGGGCCATGGGGGTTTCGATCACCCCCAGGCCCGCCATCACCCCTGCCATCAACCCGCTTCCAACCACACTGGCCGCCGTTCCCTCCAGGCTGATGGCCCCCTCCGTTCCCCTGGCCACGGGACGCAAAGTGGTGATCAGCACGGTGTGGCGGCCCCAGCGCTTGCCGATCTCGCTGCCGAAGGTGTCCGCCAGCTTGGCGGCCAGGCTGGCGGCAAAACCCAGCAACAACAGCGGGGCACGGGCACCAGCCAGGGGGGTGAGGCCCGCTAGAACAGCCGCCACCAGGGCCGATCCCCAGACATTCTCCGGCCCCCGGCGCCCCCCGCGGGCCTCCGCCAAACCGCTCGCCTGTTTGGCCTGGAATCCCAACTTGGTGACGGCCGATCCCAGGGCCAGATAGGCCACCACCGCCAGCCAACCCCGCCAGCCGAGGCTTCCCCAGAGCACCGTGCCGAGAATGCCGGCGTGGATCCAGCCCTCGGGGGTGAGGAGGGGAGCCCGTTGGGCGAGGGCGATCAGCAGGGCATTGAGAAGCAGCGCCACCAACCAATGGCTGACCTCCTGATCGGGAAGGGACAGGGAAAGCGGCAACATGGCCTGGGAGATCTGTTGCACAGGTCTAAGGGTTGGGGGCGCAACGGCGCCGGCAACGGATAATCGGCTCATCCGAGCTGCGCCATCCAGCCATGTTTTTCAGGAAGCAGAAGTTTTTCCTCGATCTCACCGACCAGCAGGGCGCCGAAGCCGACAGCAAGGCAGGCCAGGGCAAGGAGGTGAAGATCACCATTGCGCCCCCACCGGCGGC
>JAYKHG010000028.1:0-3760 GCA_035284825.1 Cyanobacteriota bacterium
GATGGCCTGCCGCAGCCGGGGGCCGGAGCGGCTGATGCCACAGACCTCAATCATCAACAGTCCCAGCTCCCGGTGGAAGCCATCCACCGGCCGCCGCCCCCGGCCGCTCCTCTGGCCTGCCCCGGCAGGCGCCAGCAGGGCCCGCAGCCGGCCCTCCACCGCCGCGAGGGCCTGCCGACAGGCGGGGTGGTTCTCGCCCACCTCGGGATGGGCCACGGAAGCGAGCCAGGCCGGCACCGTGGCTGGGGCGATGAAATAGCCATCCGCCAGGCCCTGCATCAAGGCGCTGGCTCCCAGACGATTGGCGCCATGTTCGGAGAAATTCGCCTCCCCCAACACAAACAGACCGGGGATGGTGCTCATCAGGTGGTAGTCCACCCAGAGCCCACCCATGGTGTAGTGGGGGGCGGGATAGATGCGCATCGGCATCACGCGGGGATCTTCCCCCGTGATTCGCTCATACATCTCCAACAAGTTGCCATAGCGTGCCTCAATGGCTCCCTTCCCATCCCGTCCGATGGCATCGGCCAGATCCAGATACACCGAACGACCGCCAGGCCCCACCCCCTGACCGGCCAGGCAGAGCTCCCGGGCCCGGCGGGACGCCACATCCCGGGGCACCATGTTGCCGTAGGTGGGGTATTGACGCTCCAGGAAATAGTCGCGCTCCCCCTCGGGAATGGCCTGGGCGGGGCGAGCATCACCTGCCACCAGCGGCAACCAAACGCGCCCATCATTGCGCAGGCTCTCGCTCATCAAGGTGAGCTTGCTCTGGTAGGCATCACCACTGGGAATGCAGGTGGGGTGGATCTGGGTGAAGCAGGGGTTGGCAAAGCAGGCCCCCTGGCGATGGGCACGCCAAATGGCGCTGGCATTGCTCTTCACCGCATTGGTGGAGAGGTAGTAGACGTTGGAATAGCCACCGCTCGCCAACAGCACGGCATGGGCGGTGTGCACCTCCAACTCCCCAGTGATCAGATGGCGGCACACCACCCCCCTGGCCACCCCGTCCACCGTGATCAGCTCCACCATGTCGCGCCGGGGGAGAAGGGTCACCCGCCCCTGGGCCACCTGCCGCAACAGGGCCTGCACGGCGCCATAGAGGAGCTGCTGGCCCGTCTGGCCGCGGGCGTAGAAGGTGCGGCTCACCAGGGTGCCGCCAAAGCTGCGGGTGGCCAGGGTGCCCCCATACTCCCGGGCGAAGGGCACCCCCTGGGCCACGCATTGGTCAATGATGGCGCTGCTCAGTTCCGCCAGCCGGTGGCAGCCGGCCTCCCGGGCTCGAAAGTCACCACCCTTCACCGTGTCGCGGAAGAGGCGCTCCACGCTGTCGCCATCATTGGCGTAGTTCTTCGCCGCGTTGATGCCCCCCTGGGCGGCCACGGAATGGGCCCGACGGGGGCTGTCGTGGAAGGTGATCAGGGTCACCTGATAGCCCTGCTCCGCCAGGGTGGCCGCCGCGGAGGATCCCGCCAGGCCGCTGCCCACCACCAGAATCTTGAGGCGCCGGCGGTTGGCTGGACTGATCAGGGGCAAGCCATCCCGGGTGCGTTGCCAGGCGGTGGCCAGGGGGCCCTCCGGCAGGCGGGGATCCAGGGGAGGAGCGGCGCTCATGGCAGTCCCCTCTGCAGCAGGGCGAAGGGCACCAGGGTGAACCCCCCTCCGATGAGCAGGGCCAGGGCCCTGCCCCCCAGCCGGATGGGCCCGGCATTGCGGGGATCCAGCAGGCCCAGGCGCCGATGGGCACTCTCTTGACCATGGGTCAAATGCACCACCACAGCCAGACCGGCTGCCCCGTACAAGCCAAGCCACCAGGGCTGACGCAGCACGGCCAGCAGGGCCGCCAGCTCCCCCCCGGCGGCGGGGCGATGCAGGCGCAATTGGGCGAGGTGCACCACGAGAAACACCAGCAGCAGACTGCCGCTCCAGGGCATGAGCCGGCCGGCGAGGGAGGCGAGGGGTTCCATTCCCCCCTCCCGCCGACTGCGCAACGGGCCAGCCACCGCACCACGGGCGGACCGGTTGGCCCACACCCGGGCCAAGGCCCGCAGGGGATGGACAAGCAGCAGCGCCAGCAAGCCCAGCTCCGCCACGGGCAACCAGGGCGATTGGTGCAGGGCGGTGGCATAGCGCTCAAAGGCCAGGCCATCCCACCAGGCCAAGCCAAGGCCCGCCAGATGCGCCACCAGAAACAACACCAACACCAATCCGGAGGCGGCGATGGCCAAGCCGGCTCCCTTCACAACTAAGAGCATTATTGCCGCCAGGCCAGGGCACCGCGCTGCCATGGGAAGCTGGTCAGCCTTCGCTGGGAAGCCCTGAGCCGCGCGCGCCGCACCATCGTTTTCAGTGCCTTTCTGACCCTGCTCAACGACCGGCTGGGGGAGACCCTGATTTTCCCCCTGCTGCCCTACCTCTTGGCCAACCTCACCAACGACGGCAGGGTGCTGGGCCTCCTGGGGGGCAGCTATGCGTTGGCCCAATTTGGATTCACCCCCCTGATCGGCGCCCTCAGCGATCGTTTTGGCCGCAAACCGGTGATCACCCTCTGTGTAGCTGGTTCCGTGGTGGGTTTGGGCCTGTTTGCCCTCACCCTGAGCCTGCCCTGGCCGCGGCTCTGGCCCGGAGCCGCGGCCGCCGGGGTGCCCTTGGCCCTGCTGTTCGTGGCTCGCCTCATCGATGGGGTGAGCGGAGGCACCGCCGCCACCGCCAGTGCTGTCCTGGCCGACATCACCCCTCCGGAGCAGAGAGCGAAGGCCTTTGGCCTGATCGGGGTGGCCTTCGGGTTGAGCTTCATCCTCGGCCCGGCCCTGGGGGGCCTGCTGTCCGGGGTGTCGTTGCGGCTCCCCCTAGCCCTGGGGGTGGGGTTTGCGGTGTTCAACCTGCTGATGGTGATCAGCCTTTTGCCAGAAACCCACCCGCCCCAGGCCCGCAAGCCCATGCCCAGCCCAAGGGAGCTGCAGCCCTGGCACCAACTCCTGCGGGTGCTGGGCCATCCCCGGGTCGGTCGGCTGTGCACCGCCTTTTTTCTGTTCTTTTTCTCCTTCAGCGCCTTCACCGGCATTTTGGTGCTCTATTTCAAGGAGGCCTTTGGCTGGGGACCCCAGCTGGCCTCGGGCGCCTTCCTCGTGGTGGGAGTCGTGGCCATGGTGGTGCAGGGTGGACTCATCGGCCCCCTGGTAAAGCGGTTCGGAGAAACCCGCCTCAGCCTGGCTGGACTGGGCTTCTCCTGGATCAGCTGCCTCCTGATCCCCCTCACCCGGCCGGCGAACGCCATCCCCCTGGCCTTTGTGGCCGTGGCGGGTCTGGCGGTGGGAACGGGGCTGATCACCCCCTGCCTGCGTTCGCTGGTGTCGCGCCGGCTCGACGAGGGGGGACAGGGCGCTGCCCTGGGAAGCCTGCAGGGGTTGCAGAGCCTGGGGAGCTTCCTGGGGCCACCCTTGGCGGGCCTCGCCTTTGAGGGCCTGGGGCACAGGAGCCCCTTCTGGCTGGGGCTGGGGCTGCTGCCTGTGGTGGCCCTCCTTGTGGCGGGGGGAACGGCCCCCAGGGAGGGCAGGCCAAAGGCCTTGCCATGACAGGGTTCTCAGCGTTACTGGGCTGCCTTGAGGGAGAAGCGTCCACAACTGGCTCATGCAAAATCTGCATTGATGTTGCCCACATCGGCGGATGATTCGACAGACATTGTTGCCATTCAGGCCTACGGTCAACGTCAGAGATTAGTCCCTGAAGCCATATCTTTTCACTTTTGCAGCGGTTGACA
>JAYKHG010000029.1:0-7694 GCA_035284825.1 Cyanobacteriota bacterium
AGTGCTCGGGTCAGTGCTCGGCGGGCTGCATCGGCCCGAGCAGACTACCTGTCCTGAACTGCACCACGTAGGGATCGGTGCACTGCCGATACTGATCCGCCGTGCCCATCCAGCGAAAGCGCCCCCCATAGAGAAGAATCACCCGATCGGCACAACGCTCAATGGTGCTGTGCACATGGCTCACCACCACCCCTGAGGCGTGGGTCAAACCCGTGGCCTGCACGATCAGATCTTCGATCCGGGTGCAGGCCACGGGATCCAATCCCGCCGTGGGTTCATCAAAGAGCAAAAGGGGCACCCGGTGGCTGGGTTCCGTGGGGTCATCAATGAGGGCCCGGGCAAAACTCACCCGTTTTTGCATGCCCCCACTGAGTTCTCCAGGCAGCCGATCCTCCACACCCTCCAGGCCCACAGCTTGGAGAGCCAGCCGCACCCGTTCCCGAATCTCCCCCTCACTGAGGCGACTGCGGCGATAAAGGAGGAAGCCCACGTTTTCCCGCACCGTGAGGGAAGCCAGCAGGGCGGGATTTTGAAACACCAGTCGCACGTCGGGGGGATGGCGTTGGTCCAATCGGAGGTAGGGCTGGGCCTCCCCGTGCAGCTTTACCACCCCAGAGGTGGGCAGAAGCAAGCCCGCCATGAGCCGCAAAATTGTGGATTTGCCCGAGCCGGAGGGCCCCACCACCATCAGGCGCTCTCCAGGCTGCACCTGGAGGCTGAGCTGATCGAGGATCCGTTTCTCCCCCCATCCCATGGAAACCTGCGCAAACTCCACCACCGGCACAACCGGTTGGACCTCCCGCGCAAGCTCCGGTTCACTGGCCATCTGGCGTCACCCCCACATCCCTACAGTTCAGTTAATCGTTGCAGCGTCCGCGCCCGGATCCCTTGCCCGCACGAGGCCCAATCGCCCGCCCGCCCCGCCAACGCCCCACGGAGCGCCCCGAATGGATCGGGCGGGGGGAGCGGCGCCAACAGGATCTGGTGAGCAGCTCCCGCAGGGCGGTGCGCTGGCTCCAGCCGGGCCTGGTGGTGAAGCGGTGGATGCTCACCTCAGGATTGGGCCTATTGGTGGCTCTCCTGGGCGCCGCCGTCTGGGCCGATCTGCAGCCCATCTATTGGAGCCTGGAAACCATTCGCTGGATCCTGTCCCGCGTCACCCAAGTGCTGCCCAGGGGAATCACCGGCCCCCTGGTGCTCCTGCTCGGGGGAGTGCTGATCTGGCTTGGCCTCAACCGCAGCTTTGGATCCATCCAGCAGGCCCTCGCCCCGGAGAAAGACACCCACCTGGTGGATGCTCTCCTGGCGCAACGACGGCTGAACCGTGGCCCAAACGTTGTGGCCATTGGAGGGGGGACAGGGCTGGCGACCCTGCTGAGCGGCCTCAAGCGCTACAGCAGCAACATCACGGCGGTGGTGACCGTGGCCGACGATGGGGGCAGCAGCGGAGTGCTCCGGCGGGAGCTGGGGGTGCAGCCTCCCGGCGACATTCGCAACTGTCTGGTCGCCCTTGCCAGGGAAGAACCCTTGCTGACTCGGTTGTTCCAATACCGCTTCAAAGCCGGCAGCGGCCTGGAGGGTCACAGCTTCGGCAACCTGTTTCTCACCGCCCTCACCGCCATCACCGGCAGTTTGGAGGCGGCAATCGCCGCCAGCAGCCGGGTGTTGGCGGTGCAGGGCCAGGTGGTGCCTGCCACCAATGCGGATGTGCGCCTCTGGGCTGAGCTGGAGAACGGCGAGCGCATCGAGGGAGAGTCCTCGATTGGCAGGGCCACCAGCCCCATCATGCGCCTGGGGTGCACTCCGGATCGGCCGCCAGCCCTTCCCCGGGCCCTGGAAGCCATCGCCCATGCGGATCTCATCATCCTCGGGCCGGGAAGTCTCTACACCTCCCTCCTTCCCAATCTCCTTGTTCCTGAGCTGGTGGAGGCCATTCGCAAGAGTCGAGCGCTGCGCCTCTACATCTGCAATCTCATGACCCAACCCGGCGAAACGGACGGCATGGATGTCAGCGGCCATCTGCGGGCCATCGAAGCCCAACTCTCCACCCTTGGCGTGGAGGATCGTCTGTTCACGGCTGTCTTGGCCCAGGAGGACCTCTCCCCCTCCCCCCTGCTGGACCACTACCGTCGCCGGGGGGCAGATCCCGTCACCTGTGATGTGGAGGGTTTGGAGAGCCAGGGCTACGAAGTGATGCAAGCCCAACTTCAAGGCACGAGGCCAAGTGCCACCTTGAGACACGATCCCCGCAGCGTGGCTTCAGCGGTGATGCGCTTCTACAGGAAACACCGCTGGGATGGCTAGGAGGCCAACAACCCCTTGGCTTGACACTTCAAGCGAAACACGGCCTCTTTCCAAGCACGGATCGGCCAAGCGGGGGGTTGGTCGTCCAAGGGAACTTGGGCCCATGGGGTGTCAGCGATGTGGCGGCGATAGGTGTCGCGCCAAGGGTGCTGGCAACGAAAGTGCCACGGCTTCACAGGGCCGGGTCCGGCAAAATGGACGATGGCGGGATGATCTATCGCTTCGATTTGATCGGCACTGAGCCGGTGGGGGCTCAGGTCATAGGAGGGATTAAGCCCAAAGAGATGGGGGCAGGCATTCCATCGTTGTGAGACAGCCAACCATTGCCCAGGAAAGAGGTGATTCAGAACATCCTGATCCCAATGGCGAAGGCGGTGGGGGTTGGCCCGAGCAAAATCCCGTCCCCTTTCCAGCAGGTTCAATTGCCTCCATTGCTCCAGATCAACCAACATCATGCCGGAATTGAAATACTCCCCAAACACATAGCCGTGATCATGGCAACTGAGTTCATGTTCAGGAACAGCAGCTAGCGGATTGGACTGTAGGGATGTCTCCCAGAGGGGCCGAACGCTGTCGACAACAATCGCATCGCTGTCGATGAAGAGAAAACGCTTTAATCCCGCCGGGAGCAAATCCGGCAGCAGGAGCCTGAAATAGGCCGCCAATGAGCCGTGTCCAGAAACGGGAAAACCATGGAGTTGAGTGGAATCGGCCTGCAGCAGGGAGACTGAAGGAAGAAAGGTGCTTGTATAACGAATAAAGCGGGCTTTTTCTTCGGGTTCCAGGGTGTCATGAACTACGAAAACTGCTAGGTTTTCTCCCTGATTCGTTTCATGCAGCGAATGCAACATCGCGGCGCAGTGCCGCAGGTAGCCGCGATCCACCGCACAAACAATGGCGATCACTAGTAAGCATCCTGCATTTCATAAAAATCAGGCTGCACATAATCCTTCCGCAGTGGCCAGCCTTTCCAATCCTCCGGCATCAGCAGACGCTTTGGATGGGGATGGCCCTCATAAACAATGCCAAACATGTCGTAGGTTTCGCGCTCCTGCCAATCAGCGCCTCTCCATAAACCGTAGAGGCTGGGGATGGTCACAGAACCATCCCTTGGCAAAAACACCTTCAGCCTGACTTCCTCAGGTTTTTGGTCCCGGGCAAGGGCCTGATTCGTGCCAGCGGGGGCGGTGGAGGCGGCGATGTGATCGGCGAGGGCAGCCAGTTTCACCAGGTGGTAGAAGCTCACGAGTTGTCCTCCAGGACCCTCGTCGTAACCGCCCTGGCACTGGAGATAGTCGAATCCATAGGCCTTCAGGGCCGTGGCAACCAAGGGAAGCGCTTCCGGGTCAACGCCGAGCACTTCCACCCCCAGATGGTCGGGCGTGAGCACGGCATGGTCGAAACCCTGCTGGCCAAGCCATGTGCTCACACGTCCAGGGGCCTGCACAGCGACGGAGGCGGCTTCGTTGGCTTCAGCCATGGCTCAAGAAAAGAATGGAGAGATGGAATCTGGTTAGAGAGGGATCAAGCCCCATCCCCGGGCTGTTCGGCCCCAGGCACTCCTGCCGGCTCCTGGGTCTTGGGGGTGGCCAGGGGCAGGCCGGAGGCGGCGGCCAAGGCGGCCCTTTGGGTGGACGCGGACAGATAGGCCCCCGTGATGAGGGGCTCCACCTGCCTGAGTTGGTGGGGGACGGTGCAGTAGCGGTGGCTGGACTGGAGGCGGCGACGCTCGGACACCGATTCGTTCCCCACTTTTTTTCTCAGCTTGATCACCGCATCAAAGATGGCCTCCGGCCGGGGGGGGCATCCAGGCAGGTAGAGATCCACAGGGATCAATTTGTCCACCCCACGGACCGCCGTCGTGGAGTCGGCGGAGAACATCCCACCGGTGATCGTGCAGGCTCCCATGGCAATCACATATTTCGGCTCGGGCATCTGTTCATAGAGCCGGACCAGGGCAGGAGCCATCTTCATGGTCACCGTGCCAGCCACGATCAGCAGGTCGGCCTGGCGGGGGCTGGAACGGGGGACCAAACCAAATCGGTCAAAATCAAATCGAGACCCAATCAACGCTGCAAACTCAATGAAGCAGCAGGCTGTGCCGTAAAGAAGGGGCCAAAGGCTGCTCAACCGGGCCCAGTTATGGAGATCATCCAGACTGGTGAGAATGATGTTCTCCGACAAATCAGAGGTGATCGATGGCGGGCCCACCGGCGCGCAGGTGACAGACCGCTGATCGCGCAGGGCCGCAACGGAGAGGGCCTCAGCGAGACCTGCGGTGGCGGAGGAAGGAGGGGAGGAGGTCATGGGATTAGCTCCATTCAAGGGCGCCCTTGCGCCAGGCATAGGCCAGAGCCACCACCAGAATGGCGATGAACACAAGGGCTTCAATGAAGGCCAGCAGGCCTAATTTGTGGAAAGCGACGGCCCAGGGGTAGAGAAAGACAGTTTCCACGTCAAACACCACGAAGACCAGGGCGAACATGTAGTAGCGGATGTTGAACTGGATCCAGGCCCCGCCAATCGGTTCCATTCCCGATTCGTAGGTGAGCTCCCTTTCCCCCCGCTGGCTTTTCGGGGCCAGGAGCTTGTTGGTGACCAGAGCCAACACCGGCACTGCTGCCGCAATGAGCAGAAAGCCCAGAAAGGCGTCGTAGCCGGAGAGCACGAACATGGTTCAGCCCCAAGGTTGGGGCGCAGTCTGGCATCTACGGCCCAACCTTGGGGCTGCCTACAGTCCACGCATTCCAACGGCCCGGCCATGAGCACCACACCCAGCTCCGAGGAACCCGCACCGGTTCCCAGCGAGGAAGCCCAGGTCATCGTGGAAGAGGAGGAGGACACCAGCCTCCACCGCTTTGAATGCCGCAGCTGCGGCTACGTGTATGACCCGGCGGAGGGTGTCCGCAAATTGGGCATCACCGCTGGCACACCCTTTCTCGAGCTCGATGCGGCCAGCTTTCGCTGTCCGGTCTGCCGCAGCAAGGTTGGTGCCTTCCGCGACATTGGCCCCCGGGAGAAGCCCAGTGGCTTCGAGGAAAATCTCAACTACGGTCTGGGCGTCAACCGCCTCACACCTGGCCAGAAGAACGTATTGATCTTCGGTGGTTTTGCCCTCGCCATCGCCTTCTTCCTCTCTCTTTACTCTCTCCGCTGATGGATCGATCCCTCCCTCTCACTCGGCACCCTCGTCCTGAGATGGGCCGCCTTGCCTCCTCCTGCCTGTCCCTCCTGATGGCCGTTGTGGTGGCCTTCGGGCTCGCGGGCTGCGTCACCACAGGTCTTCCCGTGGCGGCCACCAGCCCATGGGAGATGGTGCCCCTGGCCACCCAGGCCAATCCCCTGGATCTGGCCTTCACCGATCGTCAGCATGGCTTCCTGGTGGGGAGCAACCGCCTGATCATGGAAACCAACGATGGCGGTGCCAGTTGGGAGGAGAGAAGTCTGACGCTGCCGGAAGAGGAGAACTTCCGACTGATCAGCATTGATTTCAAGGGTCAGGAAGGCTGGATTGTGGGGCAGCCAGGCCTCCTGATGCGCAGCACCGACAATGGCAAAAATTGGAATCGACTATTCCTGGATACCAAGCTGCCTGGGGAGCCCTATCTGGTCACCGCCCTGGGAGCCAACTCGGCCGAATTGGCCACCAACGTGGGGGCCATCTACCGCACCCAGGATGGGGGGAAGAGCTGGCAGGCCCTGGTGGGAGACGCGGCAGGGGCGGTGCGTGACCTGCGCCGCAGCCCCGATGGCCACTATGTGAGTGTGAGCAGCCTGGGCAACTTCTTCGCCACCTGGGAGCCGGGCCAACCCAACTGGCAAGTGCATCAGCGGGTGAGCAGCCAAAGGCTGCAATCCATGGGCTTCCAACCCGATGGCAACCTCTGGATGCTCGCCAGGGGGGCCCAGCTGCGTTTCAATGACGATCCATCCAATGTGGAGGCCTGGGGGCCAGCCATCATTCCCATCACCAATGGTTTCGGCTACCTCGACCTGGCCTGGGATCCGAAGGGGCACCTCTGGACCGGGGGTGGCAGCGGCACCCTGTTGACCAGCCCCGACGGCGGAGCCACCTGGAACAAGGACCCCGTTGGGGCCCAGCAGCCCAGCAACTTCACGCGCATCTCCATGCTTCCCGATGGCAAGGCTTTCGTGCTCGGGGAACGGGGAAGCCTGTTGCGCTGGGTGGGTTGAGGAGGAACTGCGTCCCTCTGTAACCATCGCTCGCGGAGGGACCCGGATGCCTTCAGCGCACCCCTAGGATCAGCCAGCTGAATGCTTGGTGCCATGGCTGCCGGCTCCACGGGTGAACGCCCGTTTTTCGAGATCATTACGAGCATCCGCTACTGGGTGATCCATGCGGTCACCCTGCCTGCGATCTTCCTGGCGGGATTCCTTTTCGTGTCCACGGGCCTGGCCTACGACGCCTTTGGAACTCCCCGCCCCGATGCCTACTTCCAAGCCCAGGAGGAAAAGGCCCCGGTTGTAAGCCAGCGGTATGACGCCAAATCGTCCCTCGATCTGCGCTTGAAATAAGCCATGACCCAATCCACCGCCCCCACAACGCCGCGCAACTACCCGATCTTTACGGTGCGCTGGCTCTCCGTTCACGCCCTCGGCATCCCCACGGTGTTTTTCCTGGGAGCCTTGGCCGCCATGCAATTCGTGCGCCGCTGATCCCATGGGCCTTCAACGCAATTCCAATCCCAACAACCTGCCGGTTGAGCTCAACCGCACCAGCCTTTATCTGGGGCTGTTGCTGGTGTTCGTCACCGGTGTGTTGTTCTCGAGCTACTTCTTCAACTGACGCTTTCCCACTCCTCTTGAGCCATGAGCAGCAAGAAATCTGCCCTCCCTGACGGTCGGATCCCCGATAGGCTTCCCGATGGTCGCCCCGCGGTGGCTTGGAAAAGCCGCTGGACTGAAGGCGTGCTCCCCCTCTGGCTGGTGGCCACAGCGGGTGGAATGGCCGTGATTTTTGTGGTGGGCCTGTTCTTCTACGGGTCCTATGTGGCCGTGGGCTCCGCTTAAGCCATTCACACCAAAAACGTTGCCAAGCGGATCCCTGGATCCGCTTTTTTATGGGGTTCGAACAGCGCCAGCCACCAGGGCCACGAGGGCATCCGGTGCCAGCCTCCGATCCTCCCCTGTCTCGCCCCTCAGATCCTTCAGCACCACCACCCCATCAGCCACTTCGCTATCGCCAATCACTGCGGCCCAGGGGGCGCCGCTGCGATCGGCCCGTTTGAACTGCTTGCCGAAGGCCGCGCCGCTCAGATCCAGCTCCACCGCAAGCCCCGCCAAACGCCAGCGCCTGGTGAGGGTCAGGGCCCAAGCTTCAGCGGCCCCTCCCCTGTTCACCACATAAAGATCGGGCGGCAGCGCAGTCC
>JAYKHG010000030.1:0-6554 GCA_035284825.1 Cyanobacteriota bacterium
GAGCGGGCCAGCTCCGGATCGGCGGCCATCAGGCCAAACACATTGCGGCGGGCCGGATCGCTCTCCCAGCCCAGGAGGAAATCCGGACTGCTGAGATGGAAGAACGAGAGGGCATGGCTCTGGGTGAGCTGGGCGAGATTCAGCAGACGCCGCAGCTTGCGGGCCGCCGGAGGCACCTGCACAGCCAGCAGTTTGTCGCCGGTTTTGGCGGCGCAGAGCAGATGGCTCACCGGGCAGATGCCGCAGATGCGGGCCGTGATCCCCGCCATCTCGGTGAAGGGGCGCCCCTCGCAGAATTTCTCAAAGCCCCGATACTCCACCACATGGAACCGGGTGTCGCAGAGGCGCCCCTGGTCATCCAAGTGGAGGGTGATTTTGGCGTGGCCCTCGATGCGGGTCACGGGGTCGATCAGAACGGTGCGGCCCATGGGCAACTCATCCGAAACGCAGCATGGCCGATCCCTCCAGCCGGGGCAGCTCCCCCGCCAGCAGGGGCACCAGGGCCTCCTTAATCCGCTCGGCGGAGGGCGGGCAGCCCGGCAGCCACAGATCGACGGGAATCACCTCGTGGAGCGGCAACACCCGATCCAACAGCTCCGGCACAATTCCAGGCGCATGGGGGAGTTGGCCGCCATGGTCCGCCAGCTCCACGTAGCCCCGCCGCAACACCGGCTCGGCGCCCTCCAGCAGATTGCGCATCCCGGGCACATTCGCGGTCACCGCGCAGTCGCCGAAGGACACCACCCAACGGCTCCGCTCCCGCACCTGAAGGGCCAGGGCGAGGTTGTCGGCATTGGCCACGGCCCCCTCCACCAGCACCAGATCCACCCCCTCGGGATAGTGCTTGGCATCGGATGCGACGGGCGAATACACCACCTCAACCCGTTCCGCGAGCTCAAACAAAAACTCGTCGAGATCCAAAAACGACATGTGGCAGCCTGAGCAGCCCGCCAGCCAGACGGTGGCGAAACGCAGGGGGGTCATGGAATGCGCCATTGGTGCTGTTCCCGGGCCAACCGCAGGGCAGCGGGCCACTCCCGGTGGGGATGCTTTTCAGCTGAGGTGTCGTCCTTGCGGAAGAGGGCGCCGGTGGGGCACACCTCCACACACTTGCCGCAGGACGTGCAGGTCTCCACCTCCCCCCAGGGCTGATCCAATCCCGCGATGATGTGGCAATGGGCGCCGCGGCTGGCCACGTCCCACACGTGGGCGCCCTCGATCTCATCGCACACCCGCACGCAGCGGGTGCAGAGGATGCAGCGGTTGTGGTCGAGGCTGAACAGCGGATGGGAGGCGTCCACCGGCCGCTGGGGGTATTGATAGGGGAACCGGGAGTGGTCCATCCCCACCTGCACGGCCACATCCTGCAGCTCGCAGGAGCCATTGGCCACGCAGAAGGCACACACATGGTTGCCTTCGGCGAAAAAGAGCTCCACGGCCATGCGCCGATACTCTCGCAACTGGTCTGTTTCCGTGCGCACCACCATCCCCTCGCTGGCCGTCGTGGCGCAGGCCGGCAGCAGCCGACCACTGCCCTCCACCTCCACCAGACAGAGGCGGCAGGCGGCCACCGGGCTGAGGCCATCGAGATGGCACAGCACTGGCAGGGTGATCGCCGCGGCGCGACAGGCCTCCAGGAGGGTGGAGCCCTCGGGAACGGCCACCGGCAAACCATCCACCTGGAGGGTGAGCACGCTCATGGCCTTAGACCCGTGGCGGGCTGGCACGTTCGGGGCTCGCGGCAGGCGGCCTCATACTCCCCCCGGAAATGGCGGAGGGTGCTGAGCACCGGGTTGGGCGCCGCCTGGCCAAGGCCGCAGAGGCTGGTGGCCTTCACCATCTGGCAGAGGTGCTCCAGCTGCCGCAGATCCGCCGGTGTGGCCTGGTGGGTGGCAAAGCGATCGAGCAGCTGCAACAGCTGCACCGTGCCCGCCCGGCAGGGCACGCACTTGCCACAGCTCTCGCTCACGCTGAAGCGCATGAAATGCTGGGCCACACCAGGCATGGAGGTGCTTTCCCCCATCACCACCAACCCCCCGGAGCCCATCATCGAGCCCAGCTCCAGCAGGCTCTCGTAATCCACCGGGGTGTCGAGCAGGGCAGCGGGAATGCAGCCGCCGGAGGGGCCGCCCGTTTGCACCGCCTTGATGGACGAGCCATCCGGCACCCCACCCCCCATGGTCTCCACCACGGTGCGCAGGGTGGTGCCCATCGGCACTTCCACCAACCCGGGGTTGGCGACCGCACCGGAGAGGGCAAACACCTTGGTGCCCTTGCTCCTCTCCGTGCCCATCGCCGCGAACCAGTCCCCCCCCTCCCGCAGGATGGCGGGCACCGCGGCGAGGGTTTCCACGTTGTTGATCAACGTGGGGGCACCCCACAGGCCCGACTGGGCTGGATAGGGCGGACGGGTGCGGGGCGTGCCGCGCTGGCCTTGGATGGAATGGAGCAGGGCCGTCTCCTCCCCGCAGACGTAGGCCCCGGCGCCCACGCGCACCTCCAGGCTGAGGGAAAAGGATGTGCCGGCGATCCCCTCGCCCAGGAGATGGTCCCGCCGGGCTTGGCGGATCGCCAGCCGCACCCGCTCGATCGCCAGGGGATATTCCGCCCGCACATACACATACCCCTTCTGGGCCCCCACGGCGAAGGCGGCGATGGCCAGCCCCTCCAGCAGGCGATGGGGATCCCCCTCCAGCACGCTCCGGTCCATGAAGGCGCCCGGATCTCCCTCATCGGCGTTGCACACCACAAAGCGGGGCCCGGGGGGCTGGAGGGCCACCGTGTCCCACTTCAGGCCCGTGGGATACCCACCCCCTCCCCGGCCCCGCAGGCCGCTGCGTTTCACCTGCTCGCGCACCCCCTCGGGGGTGAGCTCCTGCAGGCAACGCAGGAACTGCCCGTAGGTGCCCAGGGCCCGGGCCTCCTCCATGGATTCCGGGTTGATCCGGCCGCACCCCTCCAGCACCACGGACTGTTGCAGGGCAAAAAACGGATGGGCTGGATCGATCCAGTGGGCCTCCAGGGGGGAGGGGGACCGAGGGGCTGGGCCAGCCACCTGCTCCAGCAAGGGGGCCGCCAGCTCCGGGGTCAACGTGCCGAAGAGAGAGAACGTCCCATCGGCAGCCTCGGCGGCCACCAGCGGGCCTTGGCCACAGCTCCGGAGGCATCCCACCGGCTGGATGGCCACGGCTTCAGGCGACAGGCCCAGGCCCTCCCTGGCCTGGTTCAGCGCGGCGAGCAGGGTGCCGCTGCCCACACTGCGACACCCACTGGCATCACAGCAGCGCAATCGGGCCTGGCCGCCCGTCACGACACACCCCCTGGTGCCATGGGAAGGCCGGCCTGCTCCAGTTGCTGGGCCAGACGGACGGGATCGTCCACCGCCAACCGGGTCACCATCGCCCCGTCCACCACCAGCACCGGCGCCTGGCCACAGGCCCCAAGACAACTCACGGGCTGGAGGGTCCAGAGGCCATCGCCGGCCGGATCATCCAGCCGCACCGCCAGGCGCGTTTCCAGTGCCCGGGCCAGCTCGGCGCCACCATTCACGTAACAGGCCGTGCCCAGGCACACCGCGCAGCGGTGGGGGGTGGGGGGCTCCAGCCGGAACAGGTGATAGAAGGTGGCCACACCCTGCACCCGGCTCAGGGGCAAGCGCAGCTCCCGGGCCACTTGCATCAGGGCGGTCTTGGGCAAATAGCCGTGGAGCTCCTGCACCTGGTGCAGCACTTCGATGAGAGCATCGGGCCGGCAGCCTTGCCGGCGCGCGATCTGGGCGATGCGCGGGCCTTCGGGACGTTCGGTTCGCACGGCCTCCACTGCACCTGCCTCTGTCTTAGCCCTAGAAAGAGGTGGTTGTCTGGCGTTCAGACGACCCGTAACCCTTCCAGGGCTCCCTGCCCGTGCAGCTCAGCGAGGGCGTCATAGCCACCGATGGCCTGGCCATCGATGAACACCTGGGGAAGGGTGGAGCGGCCACTGCGCTGGGCGATCGCTTCCCTCTCCTCAGGGGACCGCACCACCTGCACCTGGTGGGGAATGCCAAGGGTGCGCAGCAGGCGCTGGGCCCGGGCCGAGTAGGGACAGCCGCTGAGCACGGCGATCTCCACCTCATGGGGAATCGCCGGGGCCGCACCGTTGGACGGGGTGGCCTGACCCTGGTCGGCAAAGACGCCCACCAGCAGCTGGGCCCCCTTTCGCACCACGGTGCCGTGCTCCAGGTGCCCCCCCCACACCTGACAGGCCCCGTCCGAGAGGCTCAGGTGGAGATGGACGCCCTCTGGGGCCAGGGTGCCATTGAGGGTGATGATCTCCAGATCCCCCTCGATCACGGAGGGACTGGGCTGGCCAGGGCATTGGAACGCCGCACGGGAGAGGTCGCCCACCACCCCCAGCACGAACCCCGCGGCGGAGCGGGCCACCGCAAACTCCTCCAGGCTCCGGCGCAGATCGCTGCCGGGGGCCAGCTGCAGTGGCACGGCGTGCATGGGGAGCCAACAGGGGGGCTCAGATTACGCCGGCACAAAGGGCGATCCCGTGGAGGCCCATGGGCCCTACTCCCGGGGCGAGGTGGCATGGCGAATCCACCCCTTAATTGAGGAGCGGGGGAAGCGCTTGAAGCGAATCATGCGCCGCGACAGGCCGTACAACGCCCAGAAGGAGGGCAAACCAATCCGCTGGATCAACCAGAGGGCCCTTGGGTTGGGCTCACAGGAGGCATCCACCATGAACTCAGGATCCAGCCGCTGGATGTGGGCCAAGAGCTCACCCTCATGGGGGCTGTGGCAGCGCAAACAGTCGTAATAGCGACGTGCCAGGAGCCGGCGGCGCGGCTGGGTGAGCTGACCGAGATTCATCAATTCCTTCTCGATTTTTTGATAGACGCGGTAGCGGGCAAAGGTGAATTTTTGATAGATCGTTTCATTGCGATTGCTGCGGCCCTGGATGGAGCCTGGATGGAGCCGCCAGAAATAGGCAATCGCATCGGTCTTGGCGATCTTGCCGCCCATTAATGCCAACCGACAGAACCAATCGTAATCATCAATCACGGAGACACTCGCATCCCAGCGTTGATCTCCAACGAAACTGCGCTTATACAGAGCCGCTGCGGTATAGGGCATGGATTCTCCATTGAGAATCGCCTCCGGCAACCGATCTGGATCAGGCGGCACCAGCAGCTTCATGGTGTCTTTCTGAAACACCCCCCTCTCTCCGATGGAGACCACGCCCCAGCGGGACATCACAATGTCCGCGTTGGTACGCCTGGCCTCTGAGCATTCCGCCTTGAAGCCCCGAGGCTGAATCAGGTCGTCGTGATCCAGAAACTTGACATAGCGCCCCCTAGCCAGCTCCAGGCCCGCATTTCGGCCCGCGGAGCCCGATCCACTGTTGGCTTTGAAACGGTGGAGATGAATGGTGGGGAACTGTTCAGCGATCCGCTCGGGCGTCCCATCGGTGGAGGCGTCATCAACAACAATGATCTCAACTTCAAACTCTCTGATTTTCAAGCAGCTGCGGAGCGTTTCAACAAGAAAAGAACCGCCATTATACGTTGGAATGACAATCGAAACAAAGGGCCTTGGCTTTACCTCGGGCATCTTCCTTTGTCCTGGGGGAAGGGGTTGCCATCAGGGGAAATATTTTGCGCTTTTCGTTGGATGATGCGCATGTCTGCTGTTTATTTGATCCTGGCTGGGACGTGGGCAGCATCGTAATGGAAACGGGTGAATTGTTGGTGGCTGGCCGATTGCCACGCCCCGGTCGCGTCATACCGGCGGATCAAACGCTCCATCCTGTTGTCACCACACAGCCAGCCCCCCTCCACGGTGAAGGCGTCCCGGTGGCTCACCTGATCAGGAAGGCGACAAAAGCCACCGTCCGGAAGCAGCCGCAACCCCTGAAGATCGGCAGGGGCCCAGTTCAGGTGGCAGGGTGTCACCTCGGGCTCCGGCCAATCCGCGCTGATGGTGGCTTCCTCCCCCTCCCAACTCCCGCACAACCGCTCCACGGTGGCTGGCGGGAACTCCTCCGCACCACTGCCCGCACGGAACTCCCGGATCAACACAAGGTGGTCGAACCGGCCCGATTCGCTGTAAAGCACCACCAGCCGATGCCGCCGGTCGGCGCTGATGAAGCCAAATTCCCCCCCGAAAGCGGTGTTTGGAGCCACCTGCAGCGATCCTTTGCAGAACGTGCCCGGCTCAAAAAACACCACCTGACGCCCCAGACTCCGGTAGTCCTGCTGGATGTCCCTCGTGGGGGCGCCCGCATCCGCCAGGGGGCCTCCGCCGGGGGCCACGGGGGTGCGGGCAGGCCAGCGGCGCAGCCCAAAGCGCACCAAACGCCCCTCTTCCGCAGGCTCCAGGGTGAGGATCGAGGGGGAGGCATCCAGCACCTGCCCATTCCCATCAACGGTGGCGAAGGAGCCACGCCATTCCCCGAGGTTCCGCTGGAAGTTGTGCCACTGGCTGGACATCAGGCCAAGAAGGGGAGACAGGGAAGCGAGGCCATGGAGCTGGCCAGCAGGGAGGCTAATCGCAATCCCCCAGCCGGGT
>JAYKHG010000031.1:0-4187 GCA_035284825.1 Cyanobacteriota bacterium
CCTCGGTAGCCGCTCCAGAATCGATGGTTTTTGGCTCCTCGACACCCTCCAACACCTTCATCCAACTGCCCAATATTTCGTCCAATATGTTGACCAACTCCAACCTTTTCCCATGACTTACATCACTGACTCATGTCGTCCCCTCCAGCACCAACACCAACCTTGAGGGCCCCCCGCGCCACCCGATTCACCAGCCACACAACAGCCAGGGTTGCCCCCAGTCCCAGCAGGCGCACAGCCCAGGTGAGGGGATCGGCCTCGCCGCTGAGCACCTCCTGGAACCGAGCCACATCGCCCGCCAGGGCACCGAGGCCGCAGAACAGGATCGTGCCCGGCAGGATGCCAATGAGGCCGATGGTGTAGTCCCGCAGGCTCACCTCGCTGAGGCCATAGGCCAGGTTGAGCAGGCTGAAGGGGAAGGCCGGCGAGAGGCGGGTGAGCAGCACCAGCCGCAGCCCCTCACGGCTCACGGCCTGCTCCACGGCCCGGAGTTTTGGGGCCCCCTCCAAGCGGCGGCGGGCCCAACCCTGAAGCCACGTGCGCCCCAACACAAACACCACCAGCGCCCCCAGGGAGGCCCCCACAAACACCAGCGCGCTGCCCAGCAGGGTGCCGTAAAGAGCACCCGCTAGCATCGAGGCCCACACCCCCGGAAGCAACAACGTCACCCATAGGGCATAGAGGGGGATGAACAGCACGGCCCCCAGGGGACTGCGCAGCAGGGGCAGGGCGGCATCCAACCAGGTGGAGGGATCCAACCGGGACGGGGCGAGGAATGGGCAAACATTAGGTGGGGGAACCAGGGCAGGGCAGTCCCGAAATGAGCCCTTAGGCTCCAGATGACCCCAGCCGATCCGCCGTCCCTTGCCAATCCTTTACAACCCTGCCGCCGGCACCCTCCCCAGCCAACAGGGTTGGCTTGCCTTTGGCACGGGCCTGACGGGCACCCAAACCCGTTCCGCCAACGGCACCCTTCTCAACTCCAGCGCCGTTCTGTCGGACTCCGCGGGCTACAGCAGCCACTCCCGCACAGCCCCCACCCTGGTGAATCCCTCCTTCCCCCGGCTGGACCGGAGTGTGGGCTTTCAGCTCGACTTCCAGCTGCGGCTTATCAGCGAAACCCACACCGTGTCCAACCGGGCCGGTTTTTCCGTGACCCTCCTGGATCAAACGGCAACCCCCCAGGGACCCCTAGGCATCGAGCTGGGTTTCTGGTCCAACAGCATCTTCAGCCAGACGGGGGGCGCCTCACCTTTCCAAACCGTCGCCCAGAGGGCGGATGGGCTGAACACATCCCTGGCCACCAACTACAGCCTGCGCATCCTCGATCAGGCCTACTACCTGCTGGCCGGCAATCGCCTGCTGCTGTCCGGCTCGGTGCAGGGCTACAACCTCGCGCCCAAGGATCCCCGGGTTCCCTACAACCCCTACACCACCCCCAATTTCCTCTTCCTGGGCGACAACACCAGCAGTGCCAGCGCCAGCGCCGAGCTGGGCACCATTGCCCTGGATGGAATGCGCACCGGCACCGGCGGGGCTGACACCTTTACCGGCACGGCCCTGGCGGACACCTTCAACGGGCTGGCCGGCAACGACACCGCCAATGGAGGGGATGGCCGCGACTGGCTGGCTGGAGGCACCGGAGCTGACCTGTTGAACGGTGGCCCCGCAGATGACTTCCTCATCGGCGGCGCCGATGGCGATCGTTTCCTCTTCAGCTCCGGCGCCCCCTTCAACACCAGTCAATTGGGGCTAGACACCATCGTGGATTTCAACGCCACCGCCCTCGATCGCATCCGCCTCGCCCGCACCACCTTCACGGTGCTGCCGGCCGGCACCACCCTTGCAGCGACTAATTTTGCCACCGTCACCAGCGATGCCCTGGCAGCCACGAGCACGGCAGCGATCGTTTACAACAGCGTCAACGGTCGATTGTTCTACAACTCCAACGGCAGCGCCGCCAACTTTGCCTCCACGGCCAACGGCGGAGGCGTCTTCGCCCAACTCTGGGGCGGCCCCACCGGCACCCCCTTTCCTGCCCTCACCAACGGGATGATTGAGATTGTGTGAGCCGACCTACCTTGAAGGCCAGCGACCCCCCCGGCGATGACCCTTCTTGATGTTCTCTCCGCCACGGAAGAGCGATTCCGGCAGCGCCAGGGGGAACGGCAGCGCAACCTGGTGAGCATCCAAAGGCGCGAGATTTTCAAGATCGCCGCCAACACCCCGGAGCGGGTGGCCAAACGGCTGCAGCGGCTCCACGCCGATCCTGCCCGGGTGATGCAACTGGAGGAAGAAGGGTGGCGGTTTGATGCCCCGGGCCCCGGACAGGCCCCCCAACAGTTTCCCCGTTCCCTGGAGCGGGTGCTGAACACGAACGACCTGCTGGGGCTGCGGTTTTTTGAGCAGGGGCTGCGGGTGGCCCGGGCCGTGGGGCGGCTGCACATCCGTAGTGAGCGGGGCCAACCCCTGGGCTACGGCACGGGCTTTCTCGTGTCCCCACGGCTCCTGCTCACCAACCACCATGTGTTGCCCAATGCCCCCCAAGCCCGGCGGTCGGTGGTGGAGTTCAACTACCAGGAATGTGCCACCGGTGAAATGCTCGCCTCCGACCTGGTGCCCTTCGCCCCGGAGGTCCTCTTTCTCTCAGATCCAAGCCTCGACTATGCCTTGGTGGCACTGGCTCCAGAGGCTGCCCTGGCCGCCTATGGCTGGCTGCCCCTGATCCCCGATCTGGGCAAGGTGCTGGTGGGGGAGAAGGTGAACATCATTCAGCACCCCAACGGCGAACCCAAGCAACTGGCGATCCGCAACAACCAGGTGGTGGATGAACTGGAGGCCTTCCTCCACTACCAAACCGATACCGATCCTGGTTCCTCCGGATCCCCAGTGTTCAACGACCAGTGGGAAGTGGTGGCGTTGCACCATTCGGGAGTGCCGAAGCGGAACGCCAAGGGGGAGGTGCTCACCACCGATGGACGCCCCTGGCAGGAGGGGATGGGGGAGCACCGCATCGCCTGGGAGGCCAATGAAGGCGTGCGGGTGAGCCGGCTGGTCCAACACATCCGGGAGCAGGAGCTGCCCCCCCAGGCCGAAGAGCTTCGCCAGCAGCTCCTGGAGGCCACCCCACCACCCCTTGAGAGCCGGGAGGAGCAGCCGCTGGAAGGGGAGGTGTGGCTACCGGAAGAGCCCACACCCCCCGCCCCCCAGGGCGGGGCGGGCACCATCACTTGGACGATTCCCCTGCAGGTGAGCGTGAGCCTGGGTGTGCCCCTGCAGCAGGCCACGGCACCACCCCCGGCCCCGGCTGCAGGCAGCCCTGCGGAGGGGCAGGAGCGCTGGCTGATCTTTGGCCAGAGGCCACCCCTGCCGCCACCGCCACCCCCGGCCCCGCCCGTGAGCAGCGCCGACTTCCGCCTGGAGTCCCTCGCCAACGGCGCCTTTGATTGGACCACCGCCCTCTCGCTCTGCCTGGCCAGTGAGCTGGCCTACAAGGGCGCGGAGGAGGTGAAAAGCCAGGCCCTGGCCTGGGGTTTCAGCGGTTGTGAATTCGTGGAGCACAAGGCCGCCCAGGGCTTCCTGGCCTGGACAGAGGACATCGCCATGGTGACCTTCCGTGGCACCGAGAGCACGGCCGATTGGATGAGCAACCTCAACGTCACCACCCGCACCCTTCCCGGGGTGGGCCCCGTGCATGCGGGCTTTCTAGGGCAATTCGAGGCGCTGCAACCGGAGCTGGAGCGCCTGCTGCAAACCCTCGCCAACGTGCCCCTGCTGGTGACGGGCCACAGCTTGGGGGGAGGCATCGCCGTGCTGGCGGCCACCACCTGGGCACCCACCCGATCCGTGCGGGCGCTCTACACCTACGGCCAACCCGCCGTGGCCAAAGGCAACGCCGCCTCGGGCATCGGCACCATGCTCGCTGATCGCTACCACCGGCTGGTGAATGATGCGGACATCGTGCCCAGGGTGCCGCCGGGCTACCGCCATGCCGGGCACCTGCTCCACTTCGATGGCCAGGGCAGGGTGTCCGAGAAAGACACAACCCCACCAGCCACCCAGCCCAGGCCGCGGGGGGCCGCACCGGAGCAAGCAACCCTAGGCGACGACGACGATATGCTCTCGGCAGAAGAGTTCCAGGACCTGCAACGGCAGTTGCAAACCACGGCCACCGCCCGGGGGCAGGA
>JAYKHG010000032.1:0-4416 GCA_035284825.1 Cyanobacteriota bacterium
TGATCGGCACGCAGGATTCAGCCCGAAGCCTTCGACACACCGCAAAGCCATCCAGCTTCGGGAGCATCACATCCAGCACCACCAAATCCGGTTGCTCGCGGTGGAAGAGCTCCAGGGCCTGCTCCCCGTCCTCAGCGCAGACCACCCGGTAGCCCGCCAACTGGAGCCGCATCACCAGCACCCGGCGGACGGCTGGTTCGTCATCCACCACGAGGAGAGTGGGTTTGGGGTTCGTGTCCGCATCCCCACAGGGGAAATCCCCTTCCAGGGGCCCATCAGATGGCTCCGCAGGGGCCCCATGAAAGGGAGCCGAGGGGGAAGAGGACGGCTGGGGACGATCCTCCAGACTCATGGGCGGGACGCCTGATGAAGAATCGCAAACATACCGTTGAGGCGTTCCTGGGGTCATCCCCTCAATCCACCGTGCTGCTGGGGTCGGGAGCTTTTTAAGCATTTCTACGGAAACAGACGTCAGCGGGAAGGACTGCTAGCGGGGCGCCCATCGCCTGCGGCAGGGCCAGCCGGCCAGCGGGAGGCGGCATAGCGGTTCCAGTCGCGGGCAGCCCTCTCCAGGGCCTGATCGCTTGAAATCTGTCCCAGCATGGCCTGCTGCAACTGGCTGTAGAGGATGGTCTGGAGGCGCTTCAAGCCAGGGGTGGGGGGCACAAGCACTCGGGCCCGCGCCAGCGACTGAATCGCCAGAAGGCGTGCATCCAGAACCAGTCGTTCCTGGGGCGCGGCTGGCTTCTGGGCCCGAACCCTGCGCTCCAGCTCAGCCAAGGCAGCTCGGGAAGAGGGCAGCACTCGCGCGGCTTCCGCAAACGCAAGCTGATGGCGTGCATTGGTGAGAAAGAGGGCCAGTTCCGCTGCGGCGGCCGGTACGGCACTGCCCCTGGGCACCACCAGATTCATCACCGCCACATTGGTGTGCCCCGAGGGGCCGGTCAGAGGGAGGTGCGGCTCAGTGAACGCGGCGATCCCAGGGGCATTGGTCTGCAGATTGCGCAGAAAATCGGGACCACTCGCCACCTGGGCCAGGTCACCAGCCTGATACAGCTCGATGGCCCGCCGATACCCCTGGCTCACCACTTCCCGGGGCAACAATCCTTGGCGATAGAGGTCTGTCCAGAAAGCAAAGGCTTGCCGACCAGCTGGGCTGTGGAAAGCCGCCTGGTGCTGGTCATCCAGGAGGCGAACCCCCATCTGCACCAGGGATTCCAAAAGCTCGGCGGAGTCTTCCGGCACCACGGTGACAAACAGGGCATAGCGGCCGGTGCGGCGGCGGATGGCCTCCGCGTAGGCCGGAACGTCCTCCCACCGTCGGGGAGGAGCCTGGACGCCGGCCTGTCGGAGCAGCCGCCGGTTGGCCATCGTCAAACGGGTGGTGAGATACCAGGGGATGGCAAATTGCTGGCCCTCCAGCTGCCCAGACGACCACACCCCTGGCAAGTAGGCCTGGGAGGAACCCTCGGGAAGCAGGGGCTGGAGATCCAGGAGTCCACCCCTGCTCGCCAGCCCCGCCGCAAAGATGGGGTTGAGATTCACCAGGTCAGGGGCGGTGCGGGCGTAGACCGAGGCAAGCAACTTGCGCTCAACCGAACTCCAAGGCACATCGGTCCATCGCACCGCCATGGGGCGACCTGGGGGGCGCTCCCGCTCCCATTCGGTCAGCACAGCTTGGATGTACGCCGTGAATTTGGGGGCCAGATCAAGGGTCCAGAGCTGGAGGGTCGTCGGGGGTTGGGGCGTGCGGGACCGGCTGAGGGAGCCGCAGGCGGCACTCCCCAGGGCCAAACCACCAAGGGCCAGGTGGTGCAAAACCGCACGGCGATTCAGCGAGGACCTGAAATCAACCACGCCAGCTGGGATGGGCCCGACGCCACAAACGCAGCAGCGGAGTGCAGATCAACGGAGCCAAGAGAGCGGTCAAAAGGGTCTGGGCCAGGAGCACATGCAGACCGGAGGTGGATAGATCTTGCCAGGTCCACCCTGGCTGAGCCAGTTCGGCGGGATCAGGCCCGGCCGCCCCTCTGCCAAAGGGGATGCGCCAGCTCCAGGCCACCCACTGGAGCATGAGCGTGCCATCCATCAGGAGGGTCCCCAGCAGGGCCAGGAGGCCAAGGCTGAAGGGTCCCTCGATGGGAGGGCGGCGCATGCTGAGGGGGCCCCACCACCACGCCAGCAGGAGCAGACCAGGCAGCCAGCTCACCGGGCCGTGGTGGATCGCATCCATGAGCATCCCCAGCACAGCGGCGAGGAGCACGGCCGACCGTCGTCCATCCGCCAGCGCCCAGGGGAGAAGCCAGAGGACAGGCCAGCAGGGCGGCACACCCACAAGGGCCAACCAAGGTGGGGCTACCAAGGTGAGAAAGGGGACCAGCAACAGGCTGGTTGCGACCAGGGGCTGACGATTGAGAAGCTCCATCAGGGCCGGAGCACCTGCACCCAATCCACCGCCTGCACCGGAGCGATCAGTTGCACCACAGCCGTGGGTGCGGGATCAGCGGAAGCGTCCACGCTCTGAATCACACCCACAGGCAGGTTTGGAGGGACCAAGGTGCTGGCTGGGGAGGTCACCACCAAATCCCCTGGCCGAGCCTCAGGATCCTTGTCCAGGAAGCGCACCACCGGGCGGGCCGTGCCCACCCCAGTGAGCAGACCATGGTGCTTGGTGCGACTCAGCCAAACCCCAACCCGGCTTGAGGGATCCGTGAGCAGGGTGACGGTGGCGGTGGCTGGGGTGACACTGGCCACCAAGCCAATCAGGCCCCCCGGAGCAAGCACCGGTTGGCCCGCTCTGACGCCCGCCACGGCACCCTTCCCAATGACCAGCTGCTGCCACCATCCACCGGTTTGGCGGGAAATGACGGGGGCCGAGACCGTTTGCCCCTCGGCCTGGCCATCCCGTGATTGTTGGAGAGCCAACATCTGACGCAGGCGCGTGTTGTCCTGGGTCAGGGCCTCAAGTCGGGCCTGATCCTCCACGGTTCGGGCAGAGCGCAACCACTCGGATTGGGCGGGCCCTGGCCAGAAAGGGAGGCTCAGGGCAGCGAAGGCATCCGTGAGCATGGCCCCTTTGCTCAACCGAACCCCCACAAGCAGGAGGATGAACGCCAGGATGAGGGGCCATGGCAGCTTCCCCCGGGGCGCTGTGGGGCGTCGCCGGCGGGTGGGGGGCATCGATCAGGCGGCTTGCCTGGCGTAATCAGGAACCTCAACCACCCACTCATATTGTTTGAAGTCGTCAAGGATCATCCCGCAACCCCGCACCACGCAGAGGAGGGGGTCTTCGGCGACATGGCTCAAGATTCCAGTTTCTTGGCTCACGAGATCACAGATCCCTTTCACCAGTGCGCCACCGCCAGCAATCATGATGCCCCGATCGACGATGTCGGCGGCCAGCTCGGGGGGGGTGCGCTCCAAGGTTCTGCGCACAGCTTCAACGATCACGTTGACAGGCTCGGCAATCGCCTCACGGATTTCGCCAGCCCGCACGTTGACCGTGCGCGGCAGGCCCGAGAGGAGGTGAAGGCCCCGCACGTCCATGGTGAGCTGGTCGTGGGCATCATCGGGGAAGACCGACCCCAGACGAACTTTGATGTCCTCAGCGGTCTGCTCACCCACCACGAGGTTGTGCACTTTTTTGAGGTGCATACTGATGGCATCGGTGAGCTCATCCCCCGCCACACGCACCGACTCACTTAGAACCGTGCGTCCAAGGCTGAGCACAGCCACTTCGGTTGTTCCTCCCCCGATATCGACGATCATGGTGCCCACTGGTTCCATCACGGGCATCCCCGCTCCAAGGGCAGAGGCAACGGCCTCATCCACCATGAACACTTGACGGGCATGGGTTTCACTGGCAGCCCGCAGCTCCCTGCGCTCGCTGGCCGTGACCCCTCCAGGAATGGCGATCACCATTCTCGGGGCCATCACTTCCCGACCCTCATGCACCTTCTGCAGGAAGGCCTTGAGCATGCGCGCCGTGGCCTCCGTATCGGAAATCACTCCATCGCTCAAGGGCCGCACCGCCGTGATATCGCCCGGGGTGCGCCCAAGCATGGGCTTGGCTTTGTCGCCCACGGCCAGGGTCGCAGCGTTCTGCTTGAGATCGACAGCCACCACGGAGGGTTCCTGAAGCACGATCCCCTTGCCAGAGATCCAGATCAAAGTGTTGGCGGTTCCCAGATCGATTCCGACGTCTCGGGAAAACTGAAGGCGACTGAGAAACACGCGACCGGTAGGCGTCAGGGCGGATCATAAGGTTGTGTCACGGGAAATCCAGGGCCCCTGGGCAGAAGAATGTGACAACCTGGATCAGTGGTGGAACTGGAGGAGCAAGCCCCCCAAACGGGGTGGCCCACCACCGATCCCTCACATCCCAAGAAAACTCCACCATGGGCGTCAACTCCATCA
>JAYKHG010000033.1:0-6777 GCA_035284825.1 Cyanobacteriota bacterium
ACGTGGTGGCTGAACAGCTCAAAGGTGCCGCTCTGGGGGGCATCCAGGTGAACGCCCTCCCCGGCCAAGGGGATCCCCCCAAGGCGGCTGCCCCCTTGGAACGTGGATAGCAGGATGCCCGGGGCAACAATCAGCTCGGGGTTGTTGTCATTGAGCACAGGTGTGGCGTCCAGACCCCCAGGGAGGGGTTCGAGGATCTGGGGACGCAGACGGGTTGCCGTGGGAACCTGGCTGAAGGCCGGGGGCAGCCAGGTGAGAGCGCTCCATCCAGCCAGCACAACGGCCCAGCGGCAGCGGGCAAGGCCCCTCAGCTGGGAAGCAGGCCAGTTCATTGGCGTTTCCCCACCAGGGCTCGGCTCACCTCGGCGGCCATGGCGCGGATCAGATCGGGGGAGCGGGGATCATTGAAGGGACCCTTCACCATGAAGGCCGCCACCGCCCGCTGGCCGTTGGGAAGCTGGATCAGGCCAGCGTCGGCGTAGGCAATGCCGATGTCACCGGTCTTGTTGTAGACCGTGACGCCATAGGGGAGGAGTTCGTCATCGGGCTTGGAGGAATCCCCCCCTAAGCCCTTGAGGAGCCCTGTGGGCAGCAGGGTATTGGTGCTGGAGGTGCCGAGGATCTCGCGGAAGAGGTCGCGGGCCCTGGGGCCGAGCTTCTCGCCGGTGTCCACCAGGGCGATGGCACGGGCCAAATCCCTGGCACTGGTGGTGTTGCTGCCATCGAGATCGGGCAGCCAGTTGCGCAGAACCGTGGCGTCCAAACCCAAATCCTGAAAGGAGGTGTTGAGCGCCTCCTTGCCGCCGAGACGCTTGATCACCAGGTTGGTGCCACTGTTGTCGCTGATGCGAATCATCTCTGTGGCCGCTTCATAGAAAGGGAAGCGGGTTCCAAGGGGTTTGGCTGCCATCCAGCCCGCACCGCCACCTTGGGTCTCTTTGGTGAGGGTGAGGGGCTCATCCCAGCGCAGCCGCCCGTGGTCGTAGCGGTCAAGGGCCACCAGGAGGATGGGGGTTTTGATCGAGCTGGCAGCGGGCAGAGGCGCGTCCGGGTTGAGTTCGGCGTAACGACCGTCGTCCAGCACAAGCAAATATCCGGCTGCTTTGAGTCCTTTCTGGGCCGCCGCGAGCTTGGCCCATCGCTGGCTCACGCCGGTGAGTTCCCGGCGAGGCTCGAAGCGTCCCTGATTGCGATGGCCATCAGGCAGAAGCTTCGGGACGGGATCCAGCGATGGCACCCCAACGGCCCCCTGGGCCAGGCGCGGCGCCAACAGCTTCAGGCCCGTGCCGGCAATCACCCCCAGGCCAGCACCGATCACAATGAGCCTGGCAAACAGCAGCAATGGACTGGTCCTTTGGACACCATTGGGGCGTGGCGGGCGGCCATTCGTCACGGTGAGCGCTGGCGATCAAGCTGCCCCCGACCCTAAGAGCCCTGCCCAGTCGCCACTCCCCGGCGGCAGGCCCAGCGCAACTGGCACACCATGCCCCTCAGTAGGGCGAGATCGTTGTGGGTGAGTTGGGCGCGCTGGAGGAGAGCTCGAAGCTTGGCCATGCGGGCTTGGACCGTGTGGGGCAGGAGGAAGCCCACCTCCAGCAGCAGGGCTTCGGCATCGGCAAGGGCCGCCTCGATGGCCCCCCGCTGGGCAAGGGACTTCTCGAGGTTGGCTTCCAGGGCCTCAGTGATTGGGACCACAACCTCCAGCAACTCCCCCTGCCCCTGCCCCTGGCGAAGGAGCCAGAGCTGGTGGAGCACCACGGCAACGGCATGGGAGAGGTTGAGGGAGGGATAGACGGCAGAGGTGGGGATGTGGAGGAGGCAGCCCGCCTGGAGGAGCTCGGCGTTGGAGAGACCCCGATCTTCTCTGCCGAAGACCAGTGCCGCCGCCCCCTCTGCAGGTTGCAACGATGGGTTGTTCCCACACACACCAGCCCCCAGGAGCCACTTCAAAGCCTCTTGAGGGGACTGCAATGGCAGGGGCGGCCCCTCAAGGCGGCCTGTGGCAGCCACAACCCGGGAGCAATCGGCCAGGGCAGCGGCCAGAGTGGGGTAGGTCGCGGCCTGTTCCAGGTGGGCTGCGCCATGCACGGCCATCTGGCGGGCCTCCGCACCGAGGGGATCACATCGGGGCGCCACAACGCGCAGCTGCTCGATGCCGAAATTGGCGCAAAGGCGAGCAACACTGCCCACATTGCGGGGGCCAGCCGGCTCGACAAGCACCAGGAGAAGCATCAAGGGAGGCTGTGCAGGAAGGCCAGCAGATCAGCCATGGTCTGGGGATCTGGCTGGAAGCGTGGCATGGGGGGCGTGCGTCCACTCACCACTTGCTGAATGAGTTGACGGTCGTTTTTGCGCTGAACCACGCCGTGAAGATTGGGACCCACGAGTCCCTGGGCGGCAAGGCCATGGCAGCCGGCGCAATTCAGGCGAAACAGGCGCCCTCCCTTGCCCCCATCCCCCACCTGCTGAAGCGTTGCCCTGGTATAGGGATCCGTTCTCAAGCCCGGAAGCAACACAACCAGGCTGAACGTCAGGATGGCAACTCCAGCCACCAGGGCCAGCAGGCTGAGGAGACGGCGTCCCTTGGGCGGCTCCTGCCCCGATGGGAGCACCGGAGTGGAAACGGCGGCGGGGGCAAGGGGGGGGGAGCCTGTCACAGAACGAAAAAAGGTCGCCAGGTGGGCAGGGGCCGTGAAAGAATGGGCACACGCACCCAGTGGTAATTCTCAATGATCGAACCCCTCCTCTGCGGGATTGTGCTCGGATTGATCCCCGTGACCCTGATGGGATTGTTTGTGGCAGCTTGGAATCAATACCGCCGGGGTAGTGCCCTGGGATAGGGCTTGGGTTTGAACGGGCTCAACATCGTTTTTGCACCTGCTTTTTCAAGCAGGTGCATTCTTATTGACTTCATCCCATTGATAAATCTGCCTCCACCTCAGCGCGACTCTCCCAAGGGAGCCCTAGCGGCGGTTGATCCAGCTGCCTTGATCCGTCGACGCAACTGACGGCTGATCCTCAAGGCGGCGGCGGCTCCCAGAATTGGCAGGGGACCAGGGGTTTGGAGAGGGATGGCAGGGGGGCTGACCTCCGAGGAAGTGCGAACATTTCGGGATACGGGTTCCAACGGGGGCGAAACCGGTGGTGGCCAGAAGGAGGGCTGCTCTTGGGAAGGCAAAGCGCTCCAAGAGGTTTGCGGAGGATTCGGAACCACAGGAATGGAGGATTCCACCGGAGGGCTCGGGGTGGAAATCATTTCTGACACAGTCGGGGCTGGTGGTTGCCACGGCGGAGATGCGGGTGGTGCCGACAGGAGTGGGGGGGATTCCCTAGGTGGTATGGGCTCCGAGGGAGGTGCAGGTGGTGCCAACAGTTGAAGCACACACTCCAAGCAGATGGGATCGCTGGAGACGTACCCCACATCCGGACCACGGCGATTGGCACGGGATCGGATGGGCTGGCCTTGTTGCTGGCCCAATCCCATGCCCTCTTGGTCGAACATGGAGAGGAGGACCGCCCGCATTTGGGGCGACAGGGCTGAAGGCAATGCTTGTTTGGCCCCCACAGGTGAGGCAAGAGCACAGACCAAAAGACCAGCGGTAACAGAAGGACCCCTTGCTCCCCGCAGGTGCAACAGGCGGAGGAGGGGGTTGACGGACCTGTTACAACTCAGGGAATTAAGGCTCCACATCCTCAAGGCATCACGGTGTTTTGATCAAAAGCGAAGGCTTTACACATCATTGTAGCGACCCTCTCGGTCTTGGACTCTTGTTTTGTTGATTCTTGATGTGGATATTCCTGTTTTGTGCGTTCATCTGGCAACATGCCCAAACTTCTTACATCGTCCTTGCGCTTTCCAGCAACATAAGTTCGCTGGCCCCATAGCTTTTTCGCTGCCGCTCCCTCCAGCCCTGGGGCACGACCAAGCCAGAACCCCTCGCGCATTCCCAAACCAACGTGCCCCCTTGGGCCAGCCAACCACCAGCCGCGATCGCTTCGGCAAAGGGCCCATGCAATCCAGCTGCCCAGGGCGGATCCGCATAGATGAGGTCAAAGGGCCTGTGATCGTTGGCTGCCACGCCACGGCCTAGAAACCGCAACGCCTCCTGATGGACAACGACCACCTCAGCCTCTGGTCTGCCCTCCTTTGTTCGTGCAGCAGCCACCGCAGCCAGGTTGGCGCGCGCAATGGCGGCCACCCGTCGATCACTCTCCACCACCACCACTGCCGCCGCGCCTCGCTGCAGTGCTTCACAGGCCATGGCGGCGCTGCCGCCACACAGTTCCAACCAGCGGCAGCCATCCAGCTCTCCAGCAAGGATGTTCATGACTGCCGAGCGCACGCGGGCCGTGGTGGGTCTTGCCACGGTTCCCCTGGGACTTTGCAACCGACGGCCGCCGCTCAATCGCAGCACCATGGCTCACCCACCCCCTTGCAACCAGAGCAGCCAGCGGCGCAACAATGAGGTGCCTGCGCCACTGGATTTCTCCGGGTGAAATTGGCATGCCCCAATCACACCCTGCCAGACCGCGGCCGTCGCCACCCCCTCGCCCCAAGCCACCTCCGCTGTGATGCAGGCGGAATCTTTTGGCACCGCCGCATAGGAATGGACGAAATACATCCAACTTTCAGAGCTTTCCTTAGGCAGCAGTGGGGAGGGAACCGCCGGCAGCAATGGGGCCCATCCCATATGGGGAATGGGATGGCCCGGCCAGCGCGGCAAGGCTTCCACCCGTCCAGCCAATAAACCCAGCCCCTCGGCCCGCCCCTCGGAACTCCCTTCAAAGAGCAGTTGCAATCCCAAACAAATCCCCAACAGCGGGCGACCCACAGCGCAGGAGCGCCTCAGGGGTTCCACAAGATCCGCCGCCGCCAGCCTCTCCATCGCCGGATCAAAAGCTCCAACACCTGGCAACACCAAGGCAGTGCACCCCTCCATGGCCGCCTCCCCCCCCACGGGGACCACCTCGGCCCCCAGGCGCTCAAACGAACGCTGCACGGAATGGAGGTTTCCCATGCCGTAATCCACCAGGCCCAAGCGGATCAACGAACCACTCATGCTGGGGAACACAGGCGTTCACCGGGATGGCTCAACGCTGGCGCAGTGGAGAGTTCGAGGCCATTGAGATGATCCAGAAATTGATACAAACGACCCACTCGACGCTTGTCAAACCGCAAACGCAACGACGGCCTGAGGATGCCATTGTCGTCGACGCTTTCTCCGGCGGCGATGGCGCCATCCTCCAAGAGATCGCCAAAATGCTGGTTGAGTGCAGGAAGCTCCTCAGGCGGGATGGGAGCATTTAGCAGCAGCTCCACCCGATCCTGCTGCAGACGGGCACTGTGGAACACCCGATAGAAATGGCAGATGCGGGCCACCGCATCGGCGGCGCTGCGAGCCTCCACCACCAAGGTACGGTCTTCAGGAAGGATGAGCCCACGGCTGGCCAGCACATTGGTGACATTGGCCTGCCAGACCTCCCAGAAGTCATCGCCCTCCGGCGCCAGCAACACCAGGGGAATGGGCGAGGTGCGACCCGTTTGAATCAAGGTGAGGGATTCAAACAACTCATCCAATGTGCCAAAACCACCGGGAAGCACCACAAGGGCATCGCTTTCCCGGAGAAAAAACAGCTTGCGGGTGAAGAAATAGCGGAAATAGAGCAGACGGGCCGAACGGTCGCTCACGAAAGGGTTGGGGTGCTGCTCATAGGGCAGATCCACATTCAGACCGATGCTGTGGGGGGTTCCCGCTCCACTGTTCGCTGCTTCCATCACGCCACCACCGGCACCGGTCATCACATCAAACCCCGCCTCGACGGCCAGCCGAGCCAGCTCCTCAGCCAAGCCATAGGAGGGATCGTGGGATTGGATCCGTGCCGAGCCAAAAACGCTGATCTTGCGGACCCCCCGACTGGGGCGAAACACCTGCAATGCTTCGCTGATATCCGCTAGAGAGCCGGTGATGAGTCGCCACACTTCCTCGTCTTCCTTCTCGCCCCGAGCCACCTCCAGCAAAGAGAGAACGGCCTGCTCGATTCGACGCCGTTGGGGATGGCCCTCTAGCGCCTGAGCAAGCACTTCCAGGGGGCCACGGCCCTTAGGAAGCGGTTCTATCGAGCAAGCCGTGGGAGACAGAAGGGAGCCAGGGGGGTAAGGGATCTCTGCAAAGCCTTGTGCAGAGGGGCGCGTTCAGGAGATGTATTTGGAAACGGTGCCACTCAGGGTTGTTTTTGGCACAGCCCCGACCACGGTTTCCACCTTTTGCCCAGCTTTGAACAGCATCAGGGTCGGGATGCTACGGATGCCGTACTGACTGGCCACGTTGGGGTTTTCATCCGTATTCAGCTTGTAAACCTTGATCTTCCCCTCAAAGTCCTTGGCAATCTCATCCACGATGGGAGCAACCATCCTGCAGGGGCCGCACCAGGGTGCCCAGAAATCCACCAGGACAGGCACGTCACTCTTGAGCACGTCCTGCTCAAAGGAGGCATCGGTGACAGCCGGAGCGCTGGACATCAGGGGATGGGAGTATTTGTAAGGAATCTAGCAACGGTGATCGGACCCTCCCACACTGAACAGGCAAGCGTTGCAGGCCGTTGCACTGGCCGCCGCAGAAAAAGACAAAAAGCCCGGACGCGCCGGGCCAAACGGTGTGAGGAGTGTGCGAGCCGTAGCCCCCACATCCACAGGGTAGCCGCTACTTGCCCATTCCCAGTTGTTGGGCTTTCTGGTAAACCTTGCCTTCTGTGAGCAGGGAGGGGGCCACCACAACC
>JAYKHG010000034.1:0-9282 GCA_035284825.1 Cyanobacteriota bacterium
CAACGGCACCAGCCTTGATGGAAGGGTCTACGCCAAGACGGGCACCCTCACCGGTGTTCGCTCCATCAGTGGTCTGCTGGTCACGGAATCCGGTCCCCGCTATTTCAGTGCCATCTCCAATGGCGCCAGCACTCCAAATGCCACCATCGGCCGGATCCTGAGGGAGGCACAAAACACCAGCCTTTGCCTCTGAAGGCGGTGGAGCTGTTTCATTCCCCAGGTCTTGAGGATTGACCAGGGGAATGGCCGGAGAGGGAGTTTAGGTTCCCTCGTTCCTCAGCTTCCCTCAGCTCGCCAATCGTCCCGAAGCGGCCCTGCGCAGGCGGTTGGCGGCCTGTTGGGCCCGAGCACGCACCGCACCACCCGACTCCATCCCCTGGGATCCCTCTCCAAGCGGGGAGCCTGAAGTGTTCGGTGCACCAGAGGAGGATGACAGGTCCTTCCCTTGAAGCCGCATCAACTCTCGCCGTCCCCCCAACACGATCTGGCTGAGATCTTGAAGCCTGGTTTCCAATTCGCCAAGCACCTGCTCCGCATAGCGGTTAGCCCCATCTTGGATGGCACCAGCTTCTTGGCGGGTACGGTTCACTAGGGCATCACATTGCTGTTGGGTCTGCTGGCGGAATTGCAGGGCTTCCTGGTGAAGCCGTTCAGCCTCAGCCTGGGTGTCCCGCTGGATGCGCAAACCCTCCTGGCGGATAGATTCCAGCTCCTGCAGGGATTGTTGGCGGGCCCGCTCATGTTGTTCCATCAGCTGACGGGAGCGCTCCACCGCCTCGGCTTCCAATTGGGTGCGGCGTTGCTGGGCTTCCTGGTCGAGCTGCTGCCTGCGGCCAGAAAAAGCCTGCTCCATTTGAGAGAGACGCAGTTGATGGTCTTGCTCGGCTTGGGCCGCCTGGGCCCTGGCCTGGGCCTGCAGCTGCTCAGCCTGGAGACGGGCTTGGTCCCGTAGATCAGCGGCTTGCCGCTCCGCTTCTTGGCGCACGGAAGAGGAGGTGATGAGCTGTTCCCGTTCCCTCCTTGCCTGGGCCACGATGTCTTCTGCCTGCTGCTTCGCCTTCTCGATGAAGCCTTCCCGTTGCCGCAGCAATTCATCGGCTTGGGAAATCTGGAGGGGGAGGGCATCACGGAGGGCATCCATGGCCTCGATGGCATCCTGCTCGTTGACCAGTCGCCCTCCGCTGAAGGGAATACGGCTGCCGTCGAGAACAATCTCCTCAAGCTGATCGAGTTGGTCGAGAACCGTGATGCGTGTCTCCGACATGTCAACGGGAAGGGGATGACCGATTAAAGAACGTCACGAGATCTTCCGCCACTCCCCTCGGCACCATGTGGGAGACATCACCGCCAAATCGGGCCACCTCCTTCACCACGGAACTGCTGAGGAAGCTGTGATGGACGGCCGTGGCCAGGAAAACCGTTTCCAGATGGGGGGCCAGGCTCTTATTGGTGTGGGCCAGCTGGAGCTCAAATTCAAAGTCGCTCATGGCCCGCAGGCCCCTGAGGATCACCCCGGCCCCGGAATCCCTTGCCACCTCAACGGTGAGACCGTCAAAACTCCTGATCTCCACTCCGCGCACATGGCTTGTGGCCTGGCGGATTTGATGCAGACGCTGGTCGAGGGGAAACGCTGGTGTTTTGCTGGGGTTCTGCAACACCGCCACCACGAGCCCATCAAAAAGTGCTGCGCTGCGCTCGATGAGGTCGAGGTGGCCCAGGGTGAGGGGATCAAAACTTCCGGGGTAAAGGGCCCGCATGGAACTCCTCGGTGGGAACCTTTCTAGAGTCAGCTTGCTTTCTAAAGTCAGCTTTAAACCTTCTGCGCACCATGACGCAAACCCCAAGCCTCCCCCCCCTGGATACCGCCGCCAAGAAATCCCTGCTGAGAAAAATTCCCCATGGGGTGTTCATTTGTGGCGTGCGGGAAGGGGAAGAGGTGAATGGGTTCACAGCCAGCTGGGTGACCCAAGGCTCCTTTGAACCGCCCCTGGTGGTGATGGCTGTCCGGGCGGATTCCACCAGCAACGGCATCATCCAGCGCACGGAGCGCTTCTCACTCAATGTGCTGCCCGCGGATCAGAAAGATCTGGCCGCTGTGTTTTTCAAACCTCAAAAAGCAATGGGGGGTCGGTTTGACGCCGCTCCCTTCCAACTGGGACCCTTGGGTCTCCCCATCCTGGAAGCCGCCCTAGGGGCGGTGGAATGCGAGCTGGTGGGCCAAGTGAACCATGGGGATCACACGGTATTTGTGGGCGAAGTGAAGAGCGCCGTATTGACCCGCGAGGGGGATGCCCTGGAGCTGGCTGGGACGGGATGGCAGTACGGGGGTTAGACGAGGGGGTGGCATCCCACGCTGGAACGCCGCCCCTCCTGCAACGGCCTGAGCAACTCGCCCAACGGCTCCGGGAGATCCCCACCGAACCGGGCTGCTACATGATGCGCGATGGTGAGGACCGGATTCTTTATATCGGTAAAGCGAAAGTCTTGCGCCAGCGTGTGCGCAGTTATTTCCAAAGTTCCCAGGGTCTCAGTCCGCGCATCCATCTCATGGTGCGCCAAGTCTGTGAGATAGAAGTGATTGTGACTGACAGCGATGCAGAGGCTCTGGCGCTGGAATCCAATCTGATCAAGCAGAACCAGCCCCATTTCAATGTCCTGCTCAAGGATGACAAGAAATATCCCTATCTCTGCATTACGTGGAGCGAGGCTTACCCCCGGATTTTCATCACCCGGCGGCGACGGTTTCGCAGTCCCTTGGATCGTTTCTATGGCCCCTACGTGGATGTGGGCCTGCTGCGGCGCACCCTCTTCATCGTGAAACGGGTGTTTCCCCTCCGCCAACGTCCCCAGCCCCTTTACCGAGACCGCACCTGTCTGAATTACTCCATCGGCCGTTGTCCAGGGGTTTGCCAAGAACGCATCAGCTCTGAGGATTACCACCGCACGCTGCAAAAAGTGGCCATGGTGTTTCAGGGCCGCAACGAAGAACTCCTTGAGCTCTTGCGTGCCCAGATGGACCGCTACGCGGAGCGTTTGGACTTTGAAGCTGCCGCCAAAATCAGGGATCAGCTCCAGGGTTTGGAAACCTTGACGGCGGATCAAAAAATGAGCGTCGGGGATGCCTCCATCTCCAGGGATGTGGTGGCCTTAGCGGCTAACGAACGGGTGGCCGCCGTGCAGTTGTTTCAGATGCGCGCCGGCAAACTGGTGGGTCGGCTGGGCTACATGGCGGATGTGCAAGGGGAGGATCCAAGCTGGACCCTGCAGCGGATCGTCGAAGAGCACTACAGCCAGGTGGAGCCCGTGGAAATCCCCCCCGATCTCCTCCTGCAACACCCCTTACCCCAGCAAAGCCTGATTCAGGACTGGCTGAGCGAGCGGCGGGGGCGGAAAGTGAAATTGAGTGTGCCTCAACGGCAACACAAGGCGGAGCTCATCGAGCTGGTGGTGCGCAATGCCACCTATGAGTTGGAGAGGGCCGAGCGGCACGCCGAACAGCACCAACTGGCACTGGAGGATCTGGCCCAGCTGCTCGAACTTCCCACTCCCCCCCGCCGGATTGAGGGATTCGACATCAGCCATCTGCAGGGCAGTGATGCGGTGGCTTCCCAGGTGGTGTTCGTGGACGGATGTCCCGCAAAGCAGCACTACCGCCGCTACAAGCTGCAAAGCAGCAGCATCAGCAGCGGCCACTCTGACGATTTCATGGCCATGGCGGAAATCATGCGACGCCGCTTCCGTCGCTGGGCCCAGGCGAAGGCCTCAGGAGCGGACCTGGCCCAGGTGCGTCGGGAGGCTGGCAGCATTCTCCATGGGGAGGGGCTGAATGATTGGCCGGATCTGGTGATGATTGATGGGGGGAAGGGCCAGCTTTCAGCCGTGATGGAAGCCCTGCGGGAATTGGATCTGCATGAGGATCTGGTGGTGTGTTCCTTAGCCAAAGCCAGGGAGGAGGTGTTCCTTCCTGGCGCCAGCCAACCCCTGGACAGTGAAGCCGACCAGTTGGGCGTGATGGTGCTGCGCCGTCTTCGCGATGAGGCCCATCGTTTTGCCGTGAGCTACCACCGCCAACAGCGGGGGGAACGGCAGCGACGCTCCCGGTTGGGGGATATTCCTGGGGTGGGCCCCAGGAGAGTGAAGGACCTCCTGGCCCATTTTCATTCCGTGGATGCCATCCAGCTGGCGAGCCCAGAGCAAATCGCCAGCGCGCCTGGGATCGGCCCCGCGCTGGCGCGTCAGATTTGGGATTACTTTCACCCCCAACAGGATGATGCAGAGCCCTGGGAAGCCACCATGGAGCTGGCCCATTGAAAGCCCATCCTCCTGGAGGACAGTCCCTTCTGGGCTTTCTGCTTTTGGGGGTCACCCTCGTGCTGATGGTTGTTGGCGCAGCATGTCCCGTCGCGGCTGCGCCGGGACTCTGTGTCGGCCCCGTCTGTGGAGATGGGTTTGATCGCTCACCAACCTATCCCTGGCAGATGAGAATGCGACTTCAGGATCAATGGGGCCACCGAGAACGCCTCGTGGTGGATTGCCGAGATGGGTCCATCAGCCCCATGCTGGGTCCTGTGGAACGGGGTTATGCCATGGCCGTGGCACGCCGAGCCTGCCGGCAAGCACCCCTCAACCCCATGGAGCAGCTCCAGCCAAGGCCAGATTCCCCACTGCCACCAAAGGCCTGACCCATCGGGATGACCTCAGCTCCCTGAGGCGCGACGCATCACCCCAGAACTGTGCTCCTGCCAGGCCCTCCAAAGATCCACCCGGGTGACGTGGTATCCGCAGGTGCGTGCAGCAAGGATCAAATCCTCCTTGGATTGGCAGGCCTGCAACGTCTGCCGGAGATTGGGCTGGGCCTCTGCATCCTCGATCAACCGTTCGAGCTCACTCCAGCTCATGGACCTCCAGCAGCTGATCCACCATCGAGCAGAGTCGCCAGAAAAGCAAGGGCCGATGGGAATCCATGCCTAAGGGGCAAGGCCCAAGGATTTAGAAGCGACGACGGGGTGTTTCCTGGAAATGGAGGCCTGTGCCCTCTGTCCCGGCAGATGTTCGGGAGAGGATCCAAACGTTGCGCGATTGACGGCGGGCCACCAGTCCACCCCTCTCCACCACTGGGGACCCAGGACGGGCCCCCATCAGATGGGTGACTTCGGCGGTGCTGAGGGGTGCTGAGGTGCGAAGGGCCAAATCCACCAGCTCCAGACGCTGCCGCAGGGAAGGGGGATCCATGGAGGATGAATCCTGGTCTTCGTTCCAGAGCCAAGGAAGGGAATCCCCTTCCGCCGCGAGCTTTCGCATGAGGCCCATGCCAATCAAGGCCAAGGCTTGATCTGCTTTGAGTCCCTGGAGGGATCCATGGTCCCATTCAGGAACGGCGCCAGTGGAACCTTCGGAGGGCTGGGCGGCGGTGGAACGGGCCATGGCTAGGTTCCTTGGGGTACGGGAATTGGTGGGAAGTTAACGATTGGAACTGCTTCGGCAACCCCCCACAAGCCCATGGGGTTATCCATTTGGTGAGGAGAGTGGTTGAACTCAGCTCCTGCGAACCCAGCCGGGGGCCCCACCAAACCAGCCCTCAATCTCATCATCTCCAGGTCGATAGGTGGGGCTGGGATCGGCTGGGCCGAGGTTCATTTGCTCCAGGAGCTGGTCGATACCATCCTTGGGAGTGCGTTCCACGGCCGACTGCTGGAGTTGGCGCCTGCGAGCTTGGAGGAGCCACGCCGCCACCCCCTGGTCGCGGTCGGCGAATTTCTGCACATAGATCCGATCCTGCAAGGTGACAGGCTGATCCGATTCGATGCGATCAAGAATGGCCTGGAGTCGGAGACGTGTGCTGGGGGTGAGCATGGGCGATAGGTGTCATTAATTCCCTTGATAGCGAGCCCTGATCAACGACTTGTGGCAAAGGTGACAAAACCAGGCTCCCTGTCAGCAGCTCCGCACCCATGCCGACTTAAGATCCGGGCCGCTTGAGCCGTGGATGGCACCGTGATCTTTCCAGCGTGAGCGCCCCCCCCTTCCGCCAAAACCGTGCCCTCCGTCCTTCCCCTACCCAAGGGGCAGAGGAACGGGCACTGCGGCGCCGTCGGGAGGCTTTCCAGCTGGGCCGCACCCCCATCACAGGAACGGACATCACCGGTGAAGACGGTGGTGCCAGCTGTGTGATCACCACCGATAGTGAGGGTCACAGGCTGCGGCAAAACAGCCATGTGCAGTCGATTGAACTGCGCACCTACGTTTATCTCGATTCCCTTCAACCCCAGCTGGCGGCCTACATGGGCACCGTGAGCCAGGGGTTCCTCCCCATACCGGGAGATGCCTGCCTCTGGCTTGAGGTCTCCCCTGGGATGGCCGTGCATCGCGTCACCGACATTGCCCTGAAAGCCAGCACCGTGCGCCTTGGCCAAATGGTGGTGGAGCGGGCCTTCGGGTCGATCGCGATGTATCACCGCGACCAGAGCAATGTGCTCCACTCCGGCGAAGTGGTGCTCGAAGCGATCGGCAGCAGCGTGGAGCAGCGCAGCCGCTGCGACGTGACATGGACCGAGATCATTTATGCGATCACCCCCGACCACGCCGTTCTCATCAACCGGCAAAACCGTCGGGGCTCCATGATTCAGGCAGGGATGAGCATGTTCATTCTGGAAACCGAGCCTGCCGGCTATGTTCTGATCGCTGCGAATGAAGCGGAAAAAGCTTCGAACATCACGGTGGTGGATGTGAAGGCGGTGGGGGCCTACGGACGGCTCACCTTGGCTGGCAAGGAAGGGGATGTGAACGAGGCGGCCGCGGCGGCCATGCGGGCCGTGCAACACATCAACGCCTAGTCCAACGCTTCATCAATCCCGAGGAGCGATCGCAGGCCAGGGGCCATGGCTCGTGCAGCCTTCCCGCGGCTGCCAAGACGGGCTCTCAGGTGGGCCGACATGCGGGCATAGGTGCTTCCAGCCTCCCGCACGTAAAACACCGGGTCATATCCAGCTCCCGCTCCGTCGGGTTCGTGGAGAATCTGCCCGTAGCACAACCCAAACCCCTCCAGCCGGGTGGTGCCCTGGGGATCGGCCAGGGCCATGGCACTCACAAATCGAGCCCCCCGATAGAGCCCATCTCCCAGCTCATGGAGCAGACGGTGAACTTTCTCAGCATCCGTCGGAGCGTAACGGGCGGAAAAAAGACCTGGCCTGCCCCCTAAGGCATCCACTTCGAGCCCGGAATCGTCGGCCAGGGCCCACTCACCACTGAGCTGGGCCACGGTTTCAGCCTTGAGCCGAGCGTTCTCCGCATAGGTTTTGCCCGTCTCCTCGATCTCCAAATTGGGGGGTTGGGGAACCACCTGCAGATCTACCAGGGACAACATGTCACTGATTTCACGCACCTTGTGTGGATTGCCACTGGCGATCACCAGCCTGGGTTGCATGCTCATGGACGGCCCCAAGCCGAGTGTCAGCGGCCATTATCTGGCGAGGAGGGGGATGGAGTTCAGGGCTGGGAGATAGGCAGTGAGCAAGTGGAATGAAAAGTTGGGGGCAGGACGGGTTGAACATTCCACCCCCGGAAATCTCCAGGGTTCCTGCCACCGAGGTGAACACTAGGCAAAAATTCCCGTTGTGGGCCAAGCCCCCATCAAGAATCAGCTGATGCTGACGCCCGCGGCCCTGGTTCCCCTAGGTTTCGGATGGGGACAGGGGTCCGAAGCCTTTCCATGTTGGGGAGTTTTCATGCAGACGACGTTGGTGTTGCAGAACCTTCTGTCGGCACCGGTGCTGTTTTTCTTTCTCGGGATCCTGGCGGTGGTTCTGGGATCGGATCTGGAGATCCCCTCACCCCTGCCCAAGCTGTTCTCCCTGTATTTGCTGCTGGCGATTGGCTTCAAGGGGGGGGTGGAGCTCAGCCACAGCGGCTTAGGTCCGATGGTGCTTCACACCATCGGTGCAGCCATCTTGATGTCTTTGCTGGTGCCAATCGGCAGTTTTATCGTGCTCCGAGCCCGCTTGGGCCCAGAAAATGCGGCCGCCGTGGCTGCCGCCTATGGCTCCATCAGCGCAGTGACCTTCATCACGGCCCAGAGCTTTCTGAACGTGTTGAAGCTGCCCTTCGACGGCTTCATGGTCGCCGCCCTTGCCCTGATGGAATCCCCGGCGATCGTGGTGGGCGTGGTGATGGCCAAGCTGGCCGCTTCCCAGCTGGAGAAGGAACGGGGCGGCCCGATGCCGGAAGCCATCCCCTGGGGGGAGGTGCTGCGGGAGGCCTTTCTCAACGGGTCGGTGTTTCTGCTGATCGGCAGCCTCGTGATCGGAGCCCTGGTGGCTCACTTCAGTCCAACGGGGGTGGAGCGGATGGAGCCCTTCACCGAGAAACTCTTCTACGGAGTGCTCTGTTTTTTCCTGCTCGACATGGGGCTGGTGGCCGCCCAACGTCTGCGGGATCTCCGTCAGACGGGTCCCTTCCTTGTGGCCTTCGCCATCGCTGCACCGATCCTGAATGCCTTTGTGGGGCTGGGAATCGCCCGACTGCTGGGTCTGCCCCAGGGGGATGCCCTGCTCTTCATGGTGCTCTGCGCCAGCGCCTCCTACATCGCCGTGCCCGCCGCCATGCGCATGACCGTGCCCCAAGCCAATCCCAGCCTTTACATCACCTCAGCCCTCGGACTCACCTTCCCCTTCAATGTGGTGGTGGGGATTCCGATCTACATGGCGCTGGTCCAGCGCTTCATTCCTGCGTCCTGAAGCCATGAAACGCGTCGATTTTTTTGTCAGCGAGCGGGAGACCGATCGGCTCTGCCGTGCCATCCGAAAGGCGGAAGCCCCTGGGTACTCGGTGATGAAACACGTCACCGGCTGGGGCCTGGCCGGAGAGATTTCGGAAGCGATGGATTTCAGCGGTCTTGGGGCCAACGCCCACGTGGTGGTGTTCTGTGAGGAGCCCCAACTTGAAGCCCTGCGCACCCAGGTTCTACCCCTACTGAAACGCTTTGGGGGCGTGGGTTTTGTGTCGAATGCCGAGGTGTTCTGAGGTGCCGCCATCCCCCTGCAGCCATCCGCCCATCCGCAAGGGTTTCTAAAGATTTGTGTCCGCAGGATAAGCGCCCCTTATTGCTGCGGCTGGAAACAGTGATGGTCCTCCTGGGCCAAATGGGTTGACGGAAGGTGAGGCGCAGGAGCAGGGTTGCTTGCGAACATTCCACCCCCTCCTCCAGGAGCAGGTAATGGCAAACGAAACCATGGGCATCGCCCTCGGCATGATTGAGACCCGGGGCCTGGTGCCTGCCATCGAAGC
>JAYKHG010000035.1:0-6114 GCA_035284825.1 Cyanobacteriota bacterium
CTGGATGGGTTGTTCATGGCGATGGGCTGGTCCAAATCGCCAAGGAGCGCCATTCCTCCACCACGTAGGGGGGGATGGGCAATTCGGTGAACACCCCTGCCAGCCCAAGCCGCAGGGGACGGTTCTGGTGGAGATCCTCCAGCAGCGGTGTCAGATCGAATTCAGCAGCCGCGGCCCTTACGTCGTTCGCCAGCTTCGAGCTGCTGAGGGTGATGTCCACCAGCTCCCACTGCCGTCTGCCGCTGCTCACGGCAAGTGAAGTGGGGTGGTCCAGCCTGACGCGACCGGGGTAACCCACGATCCGCAGGGTGATGGGGGCCTCCGCCCGCGGGGGCCCCTCCCGATAGGCCACCACCTGCCAGCTCTGGAAGTCGAGGTCTCTAAGACTTTCAAGGCTGCGCACAACGGGGGTTCCGGTGGTGGGATCGGAGTGGGCATGAATCATTGCCCAGGCGGGATCCGGGGAGTGGAGGAGGGAGGCCAGGGTGAAAATCGCCATGGCGGCCCAGCCCAATAGATGGCTGCCCCCCCTCCACCAGCCCCTGCTGGGGCCCATCCAGGGGGGGCGGCGAGGGCTCATGACTGGGCCGGAGCGGGCCGGTTTGCCCCCGGAATCGGCTGCCAGCCGGTGTGGGTGGCCCACAGGGCCCAGATCGCCATGGCCCGCAGGTAGTGGCAGGCCCGAAAGGTGCCCACGGCGGTGATGGCTTCCGGGGTGCGAAATTGCAACCCACCCCCGTACACCTGCTCCACCACGGCTGCGGCGATGGCCAGGGCGGTGGTGGTGTCCCCCATCAACCGGTAATAGGCCGCCAGGCCGAAATTGATCCCGGTCCACACCTCCAGGGGGTGGGTGCCCTTGGGATCCAGGGGAGTGCCGTCCCGCCGCAGGCCATTGGCTACCCCCAGGCGGCCCCCTTCAAATCGCTCGAAGCAGGCGTCCCGGACCGCCCCCAGGGCCGAACGGGCCCGATCATCAGCCACCACCGGCGGCAGCCCGAGAAGCCGGGCGTAGAAATCACCGCACAGCTGATCCGCCATCACCACAGGGGTGCCGCTCTCGGCATCGATGGAATAGAACTCCCCGTTCCAGAGCAGCCGGTCGAAGTTGCTCCGGGATTGCTCCAACCACCGTCCCATCTCCAGCTGCTCTTCCGCCGTGTTGAGGCCCAGCTCGAGCTGCAACCGCTGCGCCATGGCCAGGGCAGCTTCCAAGGCGGCAATCCAGAGGGCGCCGCAATAGGCGCTCACCCCCTTGAGGGGCCAATCATCAAAGGTTTGATCCGGTGCTCCGCCGTTGTCTGGCAGGCCATCCCCATTGGCATCAAAGGTCTTGAGATGGCGCAGGGCCTGCACCGCCGCGGGCCAGCACTGGGCAAGGAAGTTCAAATCCTCCCCGTTAGGCGCCAGTAGGAAGGTGCGCCACACCTGCAGCACGAAGTCGCTCGCCAGGTCTTTCCAGAGGTTGCAGTCCTGATAGGCGGTGTAGTTGGTGGCGTCAAAAGGACGTTCGTTGGGGGCACCCAGATCGTGGGGCGTTGCGCCAGCCACCTTGCGGGGGGCCTCCACCCGCCCCATGCCCTGGGTGAAATACCAGCCGATCGGGCGGGGGGTGGCATCGGCGGCGGGGATGGCGCGGGCGAAGCTGCGGAGCACGGCCTTGTCGAGTTCGGGCCAGAGCTGCAGCAGGGCAAAGGAGCCATAGAGCCGCACATCGAGGCTTTCATACCAGGCGTAGTCGAGGCACTCGAGCACCCCGAAGCGCCCCACCGGATCCTCGGCAGTGGCAGCGGTCCAGAGGGTGCCGCCACTGGCCAGGTCATAGAGCTCGTTGCACAGGGCCATCCGCAGGGCCTCCGGCAGATCCTTCCGTTCCACCACTGGCGCTTGCCAGGCCTCGATCTGGGAGCGCCAGCTGGGCCAATCCCGCAGGGCTTCTACGGCGATGGCCGCCGCCTGATCGCCAGAGGAGCCGAAGAAGTCCGTGTAACGGCGCAGGGAGGTGCAACCGGTGGCGAAGGCCGTGAGGGGCAGGTCCCAGCTCAGCACAACGGGCACCCGCAAGGTCTGCCCTGGCTCCAGGGTGCAGCGCACGGCCAGGGCGGCGCTGGCCGGATCCTGTTTGCCGCTGCGTCGATCATTGTGGCTTTCTGGCAGGGAGCCATCCCGTGAGAAGGGACCCCAGATGTCCGCCCCGTCTCCCCAGGGGTTCCAGCGGCTGCAGCGGAAGATCTCAACGGGGTGGATTCCCATGGAGGCCTCATCAGGCACCGCCAGGCACCACTGGCCATCCCCTTCCCCCGGGGGGGCCGAGGGGGAGTGGCTCCCTTCCAGCAGGATGCCCTTCAGCCCCGGCTGGCTGATCAGGCGGTTGCGTTGCCCCTCACTCCGTCCGATGGCCGGCACGTAGTTGTGTTCGGGACTGCCGTCGTCGCGGAAGTGCACCTCCGCGGAGGGATCGGTGTTGGTGAACCAGCCGCAGGTGTTGCGCCAACTCACCAGCAGCGACACCGTGAGCGGGGACGGGGTGGGGTTGCCAAGGGTCCACACAAACACCGCCACCGGGTAGCTGGTGCGCTGGTAATCGCCCGGGAGGATCGGGCTGAAGGCTTCACAGCTCACCTCCGCCTCGAACACCCCTGAGTAGTGGGTGGCGCTGAGGGGATAGCGGGCGGCATAGGTGCCGCTGCCTGGGGGCAACCACTCCCAGGCACCCAGAGGTGCGGATGACTGCTCTCCAGGCGGGCGGCTGTCATCTCGGGCCGGGGCCGTGGCCAAGGCATGGGCACGGCTGGAGCGGCCATTCGACTCATGGAGGGCGAACTGGCAATCGGGCACCAGGCCAAACCAGTGCTCTCCCCCATCCAAATGCCAGAGATTGAAGGCCCCATCCGGTGCCCGCCCGATGCAGCCGGCTCCCAAACCGCCGAGGGGCATGCCGTGGTGGGGGCCATCATCCAAATTGCTGGCGTAACGCACGGTGTAGGGCTTCTCCCAGCCCTCCCCCAAGCCATGGCGCCAGCTGACCCCTGACAGGGGACCGATTGGCGGCGATCCGGACGGTGGTTGGAGGGTGCGAGGCAGGCCGAAGGGCATGGCCAGGGCGTTGGATCCGGCACAGCATGTCAGATCGGGCAGGGGCAGCGAAGATTAACCTCAGAAACCCCTCTTAAACCTCCGTAATAATCAGGGTATTATAGCTGCAAGAAGATCAAGGCGATTCGATTCTGATTCTCGCAAAATTGTCTTCCTGCGCAAGGCTTGCAAACAGACAGCAAGTTCCAGTTGATGTAGCGAAGATCACTTCCCACCGTTCCTCTTCCTACAGGCCAGAGATTGATGGCTTGCGGGCGGTGGCTGTCGTGGCGGTGCTGATCCATCATCTCCACCACCAATGGCTGCCGGGAGGCTTTCTCGGAGTGGATCTCTTTTTTGTGATCTCAGGCTATGTGGTAACAGCTTCTTTGGCGCGACGGGAGGAAACGAATTGGCAGCACATGCTAGCTGGTTTCTACACCCGGCGTTTTCGGCGCCTGCTGCCGGCCCTGCTCTTGATGGTTGTCCTCACATCCCTATTACTAGGACTATTCGTGTCGTCAGCAGACGATCAATATGCCCTATCCATGCGCACGGGTTTGGCTTCTTTGTTTGGGGTTTCAAATCTTTTTCTGCTTCGGCAGGGCACAAACTACTTTGACTTGGGCACACAATTCAATCCATTTCTCCATACCTGGTCCCTCGGGGTTGAGGAGCAGTTCTATCTGATTTGGCCCCTGCTGGCCATTGTGTGCGGAGTGGGCTTGAAGGGCCAGAAGCGCAAAAGCTTGATACGTCTGTTGGTGTGCACGCTAGTTCTCGCTGCGGGCTCTTTTGTCCTCTTTCTCAACTTCTCCCATGGGGATCAAGGGGCGGCTGCGTTCTACCTCATGCCTGCCCGCTTCTGGGAGCTGGCGGCCGGTGCTTTGGTGTTCCTGCTGCAAGCCCTTCGCCCCCAGCCTGAAGCCACCGCTGGGAGATCAGCCCGATTTTCAATGGCAAATGGCTTGTTTTTCAGTCTTCTCTTGGGGGGGTTGCTAGGTTCTTCAGATCAGGCGGGCCACTTCAGACCTTTGGTGGTGATTGCCACCTCAGGTCTGCTCGTCTCTTTACACAAACACAGTGGGCTGGGGCGATGGCTGAGCCATCCCGCGTGTCTGGCTGTGGGGGTGTCCTCCTACTCGCTCTATCTCTGGCACTGGCCTCTCATCGTGTTGCTGCGATGGACCTTTGGCCTCCATGCGTGGACCCTCATCCCTCTGATCGTTGCCATTGCCCTCTGCACAGGAGGATCCTATTGGGTGGAAACGACATTTAGATTCGGGGAGATACGGGGAGAATGGCAGAAATCGCCCCTGGTTCTCTATCCCCTGACCTCCATTGTGACAGCCTCTTTTGTGGCAGGGATGTGGAAATTTGGTGGACGCCAGCTTTTTCAGGGTACTCCCTCTCACCATCCTGAGAATTTCACGGTGAGCCGCTCGATCGGCGGAACAACTGTCACAACTTTCAATTGTTTTGTGGAACCCGATTCCCCCTTGGAGGCCTCCCAGGACAGCCACAAATGCCAGACAAGCTCTGATCCAAAGCTGCCAACCCTCTATGTCGAAGGCGACAGCATCGCCCATTCGCTCGTTCCCATGCTCGAGCGCTTGTATCAATCCAAACAGTTTAATATCAGCTTCTTTGCCAGGGGAGGATGCATCACTCCCTTCGTGAAACCCTGGCCTGGCAACAGACACCTGCTTCCTCGCTATCGGAATTGCCCCCAACACGCAGAGATCAGGCAGAGAATCGTTCTAGACAAAATTAAGCCTGGTGATCAGCTGGTGCTGGCCACAACCCATGCCTACGTGCAGAGCACTCGATCCCAAAGCAATTACTTAGACACCATTTCAAGTTTGGCAAAAAAGTTGGAGAGCAAGGGCGCTGGCTTGATTCTTTTTTCTCCCTTCCCCGTTTTTGCGGAGCGCGCCTCGATCACCACCCCCCTTAGCCTTTGTTTCCAGGAGTGGTTTCGACCCGCTTGGGCCATTCCAAGGGAATGCCTATCCGCCAAGGCGGATCGGCGCCCCTTGGTGGAGACTAACAGGACCATTCAAAACCTTCAGGGCCAACTGCAACAACAGCACAAAAACATCAGGGTGTTTGATCCATTTCCTTTGTTGTGTCCCCCTGGCCAAGACCAATGCTCCACCCATCTTCATGGATCCATGATGTTTGCAGATGGCATCCACCTGACGGCAGCCGGGGGGCGTTTTTTATATCCAGCCTTTCAATCCTTCCTGAACCAGACGCCTTAGATCTTTCCTGAGAGCTTTGAAGCTTGTATCCGCCAGGAGCACCACCAAGGGGGCTGCCACCAGCAGGGGGCCATCGCCACTGCCCAGGGGCAAAAACGCGAAAACGCTGGCCAAACCGGGCACCAGAATCAACAGGCTGGCCAGCAGCGGTTCACTCACCAGGCCCCACCAGAGCAGGGGGTTCGGCACCCTGATCAGGCGCCAAAAGGGCAGGGTGTCGCTGCGGCAGGCCAGCAGGGCACCCACCTGACCGGCCACGATCAATGCAAAGGCCAAGGTGCTCGCCTGCCGTTGCACCCCCTCCACCCAAGGCGGGGCCGTGTGCTGAAGCAATTGGGGCGCCAGCTCCCGCAGCTGGGGGAGGGTCACGCCATGGTCCCGCCACACCTTCAGGTAGCCGCCCAGGGACAGGGCCGCCTCCGTGAGCCCCAACACCAGATAGGCCCGCACCATCACGGCTCGGTTCAACAGGGGGAGGCCCCGAAGGCGTGGGGGCTGGCCCATGGTCTGGGGCTCCGGTGGCTCACTTCCCAGCCCCAGCGCTGGCAAGAGGTCGGTCCCGAGGTCGACCGCAAGGATTTGCAGCACGGTGAGGGCGGCCGGCAGCCGAAACACCACCATCGCCAGGAATGGCGCCACTTCGGGCACATTGGAGGCGAGCACATAGGTGATGAACTTGCCGATGTTGGCCACCACCGAGCGCCCATAGCGGATGGCCGTCACGAGGGTGGCAAAGTTGTCATCCAGCAGCACGATGTCCGCCGCCTCCCTGGCC
>JAYKHG010000036.1:0-2642 GCA_035284825.1 Cyanobacteriota bacterium
ACCGCGCCGCCCGTGAGCACCGGCAGCCCCACCAGCTGGATGATCTGGGCTGCGAGGGCGGTCCAGCAAAAGATCGGCATCTTGAACCAGGTCATCCCCGGCGCCCGCATGCGCACGATGGTGGTGACAAAGTTCACCGCGCCCATGATCGAGGAGATTCCCGAGAGGGCCACCGCCAGGATCCAAATGAACTGGCCGTTCACGAACTGCCCTAGGGGATTTTGGGTGCTGACGGGCGGATAGGCCCACCAGCCCGAGGCGGAGGGACCGCTGGGCAGGAAGAAGCTGGCCATCAGCAGCAGGCCGAAGACGGGAAAGAGCCAAAAGGCAATGGCGTTGAGCTTGGGGAAGGCCATGTCGGGGGCGCCGATCATGGGGGGGATCAACAGGTTGTTGAAGCCGTTGAGCACCGGAAACAAAAACAGGAACAGCATCACCGTTCCATGCATGGTGAACAGGGCGTTGTAAACGCTGGGATCCACCAGATCGGCAGGGGGTGTGATCAGCTCACCCCGCATGATCATGGCCAGCAGCCCGCCCACCAGCAGGAAAAAGAGGGCCAGGGCGATGTATTGGATGCCGATCACCTTGGCATCGGTGTTGAAGGTGAAGAAGCGCTTCCAGTTGTTGGGGGCGCCGGGCACCGGGTGGGGCGCCCGAAGCACGCGGGGGTCGTAGCTGGCGGTGGAACTCATGGGAAAGCCGGGCGGGGTTTCAGTCTTTGGCGAGCTGGTGGTTCAGGCTTCGTGGCTGCTGGCGGGATCTAGGCCCACGTTCACTTCAGGGGGGGGCGCCGGCGGCACGATGGGCCAACCCCTGTTGCCATTGGCCAGCCGCCGCTGATGCTGTTCCGTGGCCGGATTCCAGCTGGGCGCCAGGGGTTGGCGGGGGGCCTGCTTCAGCCAGGCGGCGAAATCATCGGCGGACTCCACCACCACATCGGTTTGGTTGGAGGAGAAGTAGCCGCCGCTGAACATCGAATCCCGCAGCCGGTAGCGGCCGATCCGGGTGGGGGTAAGGCGGTAGCGGATCACGCTGCCGGGAATGATGTCCTGCTTTAACCGGAAGGCGGGGACAAAGAACCCGTGGATCACATCCAGCGACACCAGTTCAAAACTCACGGGTCGGTCCACCGGCAAATGGAGTTCAGCACTGCGAATCCCTCCCGGGTAAACGAACTCCCAGGACCATTGCCGGGCGATCACCTGCACGGGCCCGAGGGCCGCAGGGCCCGCCTCGGCCCCACCGGCCAGCCGAAGGGCTTGGGCGTCGTCCCGCACCCGTTCCTTGCCCCCCAGGGTGGCCAGGGTGCCATTGACTCCGATGCTGTGCCACGCGATGGCCATCACGGTGATCAAAGGCACCACGGTCCAGACGATCTCCAGATTCCAGTTGCCCTCGATCGGGGCACCGTTCTCCAGGTCGTATTTCGCACCGCGGTTGAAGAGCAAGGTCCACAGGATCACCTCCACGCACCCCAGGAAGAGGAAGGTGCCGATGGCCGTTTCGAGGGCGAAAAGTTCATCCACCACTGGAGCGGCCGAGGAGGCTTGCACGGGAAGCCAGGACGGCACTTGGGCTCTCATCCAAAGGCTGAGGGCCAGGTTCACCACCAGGGCCAACCCCACCAAAACCAGGGTGAGCATCGGCTTGCCGATTTGTTGGGGGGATGCGGACGTCATGGCAAGACCTCCCGAAGATTCTGGCCGGACGCCAGGAGCTGGTCTGCGGTGATATGCACCCCAAATTCGGCGGCCAGCTCGGCGCCGAGGGTTCCGTGCAGGCCGAGCACCGGAAACAGCCCCAGGCCCACCAGCAGGTAGAGCCACTGCACCTGTCGGCCCATGTCCTTGCGCCAGAGGAACCGCTGGAATCCCCGCCAGATGGCCATGGCCACGATCGCCAGGAGGATGGCCACTCCCCCCACGCCGTGCCAGAGCATCGTCTCCATGCTTTGAAGCCCGATGGTGCTTTTCACCCCGTCGATGGGAACCGCCAGCAGCATCTCAAAGAAACCTGCGGCCACGGTGAAAAAGCTCACCACCGCGCAGGCCAGCAGGTTGTACCAGCCCACATCGTGAAAGCCTTCCCGGGTCACCGGCAGCGCCAGGAAACGAAACACTCTCTTCTCCACCGGATAGAGGGCACCGGCGATATCGAAGGCGATGGCGATCACAAACAGGCCGATCGTGAAATGCACCAAGTTGGGGTGGATCGGCAGGGCATAGGGCAGGTCGTTGGGCCCCAGGCTGGGGGCCAGCTGGTTGATGGGCGCCATGGCAAGAAGGGCGGTGCTCATCCCACCAGCCCCGCCCGCTGGGCTTCCACCACGGGCACCGTGTGGAGCCCGTACACCCAGATCAGCTGGTTGCCCAGGGTCACCTGCACCACCACGAGGAGGGCGAGCACCCCTCCAGCAGCCAGAAAAGGCAGCGGCAGGTGGCGGGGGTCGCGACTGCGAAGCACATAGCGCCAGCCGGTAAGCAGCGAGAGCACCCCCGCCAGCGACCAGCCGAGGGTGCTGTGCCAATCAAGGATCGACCGGGAGGCGCCGTAGGGCTCCGCCAGGCCCGCCTCCACCTGGCCGAAGATAATGGCCACGAAGATGGCCGCCGTGGCGAAGAGGAGATTCCAGAAGCTCA
>JAYKHG010000037.1:0-2537 GCA_035284825.1 Cyanobacteriota bacterium
AAGCAAGAGTAATGCCCTGCAAAGAATCATTCTTCCACTGTTTCGGGATGGCTTTCTTTCCCTTGCCTACTCCCTTGGCTTTGCTGCAATAGGCTATAACAAACCTGGTCAATCCACCCCCCTGCGTCGCCTGCTGCGCCCAAGAAGCGTCGAATTGTTAAGGGAGAACAAAACCTACGCTGAGGGCCTGTTCAAGAAACAAGATCGTCCTCCTTCTTGAGGAGATGGAGGCTTTTTGCCATCTCTTTCATACCCTCGATGAAACCCTTGGAACCGAAGCCAAAGTCGCCGCACTGCATCACTTCTTTCGGTCCTGTGCTGCCGCCGATGGGGCTTGGGCCCTCCATGTCCTGCTCGGACGCCAGAAGCGTCGGCTGATCACAGGGCGTCGCTTGCGCGAGATCTGCCTCACGGGCACCCCCTGGCCCGCCTGGCTTTTTGACGAGTGCTACCGGCATGTGGGGGATTCGGCAGAAACCATCAGCCTGCTTTGGGAGCCCACCCTTCCCTCCCCCCGTGATCCATGCGCAATCCACGCCGCAGAGGGTGAATCCCTTCAGGAGTGGATGGAGCACCGCCTACCGGCCCTTGCCAACCTTCAGGGGCAGACCCAGACAGAGGCCGTTCAGGCCTGCTGGGCAGGCCTGACCAGAACCCAGCTGCTGGTGGTCAACAAACTGCTCACCGGTGGCCTGCGGGTTGGGGTGAGCGAGGGGCTCGTCATCCGGGCCCTTTCCAGGCTCAGCGGGCTTGACAACGCCACCTTGAAGCACCGATTGATGGGTCGTACTCAACCCACAGCAGAAGCCTGGGGGGCGCTGTTGACCCCCGTCGACACAGGCGTCATCCCCCCCAGCCGCCCCTATCCATTCTTTCTCGCATCGCCCCTGGAGGAGGGGATTCTTGCGGCCACCTCCCCCAGCCACTGGCAAGTGGAATGGAAATACGACGGCATTCGCTGCCAGCTGATCCATCGGCAGGGGTCGGTGTTCCTCTGGAGCCGGGGAGAAGATCTCATCAACGCCAGCTTTCCAGATCTGACCAGCGCGGCCCTCGAACTCCCCGATGGGGTCGTGCTGGATGGCGAGCTGGTGATCTGGGGGGCGGGGGAGCCCCATCCCCGTCCCTTCGCTGCCCTTCAACGCCGGCTCGGACGGCTGGCACCGGGGCGTGCCCTGGTGGCCCAAGCTCCCGCCTCCTATGTGATCTATGACCTACTGGAACTGGAGGGCAACGACCAGCGGACCAAACCATTGGAGGAGCGCAGACGACTGCTCCATCACCTTCACAGCAGGGGGCTCCCGGGTTTGCTCCGGTTGGCCCCTGTGCTGCCCCTCTCCCACTGGCAGGAGCTCAATTCCTTACGGGATCGGGCCCGCTCTGAGGGCGCCGAAGGGGTGATGCTGAAGCACCGAGAGGCCCCCTACCTGAGCGGCCGGCGTCGGGGGCACTGGTGGAAACACAAGCTGGAGCCCCATCGGCTCGATGCGGTGTTGCTCTACGCCCAGGCTGGCAGCGGGCGCAGGGCGAATCTCTTGACGGACTACACCTTCGGGCTGTGGGATCGGCCCTGGGGCGACGCAGCACAATCTCCCCCCGACGACCAGCCTCCCCCCCAGCTGGTGACCTTTGCCAAGGCCTACTCCGGATTGGATGACGCGGAGATCCAGCGGCTGGATCAGTGGATTCGCAGGCATACTCTGCAGCGTTTTGGTCCCGTGAGGGCCGTGGAACCAGAGCTGGTGTTCGAGCTGGCGTTCGAGGGGATCCAACCCTCCAGCAGGCATCGCAGTGGGTTGGCGGTGCGCTTTCCACGGATCAGTCGCTGGCGGACAGACAAGCTGGCCAGGGAAGCCAACACCCTCGAAGATGCGCTGGCCTTGATGGTCCCAACGACATCGGCGGCGCCAGAGGCTTCCGGAGGGAGCCAATAGGGTGCAACCTGGAATCCTGGCTCCGATCGAAGCCTGGTTTGGCCAGCAGGGATGGCAACCGCAGCCCTTTCAACGCCAATGCTGGCGCGCATACCTTGACGGCAACAGTGGCCTGATTCAAGTGCCGACGGGCTCGGGCAAAACCTATGCCGCTGTCATGGGTCCATTGGCTGAGCTGGTGGAGGAACGTCGGCGACAGGGGGATCCCACGGGCCTGCGACTGCTGGTCATCACTCCGCTGCGGGCCCTCAGCAGGGATCTGCAGCTGGCGATTGAAACACCGATCACCGCCATGGGCTGGCCGATTCGAGTGGGTCTGCGAAACGGAGACACCCCAAGCAGCGAACGGACCCGGCAGCGCAACCGACCTCCCCACGTCCTGATCACCACTCCAGAATCCCTCGCCCTGCTGTTGGCCTCGCCTGATGCCGAGAGGCTGTTTTCAGCCCTGCAGGGGGTGGTGATCGATGAGTGGCACGAGCTCATGGGCAGCAAGCGGGGGAGTCAGACCGAGCTATGCCTGAGTTGGCTCAGTCGCCAGAGGCCAGGCCTGCGGCGGTGGGCCATCAGCGCCACCATCGGCAACCTGGAGGAGGCAGCCCG